>JAOPYH010000521.1 GCA_025964715.1 Streptosporangiaceae bacterium | reverse complement strand
CACGCACCTCGCGAGCCCAGTGCGGTCACACCGGAACGCCCTCGTCCACCGGGCACGGCCCCGGAAAAACCAAAACGCCCGCTGCCATCAGTCCGCGGGCGTCTGAGTCAAACGATCGAGAACCTGGACTGCAACCGACAGCCACACCGTATCACCGGTCGCACCTAAAGCGGGGAACAGAAGAACCGTGAATCCCCGGCCGGAATCCGGGCCCTGAAAGCCCTTGACAATGGTCCGTTCATCAGTAAGCGGCCGGGGGCTCAACAGGGGCGCCGGGACCCGGGATGCCCCTATCTAAAGGGCCCAAGGCGTGTGGGCAAGGGCCTTCAGGCCTTCGGCCGCACCGGTGAAGCGCACCCGTGCCGCGTCGGTACGGCCGAACGCCCACAGCAGCAGTTCCCCCGGGCGGCCGTGCACCCGCACCGGCCTGTCGCCCTTGCTGACCCGCATGGCCCTGCCATCCGTCCCGACCAACGTCACCTCGATCGGCACTTTACGCAGGACGAATCGGGCCATTCTCAAGCGACGCCACAGCAGTTCCTCGAGAGGTGGCGGAAGTGAGCGCGCCTGCCAGTCCGGCTGCGCGCGCAGGACGTCCTCGTGATGGACGAAGTACTCCACCAAGTTTCCCGCTTTGTCCATGCCAGGGAGACCCCAGAGTGAGGTTTTCGGCGGCCCCTGCCGTATCCGGTCAAGCAACTCCGGGAATGAGGTCGAGTCCTTAACTGAGCGGCGGACCCGTTCGGTGTAGCCGGCCAGGGGCCGGAACAGGATTCCGGGGCCGGCGTCGAGCCGGCGCTCGCGGATCACCAGATGGGCGGCGAGGTCGGCGGTGGTCCAGCCGTCACACAAGGTGGGCGCCCCCGGGCCGAGCCGGGACATCAGCTCGCACAGGGCCAGCCGTTCCTCCCGGGCAGGGCCGGGGACCGGCCGGCGGGCGGCTGACGGGTTCGGGGAGGCGGTCATGCCGTGATGTTAAGCCTCCGGGCAAGCCGGCGACAGGCGCGACGCCACCGGCGGATGTGGCCGGATGCCGGTCCGGGAGGAATAACGCGGGCGCTGTGGATGATAGGCATGAGCAGCCCACACCCGCATCTTTCGGAGGACTACGTGACACAGGGCTCCAAACCCAACATTCTTCGGGACGGGATGCGGGTTCTGGGCGTCGCCATCCGCGCGGAGCCCCGCGTCTTCACGCTCTCGGTCACGGCGAGCGCGCTCTACGCGGCCATGACCGTGGCCACCGCGTGGGTCCTCGGCTGGGCCACGGACCAGATCGTGCTGCCGGCGTTCCGCGAGGGCCACAGCTCCGCGGGCGCGCTCACCGGCGGCGCGCTGGCGATCATCGGTGTCGCGGCTCTGAAGGCGCTCGGGGTGGGGGGCCGCCGGTTCTTCGCCGGGCTGATGCAGTACCGGCTCCAGGCGACCTACCGCCAGGCCGTCACCCGGCAGTACCTCCGGCTGCCGCTGGCCTGGCACCACCGGCACCCGACCGGCCAGCTGCTCTCGAACGCCAACGCCGACGTCGAGGCCGTCTGGGCGCCGATCGCTCCACTGCCGATGGCGGTCGGCGTGGTGTTCATGCTAGTGATCGCCGCGCTGTCGATCCTGGTGACGGACGTACCGCTGGCCGTCGTGGGCTTCCTGCTCTTCCCGGCCATCGCGGGACTCAACGTGATCTATCAGCGGCGGCTGTCGCCCATCGCGGCGCGGGCACAGCAGCTGCGCGCCGAGGTCAGCGAAGTGGCGCACGAGAGCTTCGAGGGCGGCCTCGTCGTCAAGACCCTCGGCCGGGAGCAGTCCGAGACGGACCGGTTCGCGGCTCGAGCGGGGGACCTGCGCGACGCGAACGTGGCGGTCGGACGCGTGCGCGGACTGTTCGACCCGCTGCTGGAGGCGCTGCCCAACCTGGGCGTCCTCGCCGTACTCCTCATCGGTTCCGTACGGCTCCAGCAGGGCGCCATCCAGGCCGGGGACCTGGTGCACGTCTCCTATCTGTTCACCCTGCTGGCCTGGCCGATCCGAGCGCTCGGCTGGGTGCTGGCCGAGGTTCCGCGCAGCGTCGTGGGCTGGGAGCGGGTGCGGGGCGTCCTTGACGCCACGGGCTCGCTGCCGTACGGCAAGAGCGCGCTCGACGGCGGCACGGCGGCCGAGCTCGAGGTACGGCAGGTGCGGTTCGGCTACGACACCTCCAATGGCGACGGTGTCCATGTCCTGCGGGATGTGACCTTCACCGCGGCACCCGGCCGTACCCTCGCGGTGGTCGGGGCCACCGGGTCGGGCAAGTCGACCCTGACCAGCCTGCTGGTGCGGCTGGTCGATCCGGCCGCCGGCACGGTCCTGCTCGACGGCCTGGACGTTCGGGACGTACATCAGGGCGGCGTCGCGGCGACCGCCGCGCTCGTCCCGCAGCAGGCCTTCCTGTTCGACGACACCGTCCGCGGGAACGTGGCGCTCGGGCTCGAGGTGACCGACGAGGCGGTGTGGCAGGCCCTTCGCGTGGCGCAGGCCGACGGCTTCGTGGCGGCGCTGCCGGACGGCCTGGACACCCAGGTCGGGGAGCGCGGAGCGACGCTGTCGGGCGGGCAGCGCCAGCGGCTCGCCCTCGCCCGCGCCCTGATCCGCCGGCCACGGCTCCTCGTCCTGGACGACGCGACCTCGAGTGTCGACCCGCAGGTCGAGACCCGGATCCTTGGAGGTCTTCGGGAGGCGGCGGGCACCGTGGTGGTGGTGGCCTACCGCAAGGCCACCATCGCCCTCGCGGACGAGATCGTCTATCTCCAGAAGGGAACTGTGGCCGACCGGGGGACGCACGCCGAGCTGCTGGAGCGCTCGCCCGGCTATCGCGACCTGGTGAACGCCTACGAGCGTGCCGACGAAGAGAGGCGGGCGGCCGAGCAGGCCGCCGAGGACGAGGGGGCACTGACGTGAGCGGGCCGGGACGGCGGGGGATCGGGACCAGACGGATGGGCGGACCGGGGCGATGACGACACTGAGCGAGGCGGCACAGCGCGAGGGAGCGCTGAGTACGCTGCGGCGGGGCCTTCGGCTCAGCCCGGAGTTCCGCGCCGGCCTGGCGGGCACCCTTGGCCTGGCCTTGATCGCCACAGTCGGACGCGTGGTGGTGCCCATCGCCGTGCAGCAGACGATGGATCAGGGACTGCGGCCCGCGGGCGCACACGGTGGCGGGCCCGACCTGTCCTACATTCGCGCGGCGGTGCTGGTGTGCGCCGCGGCGGTCCTGCTGACGGCGCTGTCGGCGTACGCCATGAACGTCCGCCTCTACAAGACCAGTGAGACCGGCCTGGCCGCGCTCCGGGTACGGGCGTTCCGGCATGTCCACGACCTGTCCATGCTGACCCAGAGCGGCGAGCGGCGGGGCGCGCTCGTGTCGCGCGTGACGAGCGACGTCGACCAGATCAGCCAGTTCATGCAGTCCGGCGGGCTGATGATCATCGTCTCGCTCGGGCAGCTCGTGGTGGCCAGTGTGCTGATGGCGATCTACTCCTGGCCGCTCGCGCTGCTGGTGTGGCTGTCCTTCGTGCCGCTCGCCTTCGCCCTGCGCCGCTTCCAGCGCCTGATCTCGGCCGCCTACACGGCAGTGCGGGAGCGCGTCGGCGACCTGCTCTCGGCGGTCAGCGAGTCCGTGGTCGGAGCGTCGGTGATCCGGGCCTACGGCGCCGAGGAGCGCACCGTGCGGCGCGTCGACGAAGCCGTCGGCCGGCACCGGCGGGCCCAGATCCGCGCCCAGGGCCTGGTGGCGCTGACGTTCCCCTCCAGTGAACTCGTCGCCGCGATCGCCACGGCCGGCGTCGTGGTCGGGGGGACCCTGCTCGGCGTGGCCGGACACCTGACCGCGGGACGGCTGGTGGCCTTCCTGTTCCTGGTGACCCTGTTCGTCGGACCGATGCAGGTGGCCACGGAGGTGCTCAACGACGCGCAGAACGCCATCGCCGGATGGCGCCGGGTGCTCGGAGTGCTGGACACCTCCCCCGACGTGGCCGACCCGGGGCCGGGCGGGCGTGACCTGCCGCGTGGTCCCATCGAAGTGCGGTTCGAGGAGGTCTCGTTCGCCTATCCGGACGGCTCCGAGGGATCGCCGGACGGGGAGGTGCGGGCGCAGGGGCCGACCGTGCTGCACGGGGTCAGCCTGGACATCGCCCCCAGGTCCCGGGTCGCGGTGGTGGGCGAGACCGGCTCCGGCAAGACCACCTTCGCCAAGCTCCTCACCAGGCTCATGGATCCCACCTCCGGGCGGGTGCTGGTGGACGGCGTCTGCCTCCAGGAGGTCCGGTTCTCCTCACTCCGCGAGCGGATCGTGATGGTGCCGCAGGACGGCTTCCTGTTCGACGCCGGCCTCGGCGACAACATCCGCTACGGCCGGCCGGAGGCGAGCGACGGCGATATCGCGCTGGCCCTCACCGAGCTCGGGCTCGCCGACTGGCTGGAGGGCCTCCCCCGCGGCCTGGACACTCCCGTGGGCCAGCGCGGCGAGTCGCTCTCGGCCGGCGAGCGCCAGCTGGTCGCGCTGGCCCGGGCCTACATCGCCGACCCCGACCTGCTGGTGCTCGACGAGGCGACCTCAGCCGTGGATCCGGCCACCGAGGTACGGATCCAGCGCGCGCTCGAGGGGCTCACCCGGGGCCGTACGGCCATCTCGATCGCGCATCGCCTGTCGACCGCCGAGGCGGCCGACGAGGTGATCGTGTTCCACCAGGGCCGCGTCGCCCAGCGCGGCCCGCATGACGAGCTCGTCGGGCGGCCCGGCGTCTACGCCGATCTCTATGCCTCCTGGACCGCCCAGCGCCGCATCTGATCGGACGCGCTCCGCGGCCCCGGTGCGACCATCACCATGAATCCGGCCACAGCTAGGGTTAAAGGGCTTGCCCGATATGTGGTCGAGTGCGCATCCTGCACTCATGGACAAGGTCGTGATGCAACCAGCGGACACGCTGCACGGACAACTGCAGCGTGGTCTCGGGCGCGGCGCACGCCGGGCGGCGGAGACGCCGGGTGCCGGCGAACTCGTCTATGACTGCGTCCGGCGGGATCCACGCTGGGATCGCCAGGTGGAGTCCCGCAGCCTCTTCTACGCACGCCTCCTGCTGGACCTCGAGCTTCCGGTCGGCCCCATCGCCGAGCATCTCGCCGGCACCCGCGGCCAGGGCGACACCGAGCTGTCCCGCGACGGCCTCGCGGTCGAGGTCCTGGCCGACCTGTTGCGGCTGAGCCGACGGGACGCCGCATGGCCCTTGCGGCGCTACGCCGAGGATGGCACGCACTGGTATGAGGCCCTCCACGCCCTCACGGAGGTCGGCGATCCCTCCCTCGCCCAAGGACTGGACGAGGTCGCGGCCGCCCGCTGTGACGACGAGGACCTCCGCTGGCTGGTCATGGAGCCCGACAACGCGGTCGTACAGGACTGGGTACGACGACAGCCCCGGATCGCCGCCGCCGTGGCGGAACGCCGCGCCGGGGGCCGGCCACGGTTGCACTGCTCCCACCGCCCGGACTGCTCCGGCCGGTCCGACGCCGAGCTCCTCGACCAGGCGAGGCTGGCCGGCGACGCCGCCGTCGCCGCGATCCTGGAACTGGGGCGGAGGCGCAGCCCGGTGCTGCTGGATCTCGCCGAAGAGCTCCTGGCCGGCGAACCGGGTCGCTATGGCGGTGCGGTCTCCCGGGCGATCCGCGACCTCGGGGAGGTCGCGGTCCCCCGGGCCCGGGTCTGGACCGCCCACCGGACCGGCTGTTTCGACATCGGGATCGCGGTGCTGGCCCGGCACGGCACCGAGGAGGACGTGCCCGCGTTGCTGGACGATCTCCGAGCCGCACTGCGCGAACGGAACTGGGGCGCCGCAGCCGGGCCGGCGGAGGGACTGGGCAGGCTGCGATCGGGCACCTCCGTCCCCCTTCTGAAGCGGGTCTGGGCCGAGACCGAATACGCCTATCTGCGGCCGCGGCTCCTCGGCGCGCTCATCAGGACCGCGCCCCACACCGCCGAGAACTATGCCACCGAAGGGCTGTGGGATTGCGAAGAGGAGGTCCGGCAGGCCGCCGTCGCCATCGCGCCCCCGCACCGGGACAACCTGCTGCGGATCCGCCGGCTGCGGGGCTGCGCTGCCGAGGACCCCGACGTGCGGTCCGCGGCCGCGCTCCGTCTCTGAGCCGTCCTTCGCCTCTGGGCCGGTGCCCCGGCTCAGGTGTTCAGCTCGACGACCACCTTCACGTCATCGCGGTCCGGCTCCAGGGCCTCGGCGGCACGGTCGAGGGGCAGCCGCCGGGTGATGAGCCGATCCAGCCAGGACCGGTCGGCCTTGGCGAGCGCGTCGGCGGCCATCTCGTAATGGTGACGGTTGGCGTTCACCGACCCGAAGACGACGTCGTTGCCGAGGACCATCTCCCGGTTGATGGCGCCTGCGTCGATCTCGACCTTGTCGCCGGGGGCCGAGACGCCGGTGAGGCAGACGATCCCGGCCGCGGCGGTGCTGCCCATCGTGTCGACGATCACCTGCGGCACACCTGTCGCCTCGATGATGATGTCCGGCTCGATGGATCGGGCCGCCTCGGACACGCCGCCGGTGTGATAGGTCGCGCCGAGGTCGCGCACGAGCTCGGGCTTGCGGCCGCCGTCCCGCCGGCCGAGCACGTGCACGTCCAGCCCCCGCTCGACGCCGAGCAGGGCGGCCAGCAGGCCGATGGGCCCGGGTCCGACCACCAGGACGGAACGGGGTCCGAACCAGGCCCGCGATCCGATGCGCTCGATGTGGTCCCAGGCCTTCGCCACGATCGTGGTCGGCTCCATGAGCACGCCCAGGCGCTCCAGCTCGGGATCGAGCCGTACGGCGTAGCCGGCCTCCACTGTCCACAGCTCCGAGCCGTAACCGTGCAGCTCCTTGATCCCCCGCTCCGTGTACCTCCCGTTGCGGCACATGTCGAACTCGCCCCGCGCGCACGCCGGGCACGGGTCCGGGTCGGGCCTGCGGACGATCCCGACCACGAGGTCCCCCGGCGAGAAACCGCTGCCCTCGGGCGCCGCACGGACCCGGCCGAGCGACTCATGCCCGAGGATCAGCCGGTCCTCGCCCGGCGGCGCCCATCCGTACTCGCCGGCGGCGATCTCACGGTCGGTCCCGCAGACACCGAGCGCCACGCCTTCGACCAGCAGGTCTCCCGCGCCGGGGACCGGGTCCGCGACCTCTGTGATCCCGAACGACCCTTCTTTGAGCGGTACGACCGTCATCGCACGCATGATCAAGCTCCTCCCGGTGGATGTGGCCGTTACTCAGGGCGACATGTCCGGTATTGCGGACGTGAAACAGCGCCGCCGTAGACTCGGCACCATGGTCGCCGATTCGCCGGATATCGGCCACAGCGCTAAGAGCCGACCAAGGAGAGTGCGCCATGCCCGCGGATCGCGTCCTGCCGTCTTCGGAAGCCGAGGATCTCCTCGCGCTGACGCGTGAGATCGCCGGCGCGGAGCTGGCGCCGCGGGTGGCACGTGCCGAGGAGGAGTCCGATTTTCCGCGCGACATGTTCCGGTTGCTCGGCCGATCAGGACTGCTCGGGCTCCCCTATCCGGAGGAGCAGGGCGGTGGCGGCCAGCCGTACGAGGTCTATCTGCAGGTGCTGGAGGAGCTCGCCGCGGTGTGGGCGTCGATCGCCGTCGGGGTGAGCGTCCACACGCTGTCGTGCTATCCGCTCGCGGCCTATGGCTCCGAACGGCAGCGTAAGCGACTGCCCGAACTCCTGGCGGGTGAGCTTCTCGGCGGCTACGCGCTGTCGGAGGCCCAGGCGGGATCGGACGCGGCGGCGCTGTCCACCCGGGCCGTGCCGGACGGGGATGATTACGTCATCGACGGGACCAAGTCGTGGATCACGCATGGCGGCGAGGCCGACTTCTACGTCCTGTTCGCCCGTACCTCCGGCGCCGGGCCCCGCGGCATCAGCTGCTTCCTGCTCGACGGCACGCTGTCCGGACTGACCGCGGGCCCTGCGGAGCGCAAGATGGGCCTCACCGGCTCGACCACCGCCCAGCTGCACTTCGACGGGGCACGGGCGCCGGCCGAATGGCTGCTCGGCGAGGAGGGTCAGGGCTTTCCCATCGCGCTGTCGGCCCTCGACTCCGGACGGCTCGGCATCGCGGCGTGCGCCGTGGGCCTTGCCCAGGCGGCACTCGACGAGGCAGTGGCCTACGCCGGCGAGCGGGAGCAGTTCGGGCACGCGATCATCGAGTACCAGGGGCTGGCCTTCCTGCTGGCGGACATGGCCGCCGCGGTGGAGTCGGCCCGGGCGACCTATCTCGAGGCCGCCCGCCGCAAGGACCGCGGGCTCCCCTTCGGGCGGGCCGCCTCGATCGCCAAGCTGGTGGCCACGGACGCGGCCATGAAAGTCACCACCGACGCCGTGCAGGTGCTCGGCGGCAACGGCTATACGCGGGACTACCCCGTCGAGCGGTACATGCGCGAGGCCAAGGTCATGCAGATCTTCGAGGGCACCAACCAGATCCAGCGCATGGTGATCGGCCGGCATCTGGCCCGCGGCACCGGGCGCTGAAGCCGGTCCGGCAGGCGATGCGGCCGCCGGTCAGCGGACGGGGTGGCCCGCCGCCCGGAGCGACTCCTTGACCGCGGAGATACGCAGCTCGCCGAAGTGGAACACGCTGGCGGCCAGGACCGCGTCGGCACCCGCGTCCACGGCCGGCACGAAGTGCTCGAGCGCACCCGCCCCGCCACTGGCGATCACCGGCACGGTGACGGCCCGCCGCACCCCGCGTAGCATCTCGAGGTCGAAGCCGTTCTTGGTGCCATCGGCGTCCATCGAATTGAGCAGGATCTCTCCCACGCCGAGCTCCTGCCCGCGCCGCGCCCACTCGATCGCGTCGAGGCCGGTGCCCTTACGGCCCCCATGGGTGGTCACCTCGTACCCGGACGGGGTCCCGGGAGCCCGGCGCGCGTCGACCGACAGGACGACGCACTGCGAGCCGAACCGGTGCGCCGCCTCGCGCAGGAATTCGGGACGGGCGATCGCCGCCGTGTTGACCGAGACCTTGTCGGCCCCGGCCCGCAGCAACCGGTCGACGTCATCGACGGATCGCACGCCGCCGCCCACGGTCAGTGGGATGAAGACCTGCTCGGCCGTCCGGCTGACGACGTCGTACATCGTCGAGCGTTCCGCGCTCGAGGCGGTGATGTCCAGGAAGGTGAGCTCGTCGGCGCCCTCGGCGTCGTAGCGCCGGGCGAGCTCGACCGGGTCGCCTGCGTCGCGCAGGTTCTGGAAGTTCACGCCCTTGACCACGCGTCCCGCGTCCACGTCCAGACACGGGATCACCCGTACGGCGACGCCGGCCTCCCGGGAGGGCGCTGTCATGAGACGGCCTCCAGGGCTTCTTCCAGGGTGAAGGCCCCGGCATAGAGCGCCTTGCCCACGATGGAGCCCTCGACGCCGTGCGGCACCAGGGTCGCGATCGCGCGCAGGTCCTCAAGAGACGAGACGCCCCCTGAGGCGATCACCGGCCGGTCGGTGCGGGAGCACACCTCCCGGAGCAGGTCCACGTTGGGCCCCCGCAGCGTGCCGTCCTTGGTGACGTCGGTGACGACGTAGCGGGGACAGCCGTCGGCCTCGAGCCGGGCCAGCACCTCCCACAGGTCGCCGCCCTCCTCGGTCCAGCCCCGGGCGGCAAGGGTCGTGCCCCGCACGTCGAGCCCAACAGCGATCTTGTCGCCGTGCGAACCGATGATCTTGCGGCACCACTCCGGGTTCTCGAGTGCGGCGGTGCCGATGTTGACCCGCTCGCACCCGGTCGCCAATGCGGCCTCGAGCGAGTCGTCGTCGCGGATGCCACCGGACAGCTCCACCTTCACATCGAGCCGGCCGGTCACCTCGGCGAGCAGCGCGGCGTTGGACCCGCGCCCGAAGGCGGCGTCCAGGTCGACCAGGTGGATCCACTCCGCACCCGCCCGCTGCCAAGCGAGGGCGGCGTCCAGCGGGTTTCCGTAGGAGGTCTCGGTCCCGGCCTCGCCCTGGACCAGGCGTACGGCCCGGCCGTCGGCGACATCGACCGCGGGAAGGAGCGTCAGCGTCATGCCCGAAGCCTATCGAGCCTGGTCGCCGCGCTGGTCGCCAGCCGGTGCCCGTGCCGCCGCCCGGCCCCTCTTCGGCGGAGCCTAGAGCCACTTGTGTCGGCACCTATGAGGAGGCGGCCTCCGGACCCGGCGAAGGAACAGAGGCCGCCATCACTGCCGGCAGCCCTGTTCGGGCGCCTGGCATGACAAAGATACCGCCGCCGGATACGAGGCCGTCACGCAGGGCAGGGACGCGGGCGCCGCGGCGCCCGCGAAAACGGTGATCGGTTGGTCCGGCCAGCGAGTGATCGTCCATCTTGATGAGGCGGCCGGGCGCTTCCCGGCCGGGGAGGGCCGCGTTCCCCCGCTCGGTCTCGACAACCTGCCCCCTGACCCGGTCCGCCACGGGCCCGCCCGTCATACCGGGAAAAGGACACGTGGCCGAAGGGTCACGAACGGCGGTCGAAGGCCAGGGTGACCGCGACCGGGACGACGAGGACCGATACGACCAGGACCGCGAACCGCCCGCTCCAGGTCGGCAGCAGGAGCCACGCCGCCGTCTGTACGAGGAGGAAGATCACCAGGACGGCGGCGTTCTGGCTCCGCCGGCGGCGCGCCCGGATGCCGCCCTGCCTGGCGTAACGCACCGGTCGCGGGAGCAGTCCTGTCAGGCGCCTGCGTCGTTCACGCCTCCTGGCGTGCTTGGACCGAGCCTGGGCCGCCACCGCGGCGCGGCGCGCGGCTCCGGCCTCGCGCTCGGCGCGTCGTCTTGCGCGTTGCTTGCTCACCGGCCGACCGTAGCAACGGTCAGAGGGTCGACAGCCAGTTGCGCAGCAGTTCGGCGCCCGCGTCCCCGGACTTCTCCGGATGGAACTGTGTGGCGCACAGGGGCCCGTTCTCGACCGCCGCCACGAACCGGTCGCCGTGCTGTGCCCAGGTCACCGCGGGCGGCGTGAACCGTCCCGGCTCGAGTTCCCAGCGCCGTACGCCGTAGGAGTGCACGAAGTAGAACCGTGTCTCCGGGTCGATCCCCCGGAAGAGCACGGACTCCTCCGGCGCCTGGACGGTGTTCCAGCCCATGTGCGGCAGCACGGGCGCCTCGAGCCGCTCGACGGTGCCCGGCCATTCGGCGCAGCCTTCGGTGGTCACGCCGTGTTCGACGCCCTTGGCGAAAAGAGTCTGCATGCCGACGCAGATGCCGAGAACCGGCCTGCCCCCGGCCAGCCGCCGATCGATGATCCAGTCGCCCCGGACCTCGCGCAGCCCCTTCATACAGGCGGCGAAGGCCCCGACGCCGGGAACCACCAGACCGTCCGCGTTGAGGGCCGCGTCACTGTCGGAGGTGACCGTGACGTTCACGCCCAGGCGGGCCACGGCCCGTTCGGCCGAACGCAGATTCCCCGACCCGTAGTCCAGCACGACGACGTCGGTCACAGCCTCAGCACCCCCGCGGTAAGGGCCAGCGCGGCTGCGATGAACGCCACGATGGCCAGGACTCTGATGCCCTGCTTGAGGAACACCACCACACCGGTCAGGAAGAAGATCCCCACGGCGAACAGGAACAGCACCAGGGGCGAGGCCTCCAGACCGGCGATGTTCATAGGATCCCCTTGGTGGAGGGGACTCCGTTCGCCTTGGGGTCGAAGGCCACGGCGTCGCGCAACGCCCGGGCGAGCGCCTTGAACTGCGCCTCGACGATGTGGTGGGCGTTGCGGCCGTACGGGACGTGCACGTGAAGGCAGATCCGCGCGTGTGAGACCAGCGACTCGAGGATGTGCCGGGTCATCGTCGTGTCGTAGTCCGGGCCGATCATCGGCGCCATGCCCTCGGGCTCGGTGTGGATGATGTAGGGCCGTCCCGACACGTCCACGGTCACCTGCGCGAGGGCCTCGTCCAGTGGAACCGAGGCGTTCGCGAACCGGCGGATGCCGGCCTTGTCGCCGAGGGCCTCTCGCAGAGCCTGACCGAGCGCGATCGCGGTGTCCTCGATCGTGTGGTGGCTGTCGATGTGCAGGTCGCCGGTGGTCTTCACGGTGAGGTCGAAGGATCCGTGCTTGCCCAGCTGCGTCAGCATGTGGTCGAAGAACCCGACACCGGTGGCGACGTCGACGTGCCCCGTGCCGTCGAGGTCGAGCTCGACGAGGACCTGCGTCTCCTTGGTTCCCCGCTGGACCCGTCCGGTCCTGCTCATGCGATCTCCCCCATCACTTCGGCCATCACTTCGGTAAGGGCGGTCCGGAACGCCGCCATCTCCTCCGGCAGCCCGACGGTGACACGCAGCCACTCCGGCGGCCCCACCTCCCGTACGAGCACGCCCCTGTCGAGCAGGCCCTGCCAGACGCGCCCGCGGTCGGCGAACTTGCCGAACAGCACGAAGTTGGCGTCGGACTCGGGGGCGGTGAAGCCCTCGGCACGCAGCCATTCCATCAGGCCGTCGCGCTCCTGGCGGAGGGCCTCGACGGCACCGAGGAGTTCGTCGCCGTGCGCCAGCGCGGTGCGCGCCACCACCTGGGTGATCGCCGACAGGTGGTAGGGCAGCCGTACCAGCAGCAGCGCCTCCACGACCTCCGGGTCGGCCGCGAGGTAACCCACCCGCGTGCCGGCCATGGCGAACGCCTTGGACATGGTCCGTGTGACGATCAGGCGACGGTTGCCGGGGAGGAGGGACAGCGCCGAGGGCGTGCCCTCCCGGCGGAACTCGGCATAAGCCTCGTCGACCACCACCATGCCGGATGCGACCGCCAGGATCTCCTGGATCACGGCCGGCGGCAGCGCCGTGCCGGTCGGGTTGTTCGGTGAGGTCAGGAACACCACGTCCGGGCGGTGCTGCTCGATCGCTTTGATCGCGGATCGCGGATCGATGCCGAAGTCGGCGGACCGTTCCGCGTCGATCCAGCGGGTCCCGGACACATGGGTGATCGTCGGGTGCATGGAGTAGGACGGCTCGAAGCCGAGGGCACTGCGGCCCGGCCCGCCGAACGCCTGCAGGATCTGCTGGATGATCTCGTTGGAGCCGTTGGCGGCCCACACCTGTCGCGCGGTGATCCCATGACCGAGATAGTCCGCGAGGTCCTTGCGCAGCTCGACCGCGTCACGGTCCGGGTAGCGGTTGAGACGGCCGGCGACAGCCGCGACCGCCTCGGCCAGCGCCTGTACGAGCCGCGGTGACGGCGGGTGCGGATTCTCGTTGGTGTTGAGCCGCACCGGCACGTCCAGCTGGGGCGCGCCGTACGGATCACGGCCGCGCAGATCCTCGCGGATCGGGAGATCTGTGTTCATCGTCCTGCTCGCTCGGCTGAAAAGGTCATTGCGGGATCCCCCAGTCGAAGCGGGCCTTGAGGGCGGCTCCGTGGGCGGGCAGATCCTCGGCCTCGGAAAGGGTCACGACCAGGCCGGTGGCCTCGGCCAGGGCCGGCCGGTCGTACTCCACCACGTGGATCCCGCGCAGGAACGACTGTACGGACAGCCCCGACGAGTGGCAGGCGCAGCCCCCGGTGGGGAGCACATGGTTCGATCCGGCCAGATAGTCGCCGAGTGACACGGGAGCGTAAGGCCCGATGAAGATCGCGCCCGCGTTGCGTACCCGCGCCGCCACCTCCCGCGCGTTCACGGTGTGGATCTCCAGATGTTCGGCGGCGTAGGCGTCGACGACCCGGAGGCCGTCATCGAGGTCGTCGACGAGCACGACTCCCGACTGCCGCCCCGACAGTGCGGCGGTCACCCGCTGCACGTGCTTGGTGGCCTTGACCTGCCCCTCGAGCTCCTTCAGGACCGAGGAGGCGAGTTCCTCGGAGTCGGTGACGAGCACCGCGGCGGCGAGCGTGTCATGCTCGGCCTGACTGATGAGGTCGGCGGCCACGTGCACGGGGTCCGCGGTGGCGTCGGCGAGGATGGCGATCTCGGTCGGGCCGGCCTCGGAGTCGATGCCGACCACGCCGCGCAGCTGCCGCTTCGCGGCGGCCACCCAGATGTTGCCCGGGCCGGTGACCATGTCGACGGGACGGCAGTCCTCGGTGCCGTAGGCGAACATCGCGATCGCCTGCGCGCCGCCGACGGCATAGACCTCATCCACGCCCAGAAGCGCGCACGCGGCCAGGATCGCCGGGTGCGGCCGGCCGCCGAACTCCGCCTGCGGCGGGGACGTGACCGCGAGCGAGGCGACGCCCGCCTCCTGGGCCGGGACCACGTTCATCACGACACTGGAGGGATAGACCGCGTTGCCGCCCGGTACGTACAGCCCGACCCGGCCGACCGGCACCCAGCGCTCACCGACGGTGCCGCCGGGCACGACCTCGGTGGTCACGTCCGTGCGTCTCTGGTCCCGGTGCACCAGGCGGGCACGGCGGATGCTCTCCTCGAGCGCCCTCCGTACGGCCGGGTCGAGCGTGTCCAGGGCCTCGTGGATCACCTCGGCCGGGACCCTCACCGTCTCCGGCTCGACCCCGTCGAAGGTCCTGGTGTACTCGCGTACGGCCGCGGAGCCGCGATGGCGCACGTCCTCGCAGATCGGCCGCACCTTTTCCAGGGCGGCTTCGACGTCGAGATCGGCGCGGGGCAGCACGGAGCGCAGGTCCTGAGGCAGGCGACCGCGCAGGTCGATACGGGAGATCACCTGCTCAGTGTACGAAGAACCCCCGCGGCGCCGCGCAACGCCTCACGGCCGAGGGTGCCCGGTCATGCGTGAAGGGCGCCGTCCAGGACCGTCACGGCCGGACCCACGAGGGTCACCCGGTCCCCCTCCACCGTGGCGTGCACGTATCCGCCACGCGAGGAGGCCTGATAACCGACCAGGGACTGACGACCGAGCTTCTTGGACCAGTACGGCGCGAGCGCGCAGTGTGCCGAGCCGGTCACCGGGTCCTCCTTGACCCCCACGGCCGCGCCGAAGAACCGGGACACGAAGTCGTGCGGTCCCCCAGGGCCGGCCGCGGCCGTGACGATCACGCCCCGGCCGTCGAGGCGGGCGAAGGCGTCCAGATCCGGGTCCAGCAGGCGTACGGTCTGCTCGTCCCGCAGCTCGACGAGCAGGTCACGCTGGCCGTTGCGCCCCGTCCACGAGATCGGGACACCGATGATCTCGCAGAGCCCTTCGGGCGGGTCCACGGGTTCGGCCGGGTAGGCGGGAAAGTCCATCTCGATCCACCCGCGGTCATCACGTCGTACGGTCAGCACGCCGCTGTGGAGCGTCCGGAACCTGATCGGCATGCCGGTGGGCACGGCGCCGGACTCATACAGCGCGTGGCCGGTGGCGAGGGTGGCGTGACCGCAGAGGGCCACCTCCACCGCGGGCGTGAACCAGCGCAGTTCGTAGTCGGCGTCCGCGTCGTCGACCGGGCGGGCGAAGGCCGTCTCGGAGTGCTTCATCTCCGCGGCGACCCGCTGCATCCACGTGGCCTCGGCGGCCTCGTCCAGCAGGCAGACACCCGCCGGATTGCCGGCGAAGGGACGATCGGTGAAGGCGTCGACGACCAGCATCCTCATGCCCGGCACTCTAGACCGCTCGCGGCCGGGTCCGCCGGCCTCAGGTGCCGGCCGACACGCCAGACCACGGCGGCCGATCCTCGGCCGGACGGGCATCGGCCCAGAATCCGGTGTACCACCGCTTCGGCCGGCCTGCCACCCAGCCGAGGACGAAACCCGTGGACAGGCTTGCCACGCTCAAGATCATCACGTTCAGCCACATGATGGCTGCCTCCGGAAGAAGAACGCGGTGAGGGACCTCACCGGCCCGCAACTCCTGCCGGTCCGTCCTGAAGGTCCAGCGGCCCCGCGGGTCCGCCCGAACCTAGCGAAGACCGATCGCTCCGTGGGCACAACTGACCGGTAATTGACGGAGGATCACCAGCGGGCAGGACGAATCCGGGGCCGCCGCACCGCGTGCGGCAACGTAATGTGGCGACGTGAGCCCCACCGAGCAGCTCCCCCTCTTCCCGCTGGGGACCGTGCTGTTCCCCGGTCTGATGCTGCCGCTGCACCTGTTCGAGGAGCGCTACCGGCTGCTCATCCGTGACCTGCTAGACCGGCCGGAGCCGCGCCGGTTCGGAGTGGTCGCGATCGAATTCGGCCACGAGGTGGGAGCCGGCGCCGCGCAGCGGCTCGCCGAGGTTGGCTGCGTCGCCGAGGTGCACGGCGTCACCGCCCTCGAGGACGGCCGCTTTGACATCGTGACCGTCGGGGCCGACCGGTTCCGGTTCAAAGGCGTGGACGACTCGCTGCCCTACCTGCGGACCGACGCGGAGTTGCTGCCGGACGAGGCCGGCAGCGACGCCGCGCCGCACGCCGCGCGGGTGGCGCACCTCTTCCAGCACTACCGCGACCGGCTCGCGGCGGCGGGCGGCGAGGTCGCGGCACCGATCGACCTGCCGGCCGATCCGGTCCGGCTGTCCTACCTCGTCGCCGCCGCGGCCGTGCTCGACCTCCACACGAAGCAACGGCTGCTGGAGGCCGAGGACGCGGCCGTCCGGCTGCGCATCGAGGAGGAGCTGCTGGTCCGCGAGACCCGGCTGCTCAACGCGGTACCCGCGGTCCCCGCGTCGCAGTTCATCGATGGTGGCGTGCACCTCAACTGACCGGCTGAGGGCAGGATGGCCTTCATGGGAAAAGCGAAGACGCACGGGGGCAAGGGCACCCCGGCGACCATCGCCGCCGCCAAGGCCGACATCCACTACACGCTGCACCCGTACGAGCCGGACGCCGGCGCCCAGTCGTACGGCACGGCGGCCGCCGACGCGCTCGGCCTGCCGTACGAGCAGATCTTCAAAACGCTCCTGGCGGAAGTGGACGGTGAGCTCACCGTGGCCGTCGTTCCCGTGGCCGCCACGCTGGATCTCAAGGCGCTCGCCACCGCCGCCGGCGGCAAGAAGGCCAAGATGGCCGACCCGGCGGCGGCCGAGCGCGCCACCGGTTATGTGGTCGGCGGCATCAGCCCGCTCGGGCAGCGCAAGCGGCACCCCACGATCGTGGACGCCTCAGCGTCCGGCTTTCCCACCGTCTACGTCTCGGCGGGACGGCGCGGCCTGCAGATCGAGCTGGCCCCCGGCGACCTCTTGCGCCTGACCGGCGGTCGCGTCGCGGCCATCGCCGGGCGCTAGGCGCTGAACCCGCCTGGCCACGTCGCCCGCCTCCAGCAGGCCGAAGGCGACGACCGCCAGGAGAGGCCAGAACACCACGACGCCGACGGCGTGCAGATCCGCGACCCCCATGACCGCCTTGCCGTCCGGGGCGCGGCGGGTGAGTCGCTCGAAGGCGTCCAGTCCCACGTGATGGCCTGCGCGCCAGGCCAGCACCGCGGCCGCGGTGCAACCCGCGGCCAGGCCGAGGACCAGTGGGAGGTCACGGCCCCGGCCCCCGGCGGCGTAGGCGGCGATCCCGCACAACACGCCGGCGAGCGCGCTGATCGCGGCGAAGCGCCCGTCGAGGGCGATCATCGCTTGGTTCTCCGGGTCGGCCAGCACGGCGTGACCGCTCACCACCACATAGGGGACCCGCGGTGAGATCTCGGCCCACAGCAGCCCGATCGGCGGCCCGAGCAGGGCCAGGACCACGACCGCGGTCGCCCAGGTGCGCAGTGATCTCGCTGCTCGCCTGCCAGGGGCCCAGCCCCATCGCCGCCGGACCACTCGCACACTCCCACCGGGCTTCCAAAGCATGGTCTCCTATAGGTACGGCAGCGTAACCCGCGGCCGCCCAATGATCGACGACGCCACACCCCCTCGCCCACTTGGGATAATGTGCCCGACATGTCTGGTTCCACCTCCGTGACAGCGCCCAGTCCGCCTCCGTTCAGCCCCGGCTTCATCCGGCTCGGCGCGGCCCTGACCGCGGTCGTCCTCCAGCAGCAGGAGACCCTTTCCGAACTCCTCCCGCGCGAAGATTGGAACGCCGACCTCACCGCCCGTACGTACAGCAGCGGAGGGGTGACGGTCCGCGTCTCGCTCCTCGGCAGCTACGCCGAGCGGGAACAGACGTGGCTCTGGGGCTGGGCCAACACGCAGTTCGGTCCGGAGCACCCCGCGGTCGTGCCCACCCTGGGCGTGCGCGAGGCCGGTGAGCGGCTGGGCATCGCCGAGCTCACCACGCCGGAGGTGGACCTGTCCGGGTACGACGGCCCGGCCGCGCACGGCGGCGAGCTGGTCGCCGTCGCCGCCGCGGGCCTGCTCGGTGGCGGCGGCTACATCGGCGCCGGCTACCCAGGCGGCTCGGCCTACCTCCATGTCGACGACCCGCGGGTGCCGCTGGCGGAGTGGGACCCGCTCCAGGTGCCGCGGCTGGTCTTCAACGCGACCTCACTCTTCGCGAGTGACCATCGGCTGACATTGGCCCGGTTCCTCAGCCACCACCAGGTGGCCTATCGGGAGACGCCGGGGACCATCGAGGCGCACCTTCCGGAAGGCGGAACGGGGCTCGCGGCCTTCGACCATTTCGGCCGGTTCACCGGCTGGGAGTCGGGCCTCACCCCCTCGGTCTGATCCGCACGGACCCCGGGCGCCCGCCCGCGGGACGGTCTTCAGCGGGCCTCAGGCGTGCGTGCCGATGAGAGCCGCCCGGATCCGCTGCAGATGACGGCGCATGATCGCCGCCGCCCGCTCGAGATGACGGTCGTCGATCGCGTCGACGAGCTCCCGGTGATCCTGTTCGTACTCGGCCCGCCGGGACGGAGTGAAGGTACGCCGTTTGGCGCTGCCCCACAGGGGGTCGTGGCGCGCCTCGTTCATGACCGTGAACAGGCGGATCATCAGGTTGTTGTGCGTTGAGGCCGCGATGGCGGCATGCAGGCCGGAATCCCAGCGCTCGAACTCCTCATAGGACCCGGCCCCCTCTCCCGCGGCCAGGCAGTGGCGCATCTCGGCGATGTCCCGCGTCGTGGCGTTGGCGATGGCCAGACCGAGCATCTGCGGCTCGAGCATCAGGCGTACGGCCAGGATCTCGGCCGGACTCGTGTCCGCGTCATCGACGGGCCGTGCGCGCGTGACGAAGGTGCCGCGCCCTACGTGCCGGGTCACCTGACCGGTCTGCTCGAGCTCGTCGAGCCATCTGCGCACGGCCGTCCGGCTCAGCCCATGACGTGCCGCCAGCTCCCGCTCCGGGGGGATCCGGCCGGACGGCCGCTGCCGCGCCGCCTCCAGCTCGGCCGCCAGCACCCGGGGCACGGCGGCGGGCACGTCTTCCTCGCCGGTGGGCCGGGGAGCCGTCGCAAGCTGATCGGCCATCTCACTCCACCCCCCCGTAGCAGACCTGCGGCCCAATGGTACCGGAAGCGGTCATTGGTTCACATTGGCTGCCACAAGTCAAGGGCTGAAGATCCACGCGCCGTGGTCGGGTCAAAACGGACCGTTGACACGGTTGATTCCGGACATCTACCGTGATGCCAATCACAAACCAAAGGTAGATTGGTTGGACCAATGCGATTGGTGACGTACCGGTCCGAGCACGGCCAGGGCATCGGCCTGGTCGATCCGCAGGATCGGCTGTGCGATCTGACCGGCCTGCTTGGCACGGCCGACCTTGCCGAGGTCATCGAGGGATGGGAGGAGGCCTTGGCCCGCATCTCGCGGGCCGGTGCTCAGCCGGGCCGCCCGCTGGCAGAGATCGAGCTCCTCGCCCCCTTCCCACGGCCCCGGCGCAACGTGTTCTGCGTGGGCAAGAACTACCGCGAGCACGCGCGGGAGTTCGGGCAGAGCGGTTATGACGCCGGCAGCGGCCCCGCCGGCGATGACCAGCACCTGCCCGCCCACCCGGTGGTGTTCTCCAAGCCGCCGAGCGCGGTCGTGGGTCCAGGGGCCCTGATCGAGCGGCATCCCGACGTGGCCCGCGAGCTGGATTACGAGGCCGAGCTAGCGGTGATCATCGGCCCGGGAGGCCGGGACATCCCCGCCGCGCAGGCCCTCCGGCATGTCTGGGGTTACACGATCATCAACGACGTGACGGCCCGGGACCGCCAGCGCGACCACAAGCAATGGCTGCTGGGCAAGGGCCTGGACACCTTCTGCCCCATGGGCCCGTACGCCGTGACCGCCGACGAGATCGACGCCACGGCCCTCTGGATCGAGTGCCGGGTCAACGGCGAGCTCCGGCAGAAGGCGGGGACCGCCGACCTGATCTTCGGCATTCCCGAACTGATCGAGACCATCTCGGCCGGTCTCACCCTCGAACCCGGGGACGTCATAGCGACCGGGACGCCGGCGGGCGTCGGCATCGGGTTCGACCCTCCGCGCTTCCTTCGCTCGGGAGACGTCATCGAGATCTCCATTTCCGGGCTCGGGACCCTGCGCAACAGCGTTGCCTGACCAGCACCGTTCATCACACCAGCGAGGAGAACCCATATGAAGCTCGGCAACGGCACCGAGGTCTTCCTGGAAAGGGCCGGAGACGGCCCCGCCGTCGTGTTCGTCCATGGACTCGGCGGGACGACGAACTTCTACGAGCCACAGGCCGCGGCCCTGACGGGCCGTCACACCGTGGTGCGCTTCGACCTCCCCGGCGCCGGACGATCCCCTTTCACGGGGCCGGTGTCGATCGAGTCGTTCGCCGACGTCCTCGAGGCGGTGCTCGACGCGGCCGACCTGCGCTCCGCGTCGATCGTCGGGCACAGCATGGGGACGATCGTCGTCCAGCACTTCGCGGTCACCCGTCCGGACCGGGTCGACAAGGTCGTGCTGCTCGGCCCGGTGCGAGAGCAGCCGGCGCAGGGCAAGGAAGCGACCCGGCAGCGTGCGGCGACCGTACGGGAGCACGGCATGGAGTCCGTGGCCGATGCCATCGTCGGCGCCGCGACCTCCGAGGAGACCCGACGGGAACGGCCCGCGGCGGCGGCCTTCGTGCGCGAACTCCTCATGCGGCAGGATCCCCGGGGCTATGCCGCGCACTGCGAGGCGCTGGCCGCCGCCACCGCCGTCGAGCTGTCGAAGATCGAGGTCCCCGTGCTCATGATGACCGGCAGCGACGACAAGGTGAGCCCGCCCGCCACGAGCGAGGCCATGTTCAAGGAGCTACCCAGCTCCTCCTACGAGGTGCTCGACGGGGTCGGCCACTGGACCGCCGTCGAGGCCGCGCCTCAGGTCACCGCCGCGATTCGCGACTTCCTCTGACGGACCCGCTCTCCCCGCCACCCCGCCCGGTTTCCTCACCCCAGCGCCGGCCCGCCGCCACGCGGCCGCCCGATCCCCCCACCCCGTCACTCCGCCCGGAGGTCCGACGATGCACCCGGAAACCACAACCCTGTTCACCAACGTCCGTGTCCTCGACGGGACCGGCGCCGAGCCGTTCGACGGCGAGGTGCTGATCGAAGGCTCCCACATAGCCGCGGTGGGGCGGCCCGGCGCGACCCGGCGTCCGGCGGACTGCCGGATCATCGACGGGCGCGGCGGCACCCTCATGTCCGCCCTCTGCGACGCCCACACGCATTTCACCTGGAACAACGGCACGTCACTGGACGCGCTCGGCGAGATGGGCGTGGAGGAGCACACCCTCCTCACGGCGCGCAGCGCCAAGACCTACATCGATCACGGCTACACGATGTGCGTCGGCGCGGCGTCCGCCAAGCAACGCCTCGACGTCGTCATCCGGGACGCGATCAATGCCGGCGAGCTTGCCGGACCGCGTTACCTGGCCAACGGCAGAGAGATCGCCAGCACCGGCGGAGCACTGGTCCCCAGCATCACCAACTTCGTGGACGGCGTGGAGGAGATGCGCAAGACCGTCCGAGAGCTCATCGGGGTCGGCGTCGACGTGATCAAGCTCATCCTGTCGGGCGAGGAGATCACCGGGACCCAGCGGGCCGAGGACACCTACTTCACCGACGCCGAGATCGCCGTGGCGGTCGAGGAGGCACACCGGCGGGGCGTGCGCGTCTGCGCCCACGCCCGCAGTGCCGAGTCGGTGAAGATGTGCCTGCGCACCGGGGTGGACATCATCTATCACGGCAGCTTCATCGACGACGAGGGTATGGACGAGCTGGAACGGCAGAAGGACCGTGTCTTCGTCGCCCCCGGCATCAACTGGCTCATCGCCACCCTCGAGGACGCCGCACCCTGGGGTTACACCCCCGAGCTGGCCGAGCAGGTCGGATACAAACGCGAACTCGAGATCGCCATCGAGGGGCTCCGGGAGATGCACCGCCGCGGCATCCGGGTGCTGCCCGGCGGGGACTACGGCTTCGCCTGGACCCCGCACGGCACCTACGCCCGCGACCTGGAGCACTTCGTCAAGCTCCTCGGCTTCACGCCCATGGAGGCGATCCTGTCCGCCACCAAGCTCGGCGGCGAGATCATGGACCGCGCCGGCGAACTGGGCCAGGTCCACTCCGGCTTCCTGGCCGACCTGATCCTCGTCGACGGAGACCCTCTCGCCGACATCACCATCCTGCAGGACCGCGACCGGCTGACCGCGATCATGAAGGACGGCCGCTTCCACAAAGAGCCCACCGTCGCCTAGCCGGGGTGTCGAGGGCCGGTGCCGGCAGGACGACTCACCCGCTGATACCGGCCCGACACACCCAGCCCGCCCGCTGAGGGAGCCCAGGTTGACCTGATGTGAGACCGCGGCCTGCCCGGCCGCTGAGCTGACGCGGCAGCTCGACCGGCGCGGTCGCTCAGCTCAGGCAGGTCGGGCCGAGCAGCTGTTTCAGGTCGCCCATCAACGATGGTGAGGGGCTGACCCGCAGCTTGTCGTCCAGCCGGACCACCGTCGTCCGGGGTCCGTTCTGCAGGTGCAGGTGCACCTCGCTCTTGCCCGGATGGGTGATCAGCACGTCCTTGAGCTGCTCGACCACCGGCGGGGTGCAGCGCCCGATGGGCATGGTGACCGAGAACGGCCCGCCCGCCTCGGTGACCGTGAGGTCGGGCTGCGTCACCTCCATGGCAATGATCTTTGGTACGTCCTCCCGCTTGTCGATCCGGCCCTTCACCACCAGGATCGCGTCCTCGGCCAGCAACGTGGAGCAGAGCTGGTAGGACGAGGGGAAGATCATCACCTCGATGGCGCCCTCGAGGTCCTCCAGCGTGGCCATGGCCCAGGAGTTCCCCTGCTTGGTCACCTTGCGCTGCAGTCCTGACAGAAGCCCGCCGATGGTGACGATCTGGCCGTCCGGGCGGTCGCCGTCCGTGGTGAGGGAGGCGATGGAACAGTCGGTGCTCGACGCCAGGATGTGCTCGACGCCGAGCAGCGGGTGGTCGGAGACATAGAGGCCGAGCATCTCCCGCTCGAACGCGAGCAGCGTCGTCTTGTCCCACTCCCCCGGCGGGATCTCCACGTCCAAGGTGGAGTCCGGGTCTCCGTCCTCGTCCATCGCGCCGAACAACGAGTCCTGGCCGATGGCCTCGTTGCGCTTGAGGTCGATCACGGTATCAATCGCCTGCTCGTGCACCATGACCAGGGCCTTGCGCTCATGCTTGAGGTCGTCGAAAGCACCGGCCTTCACCAGGGACTCGACGACCCGCTTGTTGCACACGATCGGCGGAACCTTGCGAAGGAAGTCGTTGAAGTCGGTGTAGCGGCCCTTTTCCTTGCGGCCCTTGACGATCCCGTCCACGACGTTGCCGCCGACGTTGCGGATCGCCGACAGGCCGAAGCGGATCTCCTTGTCACCACGCGGGGTGAAGTCGGCGTCCGACTCGTTGACGTCCGGCGGCAGCACGGTGATGCCCATACGGCGGCACTCGTTCAGATAGAGCGCGCTCTTGTCCTTGTCGTCCTTGACCGAGGTCAGCAGACCGGCCATGTACTCGGCCGGATAGTTGGCCTTGAGGTAGGCGGTCCAGTAGGACACCAAGCCATAGGCGGCGCTGTGCGCCTTGTTGAAGGCGTAGTCGGAGAACGGGAGGAGGATGTCCCACAGGGTCTTGACGGCCGCGGCCGAGAAGCCGCGTTCCTGCATGCCGGCCTCGAAGCTGACGAACTGCTTGTCCAGTTCGGACTTCTTCTTCTTGCCCATCGCCCGGCGGAGCAGGTCCGCGGAGCCGAGCGAGTAGCCGGCGACCTTCTGCGCGATGGCCATGACCTGCTCCTGATACACGATCAGGCCGTAGGTCGGGGCCAGGACCTCCTCGAGGGCCTCCGCGAGCTCCGGGTGGATCGGAGTGATCTCCTGCTGCCCGTTCTTGCGCAGCGCGTAATTGGTGTGCGAGTTCGCGCCCATCGGCCCGGGCCGGTAGAGCGCGCCCACCGCGGAGATGTCCTCGAAGGTGTCGGGCTTCATCAGCCGCAGCAGAGACCGCATCGGCCCGCCGTCGAACTGGAAGACGCCCAGCGTGTCGCCGCGGGCCAGCAACTCGTAGGTCTTCGGGTTCTCCAGCGGCAGCGCGAGCAGGTCCAGGTCGAGGCCCTTGTTGAGCTTGATGGCCTTCAGGCAGTCGTCGAGGATGGTGAGGTTGCGCAGCCCCAGGAAGTCCATCTTCAGCAGGCCGAGCGCCTCGCAGGTCGGATAGTCGAACTGCGTGATGATGACGCCGTCACTGTCGCGCCGCATGACCGGTATGTGGTCGGTGAGCGTCTCCGCGCTCATGATCACGCCGGCGGCGTGCACCCCGGTCTGCCGGATCAGCCCCTCGAGGCCCTGGGCGAGATCCAGGACCTGCTTGACGTCGGTCTCTTCGTCGTACAGCTTGCGGAGCTCGCCCGCCTCGCTGTAGCGGGGGTGCTTCTCGTCGAAGATCCCCGACAGCGGGATCTCCTTGCCCATCACCGCCGGCGGGAAGGCCTTGGAGAGCCGGTCGCCGAGCGCGTAGGGGAAACCGAGGACACGGCCGGCGTCCTTCAGCGCCGCCTTGGCCTTGATGGTGCCGAAGGTGGCGATCATGGCGACCTTGTCGGAGCCATATTTCTCGGTGACATAGCGGATCACGTCACCGCGCCGACGTTCGTCGAAGTCGATGTCGACGTCCGGCATGGAGACCCGCTCGGGGTTGAGGAACCGCTCGAAGATCAGTCCGTGCGGCAGCGGGTCGAGGTCGGTGATGCCGAGCGCGTACGACGCCAGTGAGCCGGCCGCCGACCCACGGCCCGGGCCCACCCGGATGCCGTTGTTCTTGGCCCACATGATGAAGTCGGCGACCACAAGGAAGTAGGACGGGAACCCCATCTGCAGGATCACGCCGATCTCGAACTCGACCTGGCGCTGGTGCTCCTCGTCTACCCCGTCGGGGAACCGCCGCTCCATGCCGAGCTGGACCTCCTTGCGGAACCAGCTCTCCTCGGTCTCCCCCTCGGGGATGTCGAACTTGGGCATGAGGTTGTGGAACTCGAACATGCCCGCCGCGTCGACCCGCTCGGCCACCAGCAGCGTGTTGCGGCAGCCCTCCGCCCAGATGTCGGAGCTGTCGATGGCCCGCATCTCGTCGGCGGTCTTGAGGTAGTAGCCGCTGCCGTCGAACCGGAAACGGTCCGGGTCGGCCAGCTGCTTGCCCACCTGCACGCACAGCAGCGCGTCGTGCGCCGCCGCCTCACTCTCGTGGGTGTAGTGCGAGTCGTTGGTCACGACCGGCGGGATGTCCAGCCGCCTGCTGATCTCCACCAGACCGTCACGGACCCGGCGCTCGATGTCGAGCCCGTGGTCCATGATCTCGAGGAAGTAGTTGTCCTTGCCGAAGATGTCCTGGTAGCGCGCGGCAGCCTCGAGCGCCTTGTCGAAGTGCCCCAGCCGCAGCCGGGTCTGCACCTCGCCCGACGGGCAGCCGGTCGTGGCCATGAGGCCCTCGGCATGGTCGGCGACGAGGTCGGTGTCCATCCGGGGGTACTTGAAGACGAAGCCCTCGGTGTAGGCCCGGGAGGTCAGGCGGAACAGGTTGTGCAGTCCGGTCCTGTTGCGGGCCCAGATCGTCTTGTGGGTGTAGAGGCCGCCGCCGGAGAGGTCGTCGCGCTTCTGGCTCGGTTCGCCCCACTGGACGCGCTTTTTGTGGAACCGCGACTCGGGGGCGACATAGGCCTCGATGCCGATGATGGGCGTGACCCCGGACTCGGCCGCCCTCTTGTGAAAGCCGTAGGCGCCGTGCATGTTGCCGTGGTCGGTCATGGCGATCGCCGGCATCTTCTGCCGCTCGACCTCGTCGAACATCTGCTTCAGCCGCGCCGCCCCGTCGAGCATGGAGTACTCGGTGTGCACGTGCAGATGTACGAACGAGTCGGCCATGCCGGCAGCGCCTCCTGTTGTCGCATGCGACCGCGCGCATGCGCCGGGCACGCGTCGGCAGTCGGACCGGGGGAAGATCGTCGTCCTGGGGTCGGCGGGCCCCGCGGATGACGCGGTCCTGTGAGCCTAACGTGGCGGCGGCGGCACCCGGGACACGACACTCCGGATGCCCGGTCCGCGGCACTTCGTCCCTGTTCATCCGTAAATTTGCGGTCACGATGGGGTCATCGAGGTCCCCGGCTCCCGCCGGTGGGGACGGGCGGGGCTCAGCCGGCCTGAGGCGCGCGCTCCTCCTCCGCGATCTCCAGCCCGGCCTCGATGACGGCGTTCATGATGCGGGCCAGCCGGTGCGGGCCCAGCCGCGGCGCCTGCAGCGCCATGCCCTCGACCACCTGGCGCTCTCGCTCCGGGTCACGCCCGGCGAAGCCGCCCACGGACTTGAGCCGCTGGACGACTCCGGCCAGCACGACCCGGCGCTCGAGCAGCCTGGCCAGCTCGGCGTCGAGCTGGTCGATGGCCGACCGTACCTCGGAGAGGTCCACGGCCGATGTGGCAATGTCCCGCTCGGACATCCCGTTTTCCTTTCCTCTGGCGGCCCGCGGCCCCGGGGGCAGGCCGGCCGCGTCCTGTGGAGAATGCGCATGCCGCGCTGGACACGAGAAAGGCAGAGCCGCTGGGGCTCTGCCTTCGCCGGCTTCGCGGTCGTCGCTCAGGTCAGTCACCGATCGTAACCCGCCGCGACGACAGGCCGCCACACCTCGAATCACCCGTCTCACCAGCCGAGACCTGCCCGCTAAGGTGGCCGGAAGGCCGCCAGATCACCGGGAGGGAACGTGACGGACCCCGCGCACAAGCTCATAGTGATCGGGTTCGACGAGCCACTGAAGGCCAACGAGTTCCTCCTCGCGGCCGTACGCCTGCAGCACCACGAACAGATCCGGCTACACGACGCGGTCTTCGTGGAGCGTTCCCCGCACGGGCACGCCACCGTGCGAGAGACCCAGGACCTTACGCCGGGGCGGGGAGCGCTCGGCGGCGCCATCTGGGGGCTCCTCATTGGCACGCTCCTCGGGGGGCCGCTCGGCGCACTCATCGGCGGGGCGGCCTCGGCCGGCGGCGGCGCGCTCCTCGCCAAGCTGATCGACACCGGGATCAAGGACGACAAGGTCAGGGCACTGCGCGACGCCGTTCCCGCGGGGACCACCGCACTCGCCCTTCTGGTCAGCCACCTGTCCGTCGGCGACCTGCAGCGTGAGCTCGCCAGGTTCCCCGGCGCCACCCTGGTCGAGTCGGACCTGTCCGAAGCGGCCGTGACGGCCGTCCGGATCGCCCTCGGTGAGCAGCGGGACCCGGGCGCCGCCCGCTGACCGCTCCCCCGGCGCCGCTCGAGGGTCCATCGACAGCACGGGTGAGTGAGCCGAGGCGACCGGCGCCGAGTCGGCTCCCTAGGATGTCAGGCATGACTGGCGAGTTGGCGCATTACTGGTCCGCCATGGGCCCATCCGACCCCGGCCTTCCCGGCCACCGTCCCTAGCGCGCCGCGTGGTGACGGCGACACGGGCTCCACACATGGCGCCCCGGCGCACGCGGACGGCGGCCATCAGAGACGGCCTCGGCGTCGGGCTCGCGGTCGGAGTGTTCGGACTGGTCTTCGGCGCGTCGGCGGCGACCGCCGGGCTCACCGTCGCGCAGGCATGCGTGCTCAGCCTGCTGGCCTTCACCGGCGCCTCGCAGTTCGCGCTGGTCGGGGTGATCGCTGGAGGCGGAAGCCTGGCGGCCGGAGCGCTCGGCGCGGTGCTGCTGGGCGGCCGGAACACGTTGTACGGCCTGCGACTGGCGAGCCTCCTGCGCGTACGGGGGCTACGGCGCCTCATCGCGGCTCACGTCGTCATCGACGAGACCACGGCCGTGGCCACGGCTCAACCGGACGAGGAGGCCGCACGGGCCGGGTTCACCGCCACCGCCATCAGCCTCTACACCGTGTGGAACCTGACCACCCTGCTCGGCGCGGCCGGGGCGTCCCGGCTCGGCGATCCGCGGCAGTACGGGCTGGACGCCGTCGGCCCGGCGGTCTTCCTGGCCCTGCTGTGGCCCATGCTCCGGCGCGGTTCGGCCGACCGGCTCGTCGCGCTGGTGGCCGTGGTCGTGGCCGTCGCGGCCACGCCGCTGCTACCGCCCGGGGTCCCGGTGATGCTGTCGGCGGTCGCCGCCGTGGCCGGCCTGCTTCGCCGTGACCGACCGGCCGGGTCCGAGTCGGGGCAGCGGGCACTGGATGACGAGACCGGGCGGCCCACGTGTGGCCACAGGGACGAAGACGCCGATCTCAACGCGGGCACAGAACGGAGCAGGGACGGCTGATGGGGATATGGATCACGGTCCTCGCCACCGCATTCGGGTGCTATGCGCTGAAGCTGGCAGGTCTGGTTACGCCGGCGCGGGTGATCGACAATGCGGCGGCGCGGCGTTTCACCGAGCTCGTCCCGGTAGCCCTGCTGACCGCACTGGTCGCCGTGCAGACCCTGGGCAACGGGCGGGCCCTGGAGATCGACGGGCCGCGGCTGGCGGGCCTGGCGGCGGCGGCGGTGGCCCTGCTGCTGCGCGCTCCCTTTCTGGTCGTGCTCTTCGTGGCCGCAGGGGTAGCCGCGGGTCTGCGGCTCGCCGGCTGCGGCTGACCCCCGCGGATGGGCTCAGCTCTCGGCACGGACCAGGTCGACCGCGCGCGCGAGGTTCTCCGGATAGGGGCTCTCGAACTCCACCCAGTGGCCCCCGGTCGGGTGTTCGAAGCCGAGTTTGACCGCGTGCAGCCACTGCCGGGTCACCCCGAGCCGGGCCGCGAGGCTGGGGTCGGCGCCGTACAGTATGTCGCCGACACAGGGATGCCGGATCGCCGACATGTGCACGCGGATCTGGTGGGTCCGGCCGGTCTCCAGGTCGACGTTGAGCAGGCTCGCGGCCCGGAACGCCTCGATCGTGTCGTAGTGCGTCACCGAGGGCTTGCCGCCCGCCACCACCGCGAATCTCCCGTCGCCGGAGGGATGCCGGTCGATGGGCGCGTCGACGGTGCCGCGGAACGGGTCCGGGTGCCCCTGCACCAATGCGTGGTAGCGCTTCTCGATGCGGCGCTCCTTGAAGGCCCGCTTCAGGCGGGAGTAGGCGGCCTCGCTCTTGGCGACGACCATCGCCCCGGTGGTGTTGGCGTCCAGCCGGTGCACGATGCCCTGCCGCTCGGCCGCGCCGCTCGTGGCGACCGTGTGACCGGAGCCGAGCAGCCCGCCGATCACGGTTGGACCGGTCCAGCCGGTGGTGGGATGCGCCGCCACGCCGATGGGCTTGTTGATCACCACGATGTCGGCGTCTTCGTACAGGATCCCCATGCCAGGGACAGGTTCGGCGACCGGCATGGGCGCTGCGGGCGGCGCCGGCAGGGTCACCTCGAGCCAGGCGCCGGCGTGCACACGGTCCGACTTGCTCACCGTGCGGCCGTCGATCAGCACATCGCCGGTCGCGATCACATCGGCGGCGCGGCCGCGTGACAGGCCGAAAAGGCGGGCCAGAGCCGCGTCGACCCGCTCACCCTCCAGGCCGTCGGGGACAGGGAGACTGCGGTTGTCGGACATCGGCTCAGGACTTCCCGTCATCGGCGTCCGGGCCGGCGTCGCGCACGCCCTCGCCCGCGTCGGCTCCGCTAACGCGGGTGCCGTCGATCTGCAGCCCGCGAGAGGCGAGCACCACGGCCAGCACGCCGCCACAGACGATCGCCGAGTCGGCCAGGTTGAACACCGGCCAGTGCGGCAGCTCGATCCAGTCGACCACGTGCCCCTTGAGTGGAGCGGGGGACCGGAACAGCCGGTCGACGAGGTTGCCCGTCGCGCCCCCGAGCAACAGCCCGAGCGAGACGGCCCACGGCAGGCTGCGCAGGCGGCGGGCCGTTCGCAGGATCGCCACGACCACGCCGATGGCGATGAGCGTGAGCACGACGGTCATCCCGGTGGCGATGGAGAAGGCCGCACCGCTGTTACGCGTGACCCGCAGGGTCAGCAGCCCGCCGAGCAGCCTGATCGGCGCACGGTCGGACAGTCCGGCCACGACGGCGGTCTTGGAGCCGAGGTCGAGGAGGAGGGCCACCACCGCCACGACCACGAGCATCCCGACACGCCGGGGCGCCGGCTCGGCACCGGACGGCCGGTCAACAGGCACGGCGCCGGGCTCCTTGGACTTCTTTGCGTCGGTCAGCGACGCTCCTCGCGTTGTTTGCATGTCACACATAGGGTCGCACGTGGGAAGGCCTGCAAGCGCGCCTTACCGATCGGCTTGCCGCATGACTCGCATATCCCGTAGGTCCCGGCGTCGATCCGGGCGACCGCCCGCTCGTTCTGCGCCAGCAGATCACGCGCATTATAGGTCAGGGCCATCTCGTGCTCGCGCTCATAGGTCTTGGCGCCGGCGTCCGCCTGGTCGTCCCCGGCACCCTCACTGCTGTCGCCCATGCGTTCGGCGATCTCGGACTCCGCGCGCGCGATCTCGTCGCCGAACTTGCCGATCTCCTCTTCGAGCCGGCCGCGCACCGCCGAGAGCTCCTCGACGCTCCACCGCTCCTCACCAGCCCGGACAGGTAACTGGCCAGCGGTCTCGTCCGCGTTAGGCGGGCCACCGGACTGTTTGGCGGGTCCGCGCCCGTTGGGCTCACCCGTGGGAACACGGGTGCGCCGGGTCTTCTCGGACGCCGACTTGTCCCTCCCCGCGCTGGCCATGTCGGGCCCCCTCGCGCTGATCTTGTCGACAGGCAGTGCGGGAAGCATAGGTCTCCCTCCGCAGGGCGGCAAACACCCGGATTCCTTCGCTGACGAACCCCTCCGCGCCGTCGTCCGGCCGGCGATCCGCCCGGCCGGGCAAGGGCATGAGAGAGGCTCCAACGTCTGGCACAAGCCGCATATGCCCAGTTACCGCATGACAGGAACCCAAGAGCCGGTCGATCTCCGGAGCCAGCCCTGGGCCGGGGACCGTCTGCCTCCACGACCTTGTCCCGGCCGCTAAACCGGTCCGGCACGGGAGCTGAATACACGTACAATCATTGCAGTCGGTAAGGCGTTGATGGGGACACCTGCCGCCGTGCGCAGCGATGAGCGATCCGGGGACGGTGTGAGCCCGGAGGCCTGCCCGGCGGTCTGATCACCCCGGAGCCGTCGGAAGAACCGTCCGTACGGACGCAGTAGACCCGGCCGCCGAGTTCCAATGAAGCGGGCCATGCGCGCATGGTCAAGGAGGGTGGTACCGCGGGGCCCAGGCCTCGTCCCTCCGGGTCCATGATCGCACTTTCGTGGAGGTCCGCCCGCCGTGAACGACGCCGTGCCTGAGGCGCGCAGGAGGACACTGCGCCCTCTGCCCGCTCAGATCGATCTGCCCGCGCTCGAGCGCGAGATGCTGCGGCGCTGGCAGGACGACAAGATCTTCGAACGCTCCCTGCAGCGCACCGAGTCGGGCCCGCGCTGGGTGTTCTACGAGGGCCCGCCGACCGCGAACGGGATGCCCGGTGTGCATCACATCGAGGCCCGGGTCTTCAAGGACGTCTTCCCCCGCTTCAAGACCATGAAGGGGTACAACGTCACCCGCAAGGCCGGATGGGACTGCCACGGCCTTCCCGTCGAGGTTGCGGTCGAGAAGGAACTGGGCCTGTCCGGCAAGAAGGACATCGAGGCCTACGGTGTCGCCGAGTTCAACGCCCGCTGCCGTGAATCGGTCCTGCGTCATGTCGACGCGTTCGAGGAGATGACCGAGCGGATGGGCTACTGGGTCGACACGTCCCAGGCCTACCGCACGATGGACCCGGAGTATGTCGAGTCGGTCTGGTGGTCGCTCAAGGTCATCTTCGACAAGGGCCTACTGGTCCGTGACCACCGCATCAGCCCGTACTGCCCGCGCTGCGGCACCCCGCTGTCCGACCACGAACTCGGGCAGCCGGGCGGCTACGAGTCCCTGGCCGACCCCTCGGTCACCGTGCGGTTCCCCATCACCTCGGGTTCGCTGGCCGGCCGGGCGTCGCTGCTGGTCTGGACGACCACGCCCTGGACGCTCGTGTCCAACACCGCCGTCGCCGTGCACGGCGCGGTGACCTACGTCGTCGCGCGTCAGCGCGAGACCGGCGATCAGGTGGTCGTCGCCGAGCCCCTGGCCGAGCGGGTCCTGGGTGACGCATGGGAGATCGTCGAGCGGCTCCCGGGCACCGCGCTCGAGGGCCTGACCTACCAGCGTCCCTTCGAGCTGATCCCGTTCCCCGAGCCCGAGGATGGAGCGGATCCGGCGCACCGGGTGTTGCTCGCCGACTTCGTGACCACCGAGGACGGCACCGGCCTGGTGCACATGTCCCCCGCCTTCGGTGCCGACGACTTCACCGCCTGCCGGGCGGCCGGGCTCCCCGTGGTCAACCCGATCCGGCCGGACGGCCGGTTCGAGGATTCGGTCCCGCTCGTCGGCGGGGTCTTCTTCAAGGACGCGGACGAGACCCTGCTCCGGGACCTGGAGTCCCGCGACGTGCTCTTCCGCTCCGAGACCTACGAGCACAGCTATCCGCACTGCTGGCGGTGCCACACGCCGCTGATCTACTACGCATTGCCCGCGTGGTACATCAGGACGACCCAGATCAAGGACCGCCTGATCGAGGAGAACGAGCGGACCAGCTGGTACCCCGAGTCCATCAAGTGGGGCCGGTACGGCGAGTGGCTGCGGGGCAACATCGACTGGTCGCTGTCGCGCAGCCGTTACTGGGGAACGCCGCTTCCGCTGTGGCTGTGCGAGGACGAGCACGTGACGTGCGTCGGCTCGCTCGCGGAGCTGTCGGAGCACGCCGGGCACGACCTCACGGCCCTCGACCCGCACCGTCCCTATGTCGATGACGTGACCTTCCCGTGCCCGCAGTGCGGAGGAGAGGCCCGGCGGGTCCCCGACGTCATCGACGCCTGGTACGACTCGGGCTCGATGCCGTTCGCCCAGTGGGGCGCACCGCTGCGCGGACAGGACACCTTCGAGCAGTCCTACCCCGCCCAGTTCATCTCCGAGGCCATCGACCAGACCCGCGGGTGGTTCTACTCGATGATGGCGGTCGGCCCCCTTGTGTTCGACCGGTCGTCGTATGAGACCGTCGTCTGCCTCGCCCACATCCGGGCCGAGGACGGCCGCAAGATGAGCAAGCATCTGGGCAACGTCCTGCAGCCGATTCCGCTCATGGACAAGCACGGCGCGGACGCGCTGCGGTGGTTCATGGCGGCGAGCGGATCTCCGTGGTCCGCCCGCCGGGTCGGTGACGGCCCCCTGTCGGAGATCGTCCGCAAGGTGCTGCTGACCTACTGGAACACCACCTCCTTCTTCGCGCTCTACGCGAACGCGTGCGGCGAGAGTGGCGGCCGGCCCTGGACACCCGATCGCGTCTCCGAGGCTCCCGCGCCCGCCGACCGGCCGCTGCTGGACCGCTGGGTGCTCGCGGAACTCCACCGGACCGTACGCGAGGTGGACACAGCTCTCGAGGTCTTCGACACCGCCCGTGCCGGCCGCCGGCTGGCCGAGTTCATCGACGACCTGTCGAACTGGTACGTGCGCAGGTCCAGGCGACGGTTCTGGGAGGGCCCCGAGACCCCTGAGGGGGCCTCTGCGTTCACCACCCTCTACGAGTGCCTGGAGACGCTGACCCGCCTCATGGCACCCCTGGTCCCCTTCCTGACCGACTATGTGTGGGACGCCATCCGGCCCGCCGACGAGGTCGAGTCGGTGCATCTCTCGACCTGGCCCACGGTCACCGAGGAGCTGCTCGACGAGACGCTCGGTGCGCAGATGTCCCTGGTACGGCGGCTGGTCGAGCTCGGGCGTGCGGGCCGGGCCGCGTCATCCGTACGGACGCGCCAGCCCCTCGGCCGGGCCCTCGTCGGTGCCTCCGGCTGGGCCTCGCTGCCCGGGGAGCTGCGCGCTCAGATCGCCGAAGAGCTGAACGTCGCCGAACTCGAGGACCTCTCTAGCGCGCTGGCGGGCGGCGGCGACCTCGTGGTCTACGAGGTCAAGCCCAACTTCCGTGAGCTCGGAAAGCGGTACGGCAAGAACACGCCGAAGGTAGCCAAAGCGGTGACCGGAGCCGACCCCGCCGACCTGGTCCGCGCGCTCCGCGCGGACGGTACGGTCCCGGTCGAGGTCGCCGAGGTCGGCGAAGTGCATCTCGGATCCGATGACGTCATCGTCACCGAACGTCCCCGCACCGGCTGGGCCGTGGAGAGCGCGGCCGGTGAGACCGTCGCGCTGGACCTCACCGTCACCCCGGAACTGCGCCGGGCCGGCCTGGCCCGCGAGGTCATCCGGCTCGTGCAGGAGACCCGCAAGGCCACGGGCCTGGACGTCACCGACCGCATCGAGCTCTGGTGGGAGTCGGTGGACGTCGACCTCGTAGCGGCGCTGCGCGAGCACGGAGCCGAGGTGGCGAGCGAGGTGCTCGCCGTGGAGGTGCACCCGGAACGTCCGACCGAGGAACTGCCCACCCATCGAGGCGACGATCTGGCCTTCACCTTCTGGCTCCGCAGGACGGCCTGAGGCCCCATCCGGCCCGAACGACCGCGCGATCACGACTCCGGAGATCGTGATCGTGCGGTCGTGCCCGGCCCGGGCGCACAGGGGTAGGAGATCGGGCAGGTGTCGGTCTTTGTCGAGACACATCGTGTGCGGAATGATGCGCGTGTGGACCTTCCTGACAACTCGCGCCAGAGTGATGAGCCCGGCCCGGCCCCGATGCGTGCTTCGGACGCCGACCGCGACCGGGTGGCGGATCGTCTGCGCGAAGCCCTGGCCGAGGGCCGGCTCACTCCCGAGGAGCACTCGGAGCGGATCGACCAGGTATACGGCGCCAGGACCTACGCCGAGCTCGCACCCATCGTCTCGGATCTCCCGGGCGAGGGCCTCGGCCCCTCTCACGCGCCGGCAGCCGGGATCCCGGTCCGCAAGGACGCCGGTCTGCCCGCGCCCAGCCGCGAGGCGACGTCCGTCGTCGCCATCTTCGGTGGCGCCGAGCGCAAGGGGCGCTGGTTGGTGGAGCCGCATACGAACGTGCTAGCCGTCTTCGGTGGCGTGGAACTCGACTTCCGGCGGGCCGTGCTCTCTCAGCGCGAGGTGACGGTCAACGTCACCTGCGTCTTCGGCGGTGTCGACGTCAAGGTCCCACCGGGCGTCCGGGTGATCGACTCCGCGGTGGCCGTCCTCGGCGGGAACTCACTTCCCCATGACGATCCCGAGGACCCGGACGCACCCGTGATCCGGCTGACCGGACTCAACGTGTTCGGCGGCGTCAGCGTCAAACGGGAGGGCACGGCCGCCGGGGACCCGCTCCACCACGAGCTGCGACGGCGGGGAATGCGCAGGGATCGGCGGCGGCTGCGGCGCGGCCGGGGACGGGATCTCGGCTAGTTCTGCCGCCGCGCCGCCCCGGCCGCGAGCACCGGCCGTCAGGCGCGGGCGTCCTCACTGTCGGGGCGGCAGACCAGGCACGGTGTGCAGCCACGGGCGGCCGCCTCCGAGCGGGTCAGCGTCTCCAGGTCTTCGGCCTCGTCCCCGATGTCCTCGATGAGCGCGCACCCGGACCGGTGATAGCGCTTGGTCCCGCTGAGTATGCGCACCTGCGTGCGGTCGTCGTCGGGCTCCTCGCCGGGCTCCTCGTCGGACTCCGGTGCCTCGCGCGACGGCCGCTCTTGCGTCCGGTCTTCGTCGGACTCGTCCTCAAACTGGTCACCGGGTCCGTCCTCGCCCGGGACCCACGCGTCGGGATCGGGAGCCGTGGCCAGAGGGGTGCCCCCGTCGTGGTCGTCGACGGTGTGACCGGAGGCGCCGTCGGCGGGCTCCACCTCTTGCCGCCGTCGCACCTCGGTCTCGGATCCGTCCGACGGGTCTCCGGCGTTCCACCCGGCGTCCTCGGCGGGCGAGTCGTCCCGGGTGCGCGCGTCGTCTCGAGTGTGCGCGTCGGCCTCGGCGCGCATCTCGTCCTCAGCGCCCGCAGGGTCCTCGGTGTACGCCTCTTCCTCGGTACGGGTCTCGGCCTCCGGGCCGTGCTCTTCCACCCTGCGAGACGCATCCTGGGCGCGGGACTCGTCCTCGGCGCCGGGGTCATGCGGGCTGCGCGGCTCTGCCCAGGAGCGTGAGTCGTCCTCGTCCTCCGGAGCGATGGTGCCGAACCGGGCCGTGGCCGCCGTGTCGGCCGTCTTCACCGGCTCCTCCCGGCTCCTCCACGGGTCCTCGACCTCGCGTAGCCCCTGCGGACGCTCGTACTCGTCGGTCCGGGTGCCTGGAGCGAGCTCCGCACCGCGGCCGCCCTTGGCCGAGTGACCGAATCTGCCCCGCCCGGCCGCAGCGCCGGCCTTCTCCGCCGGCGTGTACGTCCGGTGTTCACCCGAGACCGCGGCGCGCGCCGCCAGTGCGGTGTCAGGCATGCACGCCGTGCACGGGCTGAAGCCCTCTTCCTGAGCCTCGGCGTAGGTCAGTTCTTCCTTGTCCCGTCCCATGAGCTGACGGCAGTTGTCGAGGTGGTACCTCTTGCGGCCGCGGACCACGTAAACGACCGCGTCGCCGGGCACGTCCACTCGCGGGCCGGGGATGGTCAGTGTGTCCTCGGCCCCAGGGTCGCCCCCTGCCGAAGGCGCACCCGCCGCTTCGGCGCCGGTGACCTTGCCGCGCTTCTTGGCGCCCTTGGCCGTCCTCGCCTGCGTGGAGCCCGGCCGGCCGAAAATCTCCCGGCGGCGCAGGAACACCCCGAGGGCAAGGCACAGGGCGGAAACGATGCTGATGGCGATCGAGACGTAGAGCAGCGTCAGCCCGTCCAGGCCCACGACCTCGGTGCCCGAATTACCGAACAGGACACCCGCGAGGAGCAAGGCGAACGCCAGCACAACGAGTACGCCACTCAGGATGATCACAGGGTCTCTCCCTCTACAGGCCGAGCAACCGGCCCGGTGTAGCCGCCGTCGATCACGAGCGCCGCCGGGATGGCCTCAACGGGCATCCGCGGCGCAACCGTAGCGCAGACCCTATCGGCTGTGAGCGCGCCTCATGGGCGCAGCCGAGACGTCTGCTCCTCGAACGGTTCCGCACTCCTGGCGAGCCGGCAATCTCAGCGCCGCTCGTGCGGAGCGTTGTCGCCCACGCCATGGAAGGCGCCCGTGCTGGTGTGCTGGGCGTGCTGCATGTGCTGCGGCGGCTCGGAAGGCGGCGGCGGGAAGGGCGTGGGACCGGTGGAGGGACCGCCACTGGGCTGCCCGTTCCGTGGTTCCACATGCTGGATCGCGCTCTGCGGTCCGGTCTGTGGCCCGCTCGACGCGGCCACGGGCTGGAACACCCCGACCTCGTTGGCCCCGGCCTCGAGCTCGCGGAGTTGCCCCTCGAGGTAGAGCTTGAGACGGCTGCGGTACTCACGCTCGAAGGCGCGCAGATTGTCGACCTCACGCTCAAGCTCCTCACGCTGCTGCACGAGGGAGCCCATGACCGAGCGGTGCCGATCCTGGGCGTCGCGGTCGAGGGACTCGGCTCGCGAGCGCGCCTCGCTCACGACCTGGTCGGCCTGGCGGCGCGCCTTGCCGAGGATCTCCTCCGCCTCACGACGGGCACGGCCGAGGGTCTCGTCGGCCTCCCGGCGGGCGTCGGCGATCGCCTGGTCGGCGGTCTGCTGCGCGAGCGCGAGCACACGCGCCGCCGTGTCCATGTTGTCCTCGTTGCTCTGCGGCGCCATGCCGAGGCCCAGCGAGGGCTCCGGCTTGGGTTCGGGCCGTGGAGCTTCGGACATGTGCGACATGTCCGGCTTCGGTTCGACGATCGGGGCCGCCATCGCCGGAACCTTGCCCCGCAGGGACTCGGCGAGCTTGGCGCGCAGCTCCTCGTTCTCCTGGATGAGCCGGTCCAGCTCCGCCTCGACCTCGTCGAGGAAGGCGTCGACCTCTTCTTCGTCGTAGCCCGGCCTCAGCCGGGTGGTACTGAACTGCTTATTCCGCACGTCGGCGGGTGTCAGCGGCATGCTCGTCTCCTTGGCGCGCTTGGAGTCTGTCCCGAGGACGGTATCCGATCAGAGCCTTTCCACGAAGATGATCATGATGTAGACCAGAATGAAGAGCACCATGAAGCTGAGGTCCAACGCCACGTTTCCCAGGCGCAGGGGTGGGATGAACCGTCTGAGCAGCTTCAACGGCGGGTCGGTCACTGTATAAGTGGCCTCGGCCAACACCAGCACCACCCCCGTGGGTTGCCATCTCCGCGCGAAGGACTGCAGCGTCTCCAGCACCAGCCTCCCGAGCAGAAACAGCAGGAAGAGGTACAGCAGTGCGCTGAGCACGGCTCCAACAGTCGTCACGGGCACTCTCGCATGTGGCGGTCAGCTCTGGTTGAAGAATCCTCGTTCTGCCATCCGGGCCTTGTCCTCCGCAGTGACCTCGACATTGGCCGGTGACAAGAGGAACACCTTGTTCGTAACACGTTCGATGCTCCCATGTAGCCCGAATACCAGACCTGCCGCGAAGTCGACGAGACGCTTGGCGTCGCTGTCGACCATCTCGGTCAGGTTCATGATCACCGGTGTGCCCTCGCGGAAGTGCTCCCCGATGGTCCTGGCCTCGTTGTAGGTCCTGGGATGCAGCGTAGTGATGCGTGCAAGGTCCGCGGTACCCGAGTCGTAGATTGCCACGGAGCGCCGCTCCACCGGAGACGGAGCGTGACCGTGCTCGCGGTCGGCGGAATCGGCGTTCCGGCCTGCCTGGCCCGAGGGCTCCTCACCGGCGCGCCGGCGCTCCGTGGCGTCGTCATCGTAGAGATCGTAATCGTCGTAGTCATCGTAGCGGTCATCCTCCACGAGGCCGAGGTAGACCGCCATCTTGCGCATCGCGCTGGCCATATGTCCCTCCGTCGCCCCTGGGCTGCAGATCTGTTTCGCGGACGACCGCTCGTCGACTGACTGGTGCCTGGATCAGCGAGCTCCGCCTTCACCAGCAGGGCTCGCTTGGGGGACATTACCTGACGATTGCCTGTCGGCCGCCGAGCAACGCCGTACCGACACGCACGTGTGTCGCACCACATTCGATCGCCGGCTCCAGGTCTCCGCTCATACCCGCAGAAATGATCACAGCGCCCGGATGATCTGCCCGCACGGCCCGCGCGGTCTCGGCCAGCCGGCCGAAGGCCTCCAGCGGATCGCCGCCGAGCGGTGCGACCCCCATGACGCCGCCGAGCTCCAGCGCCTCCGCCGAGGCGATGTCGTCGGCGAGCGCGGTCACCCGGTCCGGGGGCAGACCGCCCCGTCCGGTGCCGTCGGTGTCAAGTGAGACCTGGACCAGGCAGCGGAGGGTGCGTCCGGCGCGGGCGGCGGCGACGGACAGGGCCGTTACGAGCCTCGGCCTGTCCAGGGAGTGCACGACATCGGCGTAGGCGGCCACCGACCGGGCCTTGTTCGTCTGCAGCTGTCCGACGAAGTGCCACGTGAGCGACAGGTCGGCGCATTCGGCCACCTTCGGACCGGCCTCCTGGTCGCGGTTCTCCGCGACGTCCGTCACACCGAGCCCGGCGAGCAAGCGCACGTCCGAGGCGGGGAATGTCTTGGTGACCGCGATCAGCGAGACCTCGCCGGCGTCGCGTCCCGCGGCGGCGCACGCGGCGGCGATCCGCTCCTGTACGGCGGTCAGGTTTCCGCCTATCCGATCCACCCGGCCGCGGTCCCCGGCGGTGGCTCCCGGTCCGCCGGCACCGCCGCCCGGTCCATCGCCCGATCGCTCGTTCGCCTTCATCGCCTCGTTCCGCTCGACGCCCTTTTCGGCGCGTGACGGCGGCACGGGATCACGGCCGGAGCCAGATGTAGCCGGCGAACCTCCCGGTCCGGCCCTCTCGCCGGTAGGAGTAGAGCGCCGCCGTCTCCATAGTGCACCGCGGGTCTCGCCTGACGTCGGCGACCCCGGCGCGGCGCAGCTGAGCCGTGATCCCCGCGCGGATGTCGAGTCCGGGCGTCCCCGCGCGGGTGGTGGCGTAGGCCTCGGGTACGACCGCGGCCACCGTGTCGCGGAGCCCGGTGGGGACCTCGTAGCAGTCGCCGCACACGGCGGGTCCGATCATGGCGCGGAGCCGATCCGGCGAGGCACCGCGCTCGCACATCGCCTCGACCAGGGCGGGCACGACTCCCGCGGCCGTGCCCGGGCGTCCCGAGTGCGCCGCGCCCACGACCCGGGCGACCGGATCGGCGATGAGGACGGGCGCACAGTCCGCGACGAGCACGGCGAGCGCCAGCGCCGGTTCGGTCGTCACGATCGCGTCGACCCCCGGTGGCTCCGGCCGCCGCGGCCGGGCAGGCGAAGGGCCGGTGACGAAAGCCACCTCCGCGCCGTGCACCTGACGCATCCAGACCGTGCGGCCGGGATCGATGTCCAGCGCCTTGCCGGCGAGCTCCCGGTTGCGGCGCACTGTCTCCGGCTCGTCGCCGACCGCGCCTCCGAGATTGAGCGAGTCGTACGGCGCGGCGCTCGCGCCGCCCGCGCGGTCGGTGAAGGCCGCTCCGATGCCCTCACCGAGCTCGACGAACCCGACCACTACTTGAGGAAATCGGGTACGTCGAGGTCGTCATCCTCGTCGAACACGACCGGACGGCGCCGGACGGACTCGCTTGCGGTGACGCTCGCCGCGGACGGCTCGGTGGCCGGCCGCGGCACCTTAGGGCGCGCGGCGTCCTGCGGCTCGTCCCGATCATCCGGGTCGTGGCCCGGCGGACTGTGTCGCTCGGACGAGAGCTGGTCTGCCGGCGCGTCCTCGCTCCCCCGCACCCCGACCGGCTCGCTGATCACGGGCGGCACGGTCTCCGGTGAGGCGGGCTGCGGCACGGGCGACGGCGAGGTCGGCCGGGCGGCCTGCCCGGCCCGCTGGCTCTGTACGGCCGGCAGGGGCGCCGGTTTGGACGGGCTGCCCTCGTCGAAGCCGGCGGCGATGACCGTCACCCGGACCTCGTCGCCGAGCGCGTCGTCGATGACGGCGCCGAAGATGATGTTGGCGTCCGTCGCGGCCGAGTTGGAGACGAGCTGGGCGGCCTCGTTGATCTCGAAGAGACCGAGGTCCGAACCACCGGAGATGGACAGCAGCACGCCATGAGCACCGTCGATGCTCGCCTCGAGCAGCGGGCTGGAGATGGCCATCTCGGCCGCGGCCACCGAGCGGTCGTCGCCGCGGGCCGAGCCGATGCCCATGAGTGCCGAGCCGGCGCCGGACATGACGGACTTCACGTCGGCGAAGTCGAGGTTGATCAGACCCGGTGTCGTGATGAGGTCGGTGATGCCCTGGACACCGGACAGGAGCACCTGGTCTGCGGCCTTGAAGGCGTCCAGCACGCTGACCTGGCGGTCGGAGATCGACAGCAACCGGTCGTTGGGGATGACGATGAGGGTGTCCACCTCGTCGCGGAGGGTCTCGATGCCGGCCTCGGCCTGCATCGCCCGCCGCTTGCCCTCGAAGCTGAAGGGCCGGGTCACGACACCGATGGTGAGCGCGCCGAGCGAGCGTGCGATGTTGGCCACCACCGGTGCACCGCCGGTGCCGGTGCCACCGCCCTCGCCCGCGGTGACGAAGACCATGTCGGCGCCCTTGAGGACCTCCTCGATCTCCTCGCGGTGGTCCTCGGCGGCCTTGCGGCCCACGTCCGGATTCGCGCCGGCCCCCAGTCCGCGGGTGAGCTCGCGGCCGACATCGAGCTTCACGTCGGCGTCACTCATCAGCAGCGCCTGGGCATCCGTGTTGATCGCGATGAACTCGACGCCCTTGAGACCCTCTTCGATCATCCGGTTGACGGCATTGACTCCGCCGCCACCGATGCCGACCACTTTGATGACCGCGAGGTAATTCTGCGGTGCTGCCACGACGAGGGGCCTTTCCGCTCGCTCTATCGAACCGGCCGGACCGGTCTGTGAACCGGTGCCGCCGCGGTGTTGCTGACCTGGTCTTTTCTGGTGGTCCGTGCGGCCCGCGCCGCTCCGAACCCTGACCCTCAAGTTGAAGCTTAGAGTTATGTCAACCTGAGGGCTGATACGGACAGTAGGTGCGCCCAACCTCCAGGGTCAACTAACCCGGCACGAACTGAACCGGCGTGTCGCGGTGGGTCCGGGTTGCCCCGGTTGATGAATCTCCCGGTGGCCGAGCACGGTGACGCGATGCCAAGGGTCTCGCATCCGAGGGCCCGCGTCCCGCACCCCGGGTGCCGAGCGCGTGTCTCTCATCGCGTGGTCACCACCTCGGGAGAACTGATGTCGATCTTACGGGCGGAGCGGCCTGCCTGTGTCGCCAGGAGCGCGTCGATCAGCCGGATCTTCTCCCCGGCCCGCTCCGCCGCGCCCCAGACCACCGTCATCCCGGCCTTGAACCGCAGCGTCACCGCCTCGGGGCTGCCGGCCTCGATCGAGGCCAGCCTCCGCGCGAACCTCGGCGGGAGAGCGCCGCGGACCTTCAGAGCCGCCGCGGTCGCCGGATCGGCCGGGCTCGGGTTGGCGACGACCATTGCCGGGAGCCCCGGGGGCCGCCGGGACGTGGTGATCACGATCACGCCGTCCCGGTCCATCTGGTAGTACCTGTTTCCCCGTCCCACCACGACCAGCGGGACCCGTTCGGTCACGGCGAGCCGCACGGTCGCCGGCCAGCGCCGTTGCACCCGTACCGATTCGACCTCCTGGAGGCCGGCCACCCGCGCGCCGACGGCTCCGGTGTGGAGCCGCACCATCGGGGTTCCGAGCGGCACCCGGGCGACGGCGACGACGCGGTCACGGGGGATGAGCTTCACGCCGGTCACCTCGACGTGACGCACGACCAGCAGCCGGGAGCCCAGCAGGACCCAGGCGGCCGTGCCGAGCACGCCGGCGACCACGAGCGCCATTCCCACGGCCTTCCAGCGCCGGGGCAGCCGCCGGGCCAACGTCAGCGCGCGCGCCGGCCGGCCGGAAGCCTCCGGCCGCGTGATGCCCGCCGTCGTGTCCGTGTCCGCCATCACCGTCCGCCCGTCCGGCCCGGTGCCGCGTCCTCGGGCCTGATTCCGATGATGACGCCGATCCGGGCCGAAGCCGCGCAACCACGCCGAGAGCGGCCCAGACCGTCAGACCCGTCCGGCGAGCCTCTCCATGATGAGCGGCCCCAGCTCGGTGACGTCACCGGCGCCGAGCGTGATGATGACGTCCCCGGCCCGCGCCAGGTCCACGACCTGGCCGGGAACCTCGTCCCGGACGGGTGCGTAGAACACCTCCGCGGCGCCCGGGCCCGGCCCGTCCGGGACCTGGTCCGCCACGAGCCGGCCGGTCACCCCGGGCTCGGGATCCTCCCGGGCGCCGTAGACGTCCAGCACCACGACGACGTCGGCCAGGCCGAGCGCGGCGCCGAACTCGGCCGCGAAGAACCGGGTGCGGCTGTAGAGGTGCGGCTGGAACACCGCGACGATCCGGCCGGAGCCCTTCTGTTCCACGTAATCGCGCGTGGCCCGCAGGTCGGCGGTCAGCTCGGTCGGGTGATGGGCGTAGCTGTCGAAGACCTCGGCTCCGCCGGCAGCGCCCTTGCGCTCCAGCCGCCGGCGGGCGCCCCCGAAGGAGGCGAGCCCGGCCCTGACGATCTCGAAATCGTGGCCCAGAGCCAGTGCCACGGCGACGACCGCGGTCGCATTGTGGGCGTTGTGCCGGCCGGGTACGGCCAGCTCGACCTCCCCCAGCCCGCTGATCTCGAACCGCGAGCCGAGCCCCCGCGGGACGAAGCCCGTGATGCGCAGATCGGCCCCGGGTGACTCGCCATAGGTCCGTACCGTCAGGCCGCGGGCCCGGCCGAGCTCGGCGAGCTCCACCGCCACCGGGTCGTCGGCGCCCGCCACCAGCACTCCGCCGGGCTCTATTCGCTCGACGAAACGGGCGAAGCTCTCCTTGACCTCATCGAAGCCACCGTAGTTGTCGAGGTGATCGGCCTCGACGTTCGTCACGACCGCGAGCTCCGGGCTGAACCGAAGGAAGGAGCCGTCGCTCTCATCGGCCTCGGCGACGAAGACCTCTCCCCCGCCCTCATCGGCCCCGAGGCCGGTGGTGACGAGCTGCCCGCCGATGCAGTAGGCCGGGTCGGCGCCGGCGTGCTGCAGCGTCACGGTGAGCATCGAGGTGGTGCTCGTCTTGCCATGGGTGCCCGCGACCGCCACGCCGCGGCGCCCGACCATGAGCGACGCCAGCGCCTCGGCACGGTGCATCACCCTGAGTCCGCGCTTCCTGGCCGCGACCAGTTCGGGATTGCCGTCCCGGATGGCCGTGGACACTACCACCGTGTCGGCGTCGCCGAGGTGCTGGGCGGCATGCCCGACGAACACCTTCGCACCCAGGTCGCCCAGCCGGCCGAGCAACTCGGAGTCACGGGCGTCACTGCCCGAGACGGCGATGCCGCGCTTGAGCATGATGCGGGCGATCCCCGACATTCCAGCGCCGCCGATGGCGATGAAGTGGACCTTGCCGAGCCGGTCGGCGGGGATGGCCTCCGCCGACGGGTCCGGGCTCACTGGATCTCCCGGCTGCGGACCACGTCGTAGACCATGCGGACGAGAGCAAGGTCGGCGTCCCGCCGGCCCAGTCGCGCCGCCGCCTCCGACATCCGGGCGACCTGCTCGGCGTTGGACAGTACGGGGAGCAGGTTGGCCACGATCCAGTCCGGCGTGAGCTCGGCGTCCTCGACCAGCAGGCCGCCACCGCCCGCGACGATGGGCGCGGCGTTCAGGCGCTGTTCGCCGTTGCCGTGCGGCAGCGGGACATACACGGCGGGAAGTCCGACGGCGGCGAGCTCGGCACAGGTCATCGCGCCCGACCGGCACATGGCCACGTCCGCGGCGGCATAGGCGAGATCCATCCGGTCGCAGTAGGGCAGCGTGACGTACTGGGGTCCGGCGGCGGGCTCCGGCTCCTCGTTGTTCTTCGGGCCCACGATGTGCAGCACCTGGATGCCGGCGGACCGGAACGCGGGGGCGGCCGCCACCGCGGCGCGGTTGAGTGAGCGCGCACCCTGCGACCCACCGAAGATGAGAAGCGTCGGCAGGTCGGGCATCAGCCCGAAATACGAGCGAGCCTTGTCGCCCACGGCGAGCCGGTCCAGCGTGGTGATCTCACGGCGCAGCGGGATGCCGACGAAGGAGGCGTTCGGCAGCGGAGAGTCCTGGTGCGACACCGCCACATGTTCGGTGAAGCGCGCACCGAGGCGGTTGGCCAGCCCCGGTCGCGGGTTGGCCTCGTGCACGATGATGGGGACCCGCCGCTTGCGGGCGGCGAGATAACCGGGCGTGGCGACGTAGCCGCCGAAGCCGACGAGCACCTCGGCCCTGGCCCGGTCCAGCACACTGGCCGCCGCGTTGATGGCGCCGCGCAGGCGCCCCGGGACGGTGAGCAGCCGCGGGGTGAGCGTCCGGGGCAGCGGGACGGGTGGGATCAGCGCCAGCTCGTAACCCCGCTGGGGGACCAGGCGGCTCTCCAGGCCGCGCTCCGTGCCGAGGCAGGTGATCTCTGCTGTCGGATCCTCCCGGCGCAGCGCGTCGGCAAGGGCGAGAGCGGGCTCGATATGTCCAGCGGTCCCGCCGCCGGCCAGGACAACCCTCATGCTCGGGTACGCCTCCTTGTTGTCTTCCAGTCCCCTGAGGCGGGGCCGGCCGGAACGTCGGCGACGCTCGGCGGGACCCCCGTTCGGAGCGGGCCGTTGTCGCAGGGCGGCGCACTCATCGCCGCGCCAGGCCAAGCCAGCTTAGGGCCCGGACCACAGGTCCCGGTCCGCGAGCGGCCAGGGCCTGCCTCGCCCCTGGTTCGCGTTTGGCGAAGGACAGCAGCATGCCCAGCGCGATCAGGGTCGGGATCAGAGCCGATCCCCCGTAGGAGACCAGCGGCAGGGGGATGCCCGTGATGGGGAGCACACCGATGACCGCGCCGATGTTGACGATGGCCTGGACCACCACCCAGGCGGTGGCGCCCGCGGCGGCCAGGCGCATGAACGGGTCCTTGACCCGCCGTGCGATCCGCAGACCCGCGTACGCCAGCAACCCGAAGAGGCCCAGCACGACAAGCGTACCGATCAATCCGAGCTCCTCCCCGATGATCGCGAAGATGAAGTCCGTTTCCGCGTGCGGGAGGTACTGCCACTTGGCCCGGCCCTCGCCCAGCCCGGTCCCGAACCAGCCGCCCGAGGCCATCGCGAAGAGACCCTGAAGTCCCTGGTAGTTGGTCTTCAGAGGGTCGCCGGTCGGGTCCAGAAACCCGGTGAGGCGCCGCAGCCGGTACGGCTCGACGACGATGAGGATGGCGACGAGCACGCCGATCAGACCCGTGATGCCGACGAAGAGCCGGGCCGGTGCGCCGACGACCCACAGCATGGCCAGGAAGATGGTCAGGAGGACGAGCGTGGTCCCGAGGTCGTTGCCGAGCATCACCAGCAGCACGACGAGACCCGTGCCCGGCAGGAGCGGCATCAGCAGGTGCCGCCACTCGGTGAGCTGCCGCAGCTTCTCCTTGCGCGCGAGCAGGTCGGCCCCCCACAGCACCAGACCGAGCTTGGCCGGTTCGGACGGCTGGAGCTGGAAGGCGCCGGAGAAGCCCAGCCATCGCTTGGCCCCGCCGGCGGTCTGCCCGAGACCCGGTACGAGTACGAGCGCCAGGGCCAGCACCGAGAGCAGCAGCAACGGATAGGCGAGAGTTCGGAACGCCTTCGGCGCCAGCCTGGCCGCGAGCCACATCATTGGCAGCCCGATGGCGACCCACATGGCCTGTCTCTGCAGGAGGGTGAATGCCGACCCGGTCTCCTGCAGCTGCTTCACGCTGGAGGCCGACAGCACCATGGTCAGGCCGAGGGTCAGCAGCAGCACCGAGCAGCCCAGCACCAGGTAGTAGGAGGTGAGCGGCCGGTCGAGCAGCCCGATGACGGCCGCCGCCTGGGCACGTGGGCCGGGATGGCCCTCGTCCTCGTTCTCGTATCCGCGGTCCGCGGGAGGATTCGCCGCTGCAGTCATGACGCGCGTCTACCGCGCCCCGGCGAGCCGCCGTACGGCCGCGGCGAAGGCGTCCCCTCGGGCGGGATAGTTCGCGAACATGTCATAGGAGGCGCCCGCGGGCGCCAGCAGAACAGTGTCGCCCGGGCGGGCCAGGCGGGTGGCTTCGATCACGACGCGGTCCATGGCCCCAGTGTCGGTGTCCGCGACGTCCACAACCGGGATATTAGGCGCGTGTCGCTTGAGGGCCTCGGCGATCCGGGCTCGATCCCGGCCCATCAGCACGACCCCGCGCAGCCTCTCCGCCGCCGATTCCACCAGCTCCTCGACCTCGAGCCCCTTCAGCAGCCCGCCCGCGATCCACACCACGGAGGGGTAGGCCGCCAGCGAGGCCGCCGCCGCGTGCGACTGGGTGGCCTTGGAGTCGTTGACGTAGTCGACCTCACCGATCGTCGCGATGTGCTCGATGCGGTGCCGATCGGGCACGAACGCCCGCAACCCCTCGCGTACGGCTTCAGGAGGCACGCCGTAGGCCCGCGCCAGCGCCGCGGCCGCCAGCGCGTTCGCGACGTTGTGCGGAGCGAACGGGTGTACGTCCGAGAGCTCGGCCAGTTCGGCCGCCTCCCGCACCGGATCCGGCACGAAGGCACGGTCGACCAGCAGCTCCTCGACGACGCCGAGCTGCCCCGGCCCCGGCGTGCCCAGCGTGAAGCCGACCAGCTCGCCGGCACCCGCGCCCAGCCGGACCGACCGGTCATCGTCGGCGTTCACCACGGCCAGCGTGCCCGGACCGAAGATCTTGGCCTTGTCCCTCGCGTAGTCCTCCAGGGATCCGTGCCAGTCGAGGTGGTCGGGAGCCAGGTTCAGCACCGTCGCGGCGTACGGGTCCAGCGAGTTCGACCAGTGCAGCTGGAAGCTGGAGAGCTCTACCGCGAGGACGTCATAGGGCTCCAGGACTGCATCGACGATGGGTGTGCCGACGTTGCCCACCGCGAGCGTCCTGTGTCCGGCGGCGGTCAGCATGCGGGCCAGCATCTGCACGACCGTGGTCTTGCCGTCCGTACCAGTGATGGCCAGCCACGGGGCGGCGTCCGGCCCGCGCAGCCTCCAGGCGAGTTCGACCTCACCCAGGATCTCGACGCCGGCCGCCGCCGCGGCGCCGAGGAGCGGAGCGTCCGGCCGCCAGCCCGGCGAGGTCACGACGACGTCCGTGCCGGGCGGCAGCGTGTCGCCATCGCCCAGCCGCACCGTGACGCCGAGCGACCGCAGCCGGCCGGCCAGCTCCCGCTGGGCCGCGCCGTCGCGGGCCTCGACCAGCGTGACCCGCGCGCCGCGCCGGGCCAGGACCGCCGCGGCGGCACGGCCGGACACGCCCAGGCCGGCCACGCAGACCGACCGGTCCATCCAGGGGGCATCCGTCACTTCGGCACCCACTCGAGATAGAACACGCCCAGCCCGATGGCCACGAACAGCGCGGACATCAGCCAGAAGCGCACGACGATGGTCGTCTCGGCCCATCCCGACAGCTCGAAGTGGTGCTGCAGCGGCGCCATCTTGAACACCCGTTTCCCGGTGGCCTTGAAGCCCCCCACCTGGATGATCACCGACAGCGTGATGATGACGATCAGGCCGCCGAGGATGGCCAGCAGGAACTGCGTGCGCGTGGTGATGGCCAGGCCGACGAGGACGCCGCCGAGGGCGAGCGAGCCCGTGTCCCCCATGAAGATCTTGGCCGGCGGGGCGTTCCACCACAGGAAGCCGAAGACGCCGCCGAGCACGGCCGCCGCCACGACGGCGAGGTCGAGCGGGTCCCGCACGCTGTAGCAGTTGGGTGCGAGGGCGTTGTCGAAGCAGCTGTTGCGCAGCTGCCAGTTGCCGATGATCACGTAGGCGGCCAGCACCATGCCGGCCGGGCCGGCGGCGAGACCGTCGAGCCCGTCGGTGAGGTTGACGCCGTTCGAGACCCCCTGGATGAGGACCAGCGCCCACAGCACGAAGAAGTAGGGGCCGATCGAGGGCCCGAAGTCGCGCAGGAACGACAGGTGAGTGGTCGCCGGCGTGACGTCGTAGCCGTTGGGGAAGTTCAGGACGCCGACCGAGAAGACCACGCCGATGAGCACGATCCCGATGGCCTTGGCACCGCTGCGCAGGCCGAGACTGCGCTGTTTGAAGACCTTGATGTAGTCGTCGACGAACCCGACGATCCCCAGGCCCAGCATGAGGAACAGCACGAACACGCCGGACCAGGTCGGCGGGGTGGCCGTCAGCAGGTGCGCGGCGGCGTAGCCGAACAGCGATCCGACGATGAACACGGCGCCGCCCATGGTCGGGGTGCCGCGCTTGTTGAGATGCGCCTTCGGTCCCTCCTCACGGATCATCTGCCCGTAGCCGAGACGCGAGACGAGCCGGATCCACACCGGGGTGCCCACGATGCCGATGAACAGGGACACCGCCGAGGCGATGAGGATGTTGGTCACGCGCCGTCCCCTCCACTCGGCTCATCGAGCAGAGCCCGGGCGACCCTCTCGAGCCCCGCGACGCGGGACCCCTTCACCAGCACGACGTCCTGCGGCCGGAGCCGCTGGTTCAGCGCCGCGACGGCGGCACCGACGTCATCCACCTGCACGCACTCTCCTGTCCATGACCCCACTTGTTCAGCTCCCTCGCGCATCGGCGCAGCGTTCTGGCCGACGACGATGAGCCCCGCGACGCCGATCCGGGCGGCGTGCTGACCGATCTTCTCGTGCTCGGACACAGAGGCGGCGCCCAGCTCCGCCATCCAGCCCAGCACCGCATAGGCGCGGCGCTTGCGGGCCATGTGCCCGAGCGCGTCGAGCGCGGCCCGCACCGACTCGGGATTGGCGTTGTAGGCGTCGTTGATCACGGTGACGCCGTCGCTCCGCTCACTGACCTCCATGCGCCAGCGGCTCACCGGCGTGGCCTCGGACAGCGCCTCGGCGATCTCGTGCAGCGGCATGCCGACCTCACGAGCGGCGGCCGCCGCCGCGAGCGCGTTGCTCACGGAGTGCGACCCGTGCAGCCTCATCGAGACCGGCAGGGCGCCCTCCGGAGTCACGAGCGTGAACCGTGGGCGTCCCGCTTCGTCCAGCCGTTCCCCGGTGGCGCGGACGGTGGCGTCGGGCACCCGGCCGAAGGTGACGATCCGCGCGGCGGTACGGGCGGCCATGGTCCGGACGAGCGGATCGTCGGCGTTGAGCACGGCCGCGCCCTCCGCCGGCAGTGCCTCGACGAGCTCGCCCTTGGCCCGGGCGACGACCTCGCGGCTGCCGAACTCGCCGATGTGGGCGGTGCCCACGTTGAGGACCACGCCGACCCGGGGCGGAGCCACCTCGGTGAGGTAGGCGATGTGCCCGATCCCGCGGGCGCTGTACTCCAGCACCAGGTAGCGGGTGTCGGCGTCGGCCCGCAGGGCGGTGAGCGGATGTCCGATCTCGTTGTTGAAGGAGCCCACCGGAGCCACGGTCGGGCCGGCGCGGCGGAGGACCTGGGCGATGAGGTCCTTGGTAGAGGTCTTTCCGGACGACCCCGTGACGCCCACCACGGTCGCCTGGGGCAGGCGGTCGACCACTCCGCGCGCCAGCAGGCCCAGCGCGCCCACCACGTCGCGGACGAGGACGGTGGGCAGGTCCGGTCCGTCAGGTGCCCGCTCGGCCAGCACGCCGGCGGCGCCCGAGGCCACGGCGGCCGCGGCGAAGTCGTGGCCGTCCACGCGCTCACCCCGGACCGCGACGAACAGCGCGCCGGCCTCCACGGCGCGGGAGTCGATGACGACGGGCCCGGTCACCGTGACCTCCGCGGACCCGCCGAGGATCGTGCCCCCGGTGATCTCAGCGATCTGCGCGAGCGAAAGTGCGATCACGCCGTCACCCCCCGATCATTGCCGTGCATGCCCATCGCCGCCCGCAGTGCCCGGCGTAGGACCTCGCGGTCGTCGAAGGCCAGCACCTCCCCGGCGACGTACTGGCCCTGCTCATGTCCCTTGCCGGCGACGATCACCACATCGCCGCGGCGCGCCCGGCCGACGGCCAGGTTGATCGCGGCCGCGCGGTCGGGCTCGACGATGACGTGCGCGCGCTGGTCCTGCGGCACCTTGAGCCCGCCCTCGACCATAGCGGCGAGGATCCCGAGGGGGTCCTCGGACCTGGGGTTGTCGTTGGTGAAAATGGCCACGTCGGCGAGCCCGGCGGCCGCTTCGCCCATGAGAGGGCGTTTCCCCTTGTCCCGGTCCCCGCCGCAGCCGAGCACGAGGATGATCCGTCCCTCCGTGACCGGCCGCAGCGCGCTCAGCACGGCCTCGACCGCACCGGGCTTGTGCGAGTAGTCGACCAGCGCCACGAACCCCTGACCTTCGTCGACGGGCTCCAGCCGGCCCGGCACACCGGGCAGCGAGGCGACGCCGTCGACCGCGGTCGGTAGGGCGATTCCCGCCTCGACGAGCGCGACGATGGCCGTGAGCGCGTTCGCCACGTTGAACGGGCCGGGCAGACGGACGGCGGCATCGGCCTCGATGCCGCCCGGTCCGACGATCCGGAAGACGCTTCCGTCGGTGCCCAGGCGCACGTCCTGGGCACGCCAGTCCGCGGCGGCGTCGCCGCTGGCCGAGACGCTCGTCAGTGGCACGCCGGCGACGTCGAGCAGTCTCCGTCCGTACGGATCGTCCAGGTTGACCACGCCCGTACGGCAGTAGGCGGGAGTGAAGAGCCGCGCCTTGGCCGCGAAGTAATCTTCCATCGTGGGGTGGTAGTCCAGGTGGTCCTGCGACAGGTTCGTGAAGATCGCGACGTCGTAGAAGGCGCCGCCCACCCGGCCCTGCTCGAGGGCGTGACTGGAGACCTCCATGGCGGCGGCCCCGACGTGCCGCTCCCGCATCATGGCAAAGATCGCGTGCAGGTCGGTGGCCTCGGGAGTGGTGAGAGCGCTGGCCAGGCGGGTGCCGCCGATGCGGGTCTCGACCGTCCCGATGACACCGGTCTCCGCACCGGCCGCGCGGAGCCCGGCCTCGAGCAGATAGACCGTGGTGGTCTTGCCGCTGGTCCCCGTCACTCCGATGAGCGTCAGATCGCGGGCGGGCTCGCCGTACACCCAGGCGGCGGCGGTCCCGAGCACCTCGCGGGGGCGGTCCACCACGAGGACCGGCAGGCCCGCCCTGCCGGCCCTCTCCCGGCCCGCCGGGTCGGTGAGAATCGCCACGGCGCCCGCTTCGGCCGCCTGGGGGGCGAACTCGGCGCCGTGGAAGCTGCTGCCGGGCAGGGCTACGTACAGGTCACCGGGGAGCACCTTGCGCGAGTCGTGAGTGATGCCGGCGACCGTCACCCCGGCGGATGCCTCGGCGGTTCTCTTCGCGTTCCCTGGGTCAAGCAGCCGCGCGAGCCCGGCCAGCGGCCGGGCTGGGTTGGTCGTCGGGCGCATGACTGTTCTTTCCGTACAGGACAGGTTGGTATAGCTCGGACGCTGTTGTCGGGTTACTGCTGGGGCCACGGCGAGAGAGTACCCGCCTTGGTCAGCCGCGGGCGTAGATCTCGATCTTCGGTGATCTACTCCCGGTGGGCGGCACCTTCCGCGTCTCCAGCGCGAAGGACATGACATCCTTGAACACCGGCGCGGCCACCTCGCCACCGTAGTACGCGCTCTTGGGATCCTGCAGCACGACCTGGACGACGAGCTGGGGGTCGTCTGCGGGCGCGAAGCCCGCGAAGGACGCCGTGTAACCGCCATTCCGGTAGCAGCCGCAGCTCGGATTCACGCGTTCCGCGGTGCCGGTCTTGCCCGCGACCCGGTAGCCCGGGATCTGCGCGGCGGGCGCCGTCCCCTCCTTCGAGATGACCCCTTCGATCATGTGGGCGATGTCCTTGGCCGTTCGCGTGCTGACCACACGGCGCTGCGCCGGCGCCGGCGCCGGTGTCACGTTGCCCTCCGCATCGGTGGTCCCCGTGATCAGAGTCGGGGCGACCCGTACGCCTCCGTTGGCCAGGGTGGCGTAGACGCTCGCCATCTGCAGCGCGCTCACCGACACGGTCTGGCCGAAGGCGATGGGATACCGGTCGGTTCCCGACCACTGCGCGGGCGGTTTGAGCAGGCCCTTGGTCTCACCCGGGAGGTTCACCCCCGTGGTGCTCCCGAAGCCGAAGGCGCGCATGAACTGGTAGAGCGTGTCCGGGCTGATGTGTTCGCTGGCCAGGATCGTGCCGACGTTGCTCGACGTCGCGAGGATGCCGCCGAAGGTGAGCCGTTCGGTGGCGTGCGGGTGCGAGTCGGCGAACTTCCTGCCGTTTCGGTAGATGTGGTCCGGCACGGTAAAGGGAGTCGAGGCCGTGATCCCGGCCTTCTCCATGACCGCGGCCGCAGTGATCACCTTGTTGGTGCTGCCGGGCTCGAACGCCTCCTCGACGACGGGATTGGCCAGCTGGCCGAGGGACGCCTGGCTGTAGTTGTTCGCGTCGAAGCCCGGCGACACGGCCATCGCGAGGATGTGCCCGGTATGCGGGTCCATGACTATGACGCTGCCGCTGCGCGCCCCGGTCGCCTTGACCTGGTTCACGATCGCCTGTTGCGCCTTGAACTGCAGGTCGCTCAGCAGGCTCAGCCGCAGCCCGCGGCCGGGGACCGGCTTGAGTGACTGGTCCTCGCCCATGGGGATGTGCTGGCCGTCCCGGCTGATCTCGACTCGCTGCCATCCGTCCCGGCCGGCGAGCATCCCGTTCATCTCGTGCTCCAGTCCGGCGCCTCCCTCTCCGGCCCGGTTCACGAAGCCGATCACATTGGCGGCCAGCGTGTCAGCGGGATAGACCCGGCGGTACTCGGGCAGGGTCCCGATGCCCGTGAAGCCCAGCGCCCGCACCATCCTGGCCTGGTCCGGCTTGATCCCGTGCACGATATATTCGAACCGGCTGCCCTGTGCGCTGACGGCCTTGAGCACCTTGGCGGCGTTCAGTCCGAGCATCGGCGCCAGTGCGGCGACGATCCGCGGCCGCTGTTCGGGCTTGATGAGATCGGGGTCGGCGAAGATGGCCTGCGCCTCGACGGTCATCGCGAGCTTCGCACCCTGGGCGTCGGTGATATCACCGCGGGTGGCGGGCAGATCGATCCTGTCCAGTCGCTGCCGTTTCGCCTGCTCGGCGTAATGACGGGACTCGATGCCCTGCAGCTGCACCAACCGGCCGGCGAACAGCGAGAGCACGAAGGCGACGATCAACAGCCCGACGTTGAGGCGCCTGACCGGGTCACGCCGCTTGAGGGGAGTCCGTGGCCGGGCGCGCTGCGCCGAGGCCGTTGTGCGCGGGCGGCGAGGCCGCGTGCCGTCCGTGCCCCGGCTGCGGGGCGGCACC
>JAOPYH010000398.1 GCA_025964715.1 Streptosporangiaceae bacterium | reverse complement strand
GGCGACCGCCGAACTCCTGCCCGATCCGGTCGGCGAGCGCCTGGAGCCGGCGGGGCCGCAGGCCCGGACCGGGGCGGGGCCCAACGAGGTCGGTCAGGAGAGCGTCATGCCGGGCGGCCGACCAGGGCAGGCCCACGTGGCTGATCTCGGCCGCGACGAGCGCGCCGGCGGACTCGGCCGCGACCAGCAGCCCGAGCCGGCCGGGATGTTCGGTCGCCGCGATCCGGCGCCGCTGTTCCGCGTGTACGGCGATGATCGAGGCGAGGTCGCCGGACGCCTCGTCCGCGCCGCCGAACAGCGTCGGGTGGCCGCCCGCCAGGCGAGCCGAATCCTCGGGGACGGCCTGCCCGTGCAGCCGGGCCCAGGCGGCCCGCAGCGATCGCGGTTCCCCATAGCGGCCCTCGTGCGACAGCAGGAGCGCCTCGGCCAGTTCCAGATCGTGACAACGGGCCACGCGTACACCGGCGCGGAGCAGCGGCGGATAGACGTGCTCGGTCGCGGACCACACCCACCTCGGCGAGCAGGCCCGCTCCCGGTCGCGGATGGCCGGCGCCAGCTCGTCGACCTGCTCCTGCGGCCCCGCCGGGGAGCCGTCCTCGGCCAGAGGACACAGCACTCCCCCGCCACCCGGCGTCACCGCCACCGCCATCCACACGATGCTCATTGTCGCCGAGGAACCCCGGGAGCCGGCCGGGCCCGTGCGTCACGGGCCATCAGGCCGGCAGCGGCTCACCCTGCGCCCGTGGCAGCACGATCCTCAGCTCGTCCTCGAGCGGCGGCCGCAGTTCGTGCTCGAGGCAACCGGTCGCCGCGTAGCAGCGGATCCGCAGCCGTCCCGGAGCCACGTCGACGCGCAGGAAGCTCTTGAAGAACGGCGGCGTGTCCCAGTCCGCGACCTCGGACCGGAAGCGCTGGATCGCCTTGTGCACGGGCAGGCGCAGCCGCCGCCGCCGGTGCCCGCGCGGGACGCCCAGCAGCCACGCCACGGCCCGCACCCTTACCGAGACGTGCACGCCCCCCTGGCCGGCCCGGGTCGGCTCGAGGTCCAGCCGGCGGGCGACCACGGCGGCCGCCTGCTCGGGCGACAGCTCCAGCAGCCTCCGAAGGCGGAGCGCACGACCGTACAGACGGCTGTAGAACGACAGGCTGTCGCCACGCAGCGGATAGCACCTGAAGTCGTCCTCGTCGACGGCCGTCTGCCTGGGGATCGTATGGGTGGCGTGCATGAACGCCCCTCCGCCACCGGACACGATGTACTCGATGACCCGCTCGCCGACCCGCACCGGGTAGCGCTGGTAGTTGTGGATGTCCCCGCCGATGGCCGCGACGTAGTTGTTCGCCGGATCGCGGACGATCTCGTCCACGGTCCCACCGCCCTCGATCGGGCCGGGGTGGTGCTTGGCGTCGACATGGATCGGCTTGCCGGTGACCAGCAGCTTCGGGGTCGGCCCCGCCGAGACGCGGCGCAGCCACTCGCCCTGCTCACGGTCGATCCCGCCGAGGATCCCGGTGTCGATGCCGATGACGCGCAGCGACGGGGTGTCGATGGCCCAATAGGGAGCAGGCTGGTCGGCCTGCTGCCCGGGCGCGCCGCGCAGCTTACGGGCCTCGTCCAGCGCGGCCTCGTCAGGTGTGTCCGGGTGCCGCCACAGCAGCCGGGCCACCGCTCGGAACGGGCCCCGCCACGGCCCGGGATCGGGCCGGCCGGACACGCCGCAGAAGATCCGCATGAAGCCACCGAGGTTGTCGTACCAGTCGTGGTTGCCAGGGACGGCGAAGATCGGCCCGGGATATCCCTGATAGGGCCGGAAGAACTTGTTCGGATAGTCGTTCGCGCTGCCCACCGGATAGATCACATCGCTCGCGATGATCATGAAGTCCGTGTCACCCCCGGCCTTCAGGGCTCCGGGGACGACGGCGTACTGCGACTTGTCGCCCTCCCCGGTGTCGCCGAGCAACAGGAACGAGAAGGTCTCCTGCGGCCTGCCGATGAATCTGAGCGGGTCGGCGCCGCCCTCCCGCAGCGCCTCCAGCCACCGGCGGCGCACCCGGTCCGAGGGGTCGCCGAACAACCGGGCGATGACGTCATTGCGGGACCGCCACAGCACCGACGGCCGGAGCCAGGAGAACCGCGGCTCCCCCGGCGGGATGAGCTCCTCGAAGCTGCCGGGCGCGCGGCACCTCCATCCGGCGCCGTCGGCCGAGGTGCGCGATGACGGGGCGGCAGAGGCCTGCACGGCCACCTCCGGGGGGAGCGAGAAGAGGCGGGTTAAACGATCGAAACGATATATCCGTCAACCATGCCTTTGACTGGGCGAAGCCGAAGCCGGAAGTGCTACTCGGCCGGGTACAGCGCTCTCGGGTCGTCGGTCGAGACGATCATCCTGCCGAGCGGCAGCAGCGACACCGGGATGAGCTTGAAGTTCGCGATGCCGAAGGGGATCCCCACGATCGTGACGCAGAGAGCGAGGCCGGTGAACAGGTGCCCCAGGGCGAGCCACCAGCCCGCGAAGACCAGCCAGATGACGTTGCCGATCGCCGAGCCGGTGCCGGCGTCGCCGCGCCGCACCACCCGCTTGCCGAAGGGCCACAGCGCGTAGGCGGCGACGCGGAACGAGGCGATGCCGAACGGGATGGTGACGATGAGGACGCAGCAGATGATTCCGGCGACCACATAGCCGAGCGCCATCCAGAATCCGGCAAGCACGAGCCAAAGAACGTTCAAGAGGGTGCGCACCACGCAACCGTAGCGGCTGTCCCCGCCGCCGGGCCTCGATCAGGGGCGCAAAACGTTGAGGGAGCCGGGCATGACCCGGGCGGTCACCGGGAGGGTGCCGTGCACCTCACCGTCCGCGCCGTAGACGAGATCGCGGTCAGCCTCGATCCGGACCTCGCGTCCCCGCATCACCTCGACCTGCGGCCGCCGCACGTGGGAGCCGTCCGCGAGCTCGCGCATCACCGCGAAGAACATCGGCTTGGGCACGTGCTGGATGATCACGACGTCGAGCAGGCCGTCGTCGACCCGGGCGTCCGGGGCGATGTGCCGGCCGACCCCGTAGAACCCCGAATTCGCCACGACGACCGTGAAGCCCCGGCGTTCATGGACCTCCCCGTCCACGGTGACACGGTAGGCCGCCGGACGCCAGCCGGCCACCGCCCTCAGCGCGCCGAAGTAATAGGCGGCCGACCCGCGCAGCAGCCTGCTGCGGTTGGCGTTGTGGCCGGCGGCCGCGTCGACGCCGGCGTAGACGCTGCCCAGCACCACTGTGTCGTTCGCCCGGATCGCGTCGACCGGGCGCGGGTCCGCCTCCAGCAGCAGCCGGGCGAGCACGGCCGGGTCCGAGGGCAGGCCGAGTTGCCGCGCGAAGTCGTTGCCACGCCCGACGGGCACCACGCCGAAGACGCCTCCGGTGCCCGCGAGCGCCCCTCCCACGGCCCCGACCATGCCGTCGCCGCCGACCCCGAGCACGACATCACCCCGGCCGGCCGCCTCGCCGGCGAGTTCGCGCGCGTCGTCGAGACCCCGGCTGTACTCCACCGTGACCTGCGCTCCCGCGTCGCGCAGCAGCCTGGCCAGCGGGATGAGGGTCGCGGCGGCGGCCGGCGCGGATCCGGAGCCGCCGGCCGTGGGGTTGACCACCGCGGTGAAAGATCGCATGAGGGTCAGCCTTCCATGGGCCCGCGGGCCGCGTCCGTGGGCCTGGAATCCGGCGTGGGCGTGGAGGGCGGGAGCAGAACGCCCGGGTTGAGGATCCCCGCGGGGTCGAGCCGGTCCTTGATGGCGCGCAGCACGTCGATCCCGAGCGGGCCGATCTCACGGGCGTACCACTCGCGGTGGTCGGTCCCGACCCCATGGTGGTGAGTGATGGTGCCGCGCGCCTCGACGATGGCCTCACTCGCGGCGGCCTTGGCCCGGCTCCAGTCCCCGATCGCGTCCGCGCCCCGCGCGGACACGACGGTGAAGTACAGCGAGGCCCCGGTCGGATAGACGTGCGAGACATGGCACATCACCAAGGGCGGACCGGAGCCCCCGGACAGGCCCGTGGTAAGCGAGTCCCGGACGGCGGCGTACAACGTGGGGAGCACGGACCAGAACGCGGCCGTCTCGAGCGTCTCGGCGAAGGCTCCCGCGTCCAGCAGTGAGTCGCGCAGGTAGGGCGCGGAGAACCGCCCGTGGGCCCAGCGCTCCCCTGGCTCGGGGCCGAGCGGGGTGCCGCCCGCGGCGCGCAGGACGGCCCCGGCCCT
>JAOPYH010000377.1 GCA_025964715.1 Streptosporangiaceae bacterium | reverse complement strand
GGGCGGCCGGGCCTCGCGGGCCGGGCGGGCCGGGTCCTCGTCCGGGTCACGGGTGCCCGCTCACCGCGGGGCCGGGCTCTTGTGCCGCCCGGCCTTCTGCACGGCCGTGCCGACCGCCTTGACCAGGTCGACGAGCCGCGGACCCCACCGCGAGGCCACATCGTCGTCGAGCGGGACGACGCCGTCGCCGCGCACCGCGGTGAGACCGCGCCAGCCGGAGCGCTTCTCCACCGCCGTGCGCGACTGGCCGCAGCATTTGGTGTCGGCGAGGAAGATCAGGTCCGGATCAGCCTTGACGACGTACTCCGGTGAGAGCTGGGGATAGCCGTCGCCGCGTTTGTCCGCCGGGTCGGCGATGTTCTGGATCCCGAAGAGCCCGTAGACCTGACCGATGAAGGTCCGCGACGTCACCGAATGCAGGTCGTCGCTGAGCTCGTGGTAGTAGGTGAGGCCCTTTCCGGGAGGGGTCGCCTTGACGGTGGCGTCGATCTGCCGCTTCATGTCGCCGGCCAGCCTGCCGGCCTCGCCGGCATGACCGGTGGCTCGGCCGAGGTCGGAGATCTCGTCATAGGCCTCGTCGAGATCGGCCGCCGCCGGCTCCAGCAGTACGGGGATCTTGACCTTCTCCAGGGCCTTGACGATGCCGCCGATGTCGTTCGACAGCACCACGAGGTCGGGCTTGTAGCCGATGACGGCCTCGGAGTTGGGTTTGAAGCCCGACAGCTTGCTCTTGGGGGCGTTCGCCGGGTGGTCGGACTGGTCGTCGACCGCGACGACCTGCCGGCCGGCGCCGATCGCGAACAGGACCTCGGTCGCGGTCGGGGACAGCACCACGATCCGCTTGGGCGTCCCGGGGATGGTGACCTTGCCGTTGCCCGCCTCTACGGTGACGGGACTGCCGGTCGTGGTGGTGCTCGAAGTGCCGTGCTGGCCGCAGCCGACCAGCGTCATGACACCCAGCACCATGGTCGCGCAGAGAGCGCCTACGGGTCTCACAGGGACCTCCATGGTCGCTGGGAAGCGCGAGACCCGTCAGGACGGATCGCCCTTCCCACGAGGGCGGATATCGTCGGCGCGTCCGAAGGCGACCTGGCTCACCCACGAGGGGATGACAGTTGCGGGACAGCGGCCGGACTCGCACCGGCACTTCGCTTCGGGACACGCAGGGAGCAGGCTAGCAGTAGATCTGCATTTCCCCCTTTACGGCCAATTCCCGGAAATAGCGGCAGTACGGCCTTAACCCGTACTGGCTAGAGTCGGTCACATGCGTATCGGAGTGTCACTCAGCGACCCGACCGGGCCCGACGCCCTCACCGTTCTCCGCGACGAGATCCAGCTGGCGGCCGACGACGGTTTCGCCTCCGCGTGGAAGTCCAACATCTTCGGGCTCGACGCTGTGACGGCGCTCGCCGTGGCGGGCAGCCAGGTGCCGGCGAGCATGGAGCTCGGCACCGCGGTGGTGCCGACCTATCCGCGCCATCCGGCCGCGCTGGCCCAGCAGGCGCGGACCGCGGCGCTGGCCGTCGGCGACCGGCTGACCCTCGGCATCGGTCCCTCGCACAAGGTCATGATCGAGAACCAGTTCGGCCTCAGCTTCGACAAGCCGGTACGGCACGTGAGTGAGTACCTCTCGATCCTGCTGCCGCTGCTCGATGGAGAGCGTGCGTCCTTCGACGGCGAGACCCTCCACGCCCACATCGAGCTGACGATCGGCAACCGCCGGCGGGTGCCCGTGGTGCTCGCGGCGCTGGGCCCGCAGATGCTGCGGATCGCGGGCGAGCGGACCGACGGGACCGTGCTGTGGATGACCGGGCCCAAGACGGTCCGCGACCACATCGTGCCGACCATCACCGCGGCGGCGCAGGCCGCGGGCCGGCCGGCGCCGCGGGTGATCTGCGTCCTGCCGGTGTGCGTGACGGACGACGCCGAGGCCGCACGGGAGCGGGCCGCCAGGGTCTTCGAGATGTACGGGAGGCTTCCCTCCTACCGGGCGATGATGGACCGCGAGGGGGCCGAGGGCCCCGCCGACATCGCGCTCATCGGCGACGAGGACACGGTCGGTGCGCAGGTCGAGGCCCTGGCCCAGGCGGGTGCGACGGACTTCGTCGCGGGCGGCTTCTCGCGCCGGGACGCCCCTCGCACCCGCGCCTTCCTCAAGTCCCTCCTCGCCTGACCTGCCCCCGAGGTGCGGCGTCGATTCACTGACACACCGAGATGGACCCGCGTGCGGGGATGGGTGCGTGCGAATCTCGGCGGCCTGCCGGGCACGTACTGGTATCTGTGGACCGGCATGCTGGTCAACAAGGTCGGCGGCTTCGGGATCCTGTTCCTGTCGCTCTATCTCGTGGTGGCCCGCGGACTCGACCCGGCCACGGCCGGGGCCGTGGTGGGGCTCAACGGGCTCGGCGGTGCCGCCGGCGTACTCGCCGGAGGCGTGCTGGCCGACCACTGGGGCCGCCGGCGCACGCTGCTGGCCTGCCACGCCGCCGCGGCTGCGCTCATGCTCACGCTGGCGTTCGTCTCGTGGCTGCCGGCCATCGCGGCGATCAGCTGCCTGCTCGGAGCGGCGCAGGCCATGGCCGGCCCCGCGCTCGTGGCCGCGATCGTGGACGTGGTCCCGGGCCGGGATCGCACCCGGGCCTTCAATCTTCAGTTCTGGGCATTCAACCTGGGCACGGCGGCGGCCTCACTGCTGGCCGGGCTGCTTGCCGAGGCGAGCTTCACGCTGCTGTTCGCCGTCGACGGGATCGCCACGTTCGCCACATTCCTGGTCTTCTTCTTCAGGCTGCCGGAGACCCTGCCGAAGCGCGCCGCCCCGCCCGGCGCGGCGCCGGAGCGGCGCGGGCTGCGGACCGCGCTCACCGACCGGATCTTCCTTGTCTTCGTGGGCCTGACGCTCATGATGGCCGTCCTGACCACGCAGAGCTCCACGATCCTGCCGCTGGCGATGAAGCACGACCACCTCGGGCCGTCGGCGTACGGCGGGCTGATGGCGTACGCGGGCGCACTGATCGTCGCGGGCCAGCTCTTCGTCCCCAGGCTGATCACCACGCACGGCAAGGCGGGTGTGCTCGCAGTCGCCAACGCGCTGCTGGCGGCCGGGTTCGCGCTGGTCGCCCTGGCCGACGCCGTCCCGCTGTACGTCGGGGCCGCCACGATCTGGACGGCCGGCTCCATGCTCGCCGCCCCGCCCAACGCCGCCATCATCGCCGAGCTCTCCCCGGCCGGACTGCGGGGCCGCTACCAGGGCGTGTTCTATCTGACCTTCCCGCTCGCCGGCTTCATCGCGCCCGCGCTCGGCGGCGTCGGCCTGCAGCGGCTCGGTGACCTGCACTGGGCGATCTGCGGCGCAGTGGGCGCGCTCGCCGCGGGCGGGCATCTGCTCGCCGGCCCGGCCCGTGAGCGCCGTGTCCGGGCACTGCGCGCGGCGGCACCGGACGACGCCACGCCGGCGTCAGTGCCCGCCGCCGGAGGCTGACCCCGAGCCGCGCGACCTCAGTTGCGCTCCTCCGTGGCCTCGCAGAGGAGTTTCCACTCGAGGCTGTAGTCGCGGGTCAGCCGGGCGATGTCGAGCGGCGTGTGACCGTGCACGTCCGCGTGCCGCAGGTCGGCGCCGGCCAGCCGCAGCATCTCGATGACCTCGTCACGCCCGGCCGCGCGGAAGGCTGCGAGGAGCAGTGGCGTGTAGCCGCTCTCGGTGGCCGCGTCCACGGCGGCCCCGGCGGCGATCAGCTCCCGCACCGCGTCGACCGACCACTCCTGGCAGGCCAGATGCAACGGGGTGAACCCGTCTTCGTCGGCCTCGTTGGGGTCGGCGCCCTGGGCGAGCAGCTCACGAAGCCGGTCCACCTCGTTCAAGGCGGCGGCGGCGTAGAGGTCGTGACTCCCTGGCATGACCTCTATTGTCGGCTCCCGCCGGTAGGGCCGCCGCCGGTTTCTGCCGATTGCCTCGCGCGGCCGGTGAGCTTCTTGCGTGGTCCCGTGCGCCGTCCGAGGCCGAGCGCTCTCGATTACAGGGCCCTGACCAGGCGGTTCACCGGCTCGGCGACGGCCGCGCCGAGGCGATCCACTCCCCGATCCGCCCGATGAGGACCGGGGTGGCCGCGGCCTCGGCATGTCCGAAACCGGGCTCGATCCACAGCTCCCGCGGCTCCCGGGCCGCGCCGTACAGCTGCTCGGCATGTTCGAGGGGGAAGAACGGGTCGGCGTCGCCGTGCACCAGGAGCAGGGGTGTGGGAGCGATCCGGCCCACCAGCTCGTGTGGCGCCGCGGGGACCGGGTCCCAGCCCGTGGCCGCGATCCGCGTACGCCTGGCGACCCGTGCCGCGAGGCGACCGGCGGGCCGCTCGATCGCCCAGTGCACCCGCCGCATCATGGGGGTGCCCCGGTAGTACCACCGCGCGGGTGCGCTGACGGCGACGACGGCGTCCACCCCGCCGTGCAGCGCGGCATGGCGTACGGCCACGGCCCCGCCCATGGAGAAGCCCAGCACGGCCACCCGGTCATAGCCGAGCCGGCGGGCGTGCGCCACGGCGGCGTCGACGTCGAGCACCTCGAGGTCGCCGACGGTGGACCGGCCCGCCGACCGCCCGTGTCCGCGGAAGTCCAGCGACAGCACTCCCCCTGAACGGTTCAGCACCGTGGCGATCCGGCGGAGCATCGGCTGTCGCCGGTGACAGGTGAAACCGTGCAGAAGCACCACACAGAGGCTGTCCGCATCTGCGTCGCCGCCCGGCAGGTGGTCGGCGTCGATGCGTACCCCATCACTGGCGAACAGGCTCAGCTGCTGTGCGGTCATGGCTGACATTCTGCCGCCATTCCGGCGGCCGGGGTCGGCGGGAGGGACTCGAGGCCTCCTGGTCACCAGGAGACAGGACGAGGGTCCCGCACGAAAAGACGCGGGGACCCTCGTCGGCACACAGTGTGCCCGTGCGGGCGGCGGTCAGATCACCGCCGCCCGGCTGTTGCTCGGACCGGCGTTGTTATCCTCCGCGGTTGGACCCATCCTCCTCGTTGACGAAGAAGTCGCCTTCTTCCACGATGAAGTCTTCACCGGGGCCCTGCATTTCACGTTCGCGGCCCATGCCATGCATGCCATGGCCCATGCCATGCTCCTCAAAGCCTTGGTCCTGGACAGTGGCCGCGTTGGCGGCGCTGGCGGGCCCCGTCGCAATCATGGAGAAGGCCGCCGCTCCCGCGAAAGCCAGGGTGGAGAGGGCGAGTGCCATATGCTTCGGAATTCTCATTGAAACTGCCTCCTTGGAGAATTCAAGCCGTGCGGGCTGGAATCGAGTTTCTATGGAACGGAGTCGTTCTCCTGGCACGGCGTCTGGCCATCACACCGGGCAGTACACGCACCAATGGGCTCACAACCTGACTCCATGCCGGTTCTTGCAGTAACGCAATCCCCGTAGGACATGCGCTACAAACCACAAGATGTCCCGACTTGACCTTTTGGCCATAGTGGACATAGGAAATTCTTACTTAGAGGCCCGAATTATTCTAGATCGCCACTTATAGCCCAGATTGACAATCTTCTATGTGTTTAATGGGTCAAGTTCAGGACCTGCGCCAGCAATTCAGACATTCCACATAAAAAGCCACCGGCCTCACGTTCGAAGATCAACGATCTCGGGCCGGGTGCCGTCGCGGCGGCATCGCCGAGAGGGGCTCCACACGTCGACTTGACTTTGTCGAACTGATGTTCGACCCTATCTTCGTGGGGATCCCTGTGGAGACGTCGGCGCAGGTCAACGCCTTGTTGAGCGGCAAGGCGCTGACGGAGACCGGCGCGAAGAACGCCGCGCCGGTGCCGGTGCCCAGCGCGCTGGAGCCGGTGCTCGGCGCCGGGCTGCGCCGCGGCTCGGTCGTCTCCGTGGCCGGCCTTGCGGCGGGTTCGCTGGGGCTGGCGCTGATGGCGGGGGCCTCCTCGGCCGGCGGCTGGTGCGCGGCCGTGGGGGTGCCGGAGCTGGGCGTCGCGGCCGCCGTGGGGATGGGCGTCGATCCGGCGCGGCTGGTGCTGGTGGACGAGCCCGGGCACCGGTGGCCCGAGGTCGTGGCGGCGCTGCTCGAGGGGGTCGAGGTCGTGCTGCTGCGGCCGGACGGCCCGCCGAGCCCCACGGTGGTGCGGCGGCTCACCGCGCTGGCCCGGCGGCACGGCTCCGTGCTCGTGGCCGCCGGAGCCTGGGAGGGCGCGCAGCTGCGGTTGCGGGCCGGCGAGGCGTCGTGGGCCGGCGTGGGCGACGGCCACGGTCACCTGCGCGGCCGTCGTGCCTTAGTCCACGCCGAGGGACGCGGCGCCGCGGGCCCCGGGCGCCGGGCCTGGGTGTGGCTGCCCGATCACAACGGCACCGTCACCGCGGTGGCCGGCTCCGAGCTGGAGACCACGGCGCCCGAGACCCTGCGGCCGGTCATGGCGGTGGCCACGTGAGCGCGCCGGAGAACAGGACATTGGTCGCGTGGTGCCCGGACTGGCCGGTGACCGCGGTGGGGGTGGACGCCACAGCACCGGGGGCCGTCGTGGTCCAGGGCCGGGTGACCGCGTGTACGGCGGCGGCCCGGGAGGCCGGCGTGCGCCGGGGACAGCGGCTCCGGGACGCCCAGCGTCACGCGCCCGAGTTAGCCGTCCACGAGCGCGATCCCGACGCCGAGGGGCGCCTGTTCGAGCGGGTGGCGGCCGCCATCGCCGAGGTCACGCCATGGGTCGAGGTCGTCCGGCCGGGCATGTGCGCCCTGCCCGCCCGTGGGGCCGCCCGCTACCACGGGAGCGAGGAGGCGCTGCGGATCCTGATCCAGGACACCGTGGTGGAGCTCGGCTTCGACTGCGGGGCGGGCATCGCCGACGGGTTGTTCGCCGCCGAGCTGGCCGCCCGTACCCCCGAGGGCGGATCGATCGTGCCGGCCGGCGGCTCGGCGGAGTTCCTGGCCGCCTATCCGGTGGTGGTGCTGGACCGTCCCGACCTGGCCGACCTGCTGGACCGGCTCGGCATCCGCACGCTCGGCGCGTTCGCGGCACTGCCCGGCGAGCGCGTAGCGGAGCGATTCGGCACGGACGGCAGGATCGCCCATCGGCTGGCCCGGGGACTGGAGCCGCGACCGGTCTCGCCGCAGCCGGGGCGGGCGGACCTGTCGGTGAGCACCGCGTTCGACCCGCCCGCCGACCGGGCCGATCGCGTCGTCTTCGCCGCCAAGTCCCTCGCCGACGAACTGCACACGGGGATGGCCGCCGCCGGGCTGGCGTGCGTGCGGCTGAGCATCGAGGTGACCTGGGACGACGGCCGGGAGATGGCCCGGTTGTGGCGCCATGACGGCGCCCTGTCCTCGCTCGCGGTGGCCGAGCGGGTCCGCTGGCAGCTGGCGGCCTGGCAACCCGAGGACGCCGGCCCCGGCGATGTCAGCGGGGAAGGCACCGGCGGGATCAGCCGCCTGCGGCTGCACCCGGACCAGCTCGTCCCGGACGAGGGCCGGCAGCAGGCCCTGTGGGGGCAGACCGGCATGGCCGACCAGGTCGCGCGGGCGGCGGCCCGGATCCAGGCGATGCTGGGCCACCACGCGATCACCCAGCCGATGCCGGCCGGGGGGCGTGGACCGGGTGAACAGGTCGTCCGGGTCCCCCTCGGCGATCTCCCGCCGGAGCGGCCGGAGCAGGGGCCCTGGCCTGGGCGGCTCCCCCTACCGGCGCCCGCGACCGTACACCCCGAGCCGTTGCCGGCAGAGGTCACTGACGCGCGCGGCGCCCTGGTCACCGTCTCCGCCCGCAGCGAGGTGTCCGGGCCGCCCGCACACCTGTCGGTCGAGGGCCGGCCACCGGTGCCGGTGACGGCGTGGACCGGCCCGTGGCCGGCCACCGAGTACTGGTGGGACCCCGAGCGGTCCCGCCGCCGGGCCCGCTTCCAGATCGTCACCGCCGGCACCGCCTACCTGCTGACCGTGGAAGGCGGCGAGTGGCATGTCGAGGCGACCTATGACTGAGCACCCGACCGGCCGGGTGAGCGAGCGATGGGCGCGCGCGCTCGTCACCGCGCGGGGGAAGGACTGCGATGGGCTGGGGTAACCCTCCCGTTCCGTGGCGGGAGTTCGAACGGCGCCTGTCCTGGCGCACCGGCGACGGCGCCCGTACCCCCGAGGACTGCGAGGTGCGGGAGCTGCGCGCCGTACCTCCGCCAAGAGACGGTGACCGCCAGCCGGACGAGGCCGTCGCCTGGGCGGAGCTGCACTGCCATTCCTCGTTCAGCTTCCTCGACGGCGCCTCCAGCCCGGAGGCGCTGGTCGCGGAGGCCGCGCGGCTCGGCGTGGAATTCATGGCGATCACCGATCACGACGGGATGTACGGCGCCGTGCAGTTCGCCCGGGCGGCCCGCGAGGCCGGGGTCCAGACCGTGTTCGGGGCCGAGCTGAGCCTGGACCTGCAGGCCCCGCAGACCGGTGTGCGCGATCCGGAGGGCGAGCACCTGCTGGTGCTGGCCCGCGACGCCGAGGGCTACCGGCGGCTGTGCGGGGTGATCAGCGAAGCACAGCTCACGGGCGGCGAGAAGGGCCGGCCGGTCTATGACCTGGAGGCGATCGCGGCCGCCCACGAGGGCCACTGGGCCGTGCTGACCGGCTGCCGCAAGGGCGCCGTCCGGCAGGCCCTGGACGTGCACGGGCCGGAGGCCGCCGAGCGGGCACTCGTGCGGCTGGTGGAGATGTTCGGCCGTGACAATGTGTTCGTCGAGCTGACCGACCACGACCTGCCGGGCGACGACGCCCGCAACGACGCCCTCCACGACCTGGCGGCCCGGGCCGGGGTCGCGGTGGTCGCCTCGGGCAACGTGCACTACGCGGCTCCGGCCGACGCGACGCTGGCCCAGGTGCTCGCCTCGGTGCGGGCCCGCTCCAGCCTGGACGACATGGCGCCCTGGCTGCCGGCGAGCGGCACCGCGCACGTACGGTCGGGGGCCGAGATGGCGGCCCGGCTGGCCCGCTTCCCGGGGGTACGGGAGCGGACCGTGGAGCTGGCGCGGGCCTGCGCGTTCGACTTCACGGTGGTCGCGCCGGAACTGCCGGACTGGCCGGTGCCCGAGGGCCTCGATGAGGCGGGCTGGCTGCGCCGGCTGGTCGGCGAGGGGGCGCTGGAGCGTTACGGCCCACCGGACGCCGAGACCACGCCGGGGGCCTACGCGCAGATCGCCAGAGAGCTCGACGTCATCGAGCAGCTCGGATTTCCCGGCTATTTCCTGATCGTGCATGACATCGTGGCGTTCTGCCGGAGCGAGAACATCCTGTGCCAGGGCCGGGGCTCGGCGGCGAACTCGGCGGCCTGCTACGCGCTCGGCATCACCGGCGTCGACGCCGTGCGCCACGGGCTGCTGTTCGAGCGGTTCCTGTCCCCCGGCCGGGACGGGCCGCCCGACATCGACCTCGACATCGAGCACCGCCGCCGCGAGGAGGTCATCCAGTACGTCTACCGCAAGTACGGGCGGGACCGCACGGCCCAGGTCGCCAACGTGATCTCCTACCGGCCCAAGATGGCACTGCGCGACGCGGCCCGGGCGTTCGGCCACTCCCCCGGCCAGCAGGACGCCTGGTCCCGCCAGGCAGGCCCCCATGAGCCGCCGCCACCCGAGGCCGGCGTGCCGGCGCCGGTGATGTCCGTGGCCGAGCGGCTGCACCGGCTGCCGCGTCACCTCGGCATCCACTCGGGCGGCATGGTGATCTGCGACCGGCCGGTCGGCGAGGTGTGCCCGGTCGAGTGGGCCCGCATGCCCGGCCGCAGCGTGCTGCAGTGGGACAAGGACGACTGTGCCACCGCCGGGCTGGTGAAGTTCGACCTGCTCGGGCTCGGCATGCTGTCGGCGCTGCACGACACCTTCGACCTGGTCGAGCGGCACCACGGCCACCGCTATGACCTGCACTCGATCCCGCCGGAGGACCCCCTCGTCTACGACATGCTCTGCGACGCCGACACCGTCGGGGTCTTCCAGGTGGAGTCGCGCGCGCAGATGGCGACCCTGCCGCGGCTGCGGCCCCGCAGGTTCTACGACCTGGTGGTGCAGGTGGCGCTGATCCGGCCCGGCCCGATCCAGGGCGGCTCGGTCCATCCTTACCTGCGCCGCCGCAACGGGCAGGAGGAGGCCACCTGCCCGCACCACCTCATGGAGCGCTCGTTGCGCCGCACGCTCGGCGTCCCGCTGTTCCAGGAGCAGATGATGCAGCTGGCGGTGGACTGCGCCGGCTTCACCCCGGACGAGGCCGACCGGCTGCGCCAGGCCATGAGCGCCAAGCGCGCCCCCGAACGCATCCACCGGCTGCGCCGGCGGCTGCTCGAGGGCATGGCCCAGCGCGGGATCTCCGAGGACGTCGCCGAGCAGGTCTACGACAAGATCCTCGGGTTCGCCAGCTTCGGCTTCCCCGAGTCGCACGCGCAGAGCTTCGCCCATCTGGTCTATGCCAGCGCGTGGCTGAAGCGGCACTACCCGGCGGCGTTCTCCGCGGCGCTGCTGCGCAACCAGCCCATGGGGTTCTACCACCCCCACACGCTGATCGACGACGCCCGGCGGCACGGCGTGGTGGTCAACGGCGTGGACGTCAACGTCTCGGACGTGGACGCCGCCCTCGGCCCGCCGGCCGCCGAGGCGGCGGCGCGGGACCATCCACACGCTCCGGACACTCCGCAGCCCGCGATAAGGCTCGGCCTGTCCTCCGTGCGCGACCTCGGCAGGGAGGCCGCACAGGCCATCGCCGGCGGCCGCCCGTACCGGGATCTGGAGGACCTGGTCACGCGGGTCTCGCTCTCGGCGGCCGCACTGGAGGCCCTCGCCACCGCGGGAGCCTTCGGCTGCTTCGGGCTGTCGCGGCGGGAGGCGCTGTGGGCGGCCGGCGCGGCGGCCCAGATCCGGCCCGGCCAGCTGCCGGGGACGACCCCCGGCGGGACGGCGCCGCCGCTGCCGGCGATGACCCCGATCGAGGAGACGATCGCCGACCTGTGGGCGACCGGCGCAGCCCACACCCATCCGGTGGCGCACCTGCGGGCGGCGCTCGAGGAGCGCGGGGCCGTCACGGCCGCCGCTCTGAAAGACGTGCCGGGCGAGACCAACGTCATCGTCGGCGGCCTGGTCACCCATCGGCAGCAGCCGGGCACCGCGGGCGGGATCATCTTTCTCAACCTCGAGGACGAGACAGGCATGGTGAACGTGATCTGCCGGCCCCAGGTCTGGGAGCGCCACAAGTCGATCGCCCTGCGGTCCTCGGGACTCCTGGTCCACGGCCGGCTCGAGCGGCACGACGGCGCGGTCAACCTGACCGCCACCCGCCTCCGCCGCCTCCCGGTGGCCGCGGCCGGCCGCAGCCGCGACTTCCGCTGACCCGGCAATGGCGCGCGCCATGGTCGACGGCTCCCCCGCCGCCGCGGGTCGACGCTCTCACCGTCGAGGGCTTCCCGCGGCTCGGCCTCGCCATGGTGGAGGTCTTCGCCGACGACCTGAGGTGCGCCTGCTGGACGCGCACCCCTGGCAGGACGCGCTGGCGCTGCACCGCCGCCTGGCCTACGTGCCGGGTGACGTGAACCTGTGGCCGAACCTGACCGGCGGGGAGGCGATCGACCTGTTCGGGGCCCTGCGCGGCGGCCTGGACGAGCGGCGCCGGAACGGTCACACGGGAGAGCAAGAACCCTGATGCCGGTCATCTGACCGTCTCTCCAGGTGTCTTCGGCGACCTGCTCGGCCGTATCAGCGTCGGAGAGTTCGACCTTGAGCAGTCCTAAACAGTGCTCTCTGTCATATCCCGCGTGACGTCGATCGTTGATCTTCATCGAAGGGTGAGCAGCTACCGCCCTCATCCGCTGATCATTGCGTGCGAAGCTCGGCCTGAGACGCCATCCCGCGCCAGGCGAAGGTGACGCAGCCCGCCAGCAGTACGGCTGCCGACAGCACGCCGCTGGCGAAGGGCACCCACTCGACGGCGGAGGTCGCCGCCAAGACCAACCCGGCGACACCGAACAGGGTGAGGACCACACCGGGCACAAGGATGCCGCGTTGCCTCCAGACCGGCGCCAGCGCGACAAAGTGGATGCCGACGACGAACGCGACCCAGGCGACGTTGGTCTCTTCGGGTCGGTCCAAAGCACGAAGCAGCGCGATCCCGCCGAACAGCAGGACGACCTCGGCGGCGACGACGAGCAAATAGCGCGGGCTGAACATGTTCACCGCTCCCGGAATGCGGGCCGGCCGGACGCCACCGGTTTTCGCCCGCCTGACGGCGAGGACCCACATCCCGATGACGCTGCCGAGGCCGAGTACGGCGATCCCTCGGAGGAGGGTTCCAATCGTCGCGTTCAAAGGGCTGTGCGCGTTGACGATCACGAAGATCGTCCCAAAGACCGCACCAATCAATATTCCCGTCATACGCTGCATGGCCGAACCTTAACGGTTGCTTGATCGATAACTGCGGAACGAGAGGCCGCGTTCTGTAAGGACCGCGAGCGGCATGCTCGGCGCCTTCGGTCCCATGCCATGCAGTGTCACGGAGCTCGGCGGTGGCCGACGTCCTCCGCCTCCACACGCCGCAGCCATTGCCCGAGAGCGTTCTACGCACACACGGATGCGGCAGCCGCGACTCCGCTGAGGCCGGCCCATGCGTAGCCGATCAGGCACTGTCACCTGAGAAGTGCCCATACCGTCTTACCTCGCTCCCCCTTGGTCTCGTACCAGCCGAACTCCGCGGCCAGTGACTTCACGATGCTCAGCCCCCTCCCGGACTCGGAAACGAAGTCCGGGTCCCGCAGGACGGGCAGATGCGGGGACGAATCCCAGACCTCCAACAGCGGACGGCCGCGGTTAGGGCCGAGGTACAGCCGGATGCGGCCCCGGGCCGCGGGGTCAGCAGAGGCCGTTGCCCTGACGGCGTTGGTGACGAGCTCGGACGTGATCTGGCAGGAGGTCTCGATCAGATCGGCATACCGGAGGCTGATGAGGTAGTGCCTGACGAAGACCCGGGCGATACCCACAGATTGTGGAATAGGCACCAAAGTAATTTCTAGGCGGGTCTTGCCCGTTCCAGTCACAGTCATGCCCATTTTTGCCGTCCTATGCCGTCCCCGACTTCTTTCCGGTTACACCTGTCATGGTGGGCGTTAAGGTGTTAACTTGTCGCGTCTCACCAGACATACGAGACACGAGGAAATCAGCCGTGGCACTCAGGGAGTCGCTGGATCCCGACTCGTCGATATGGCATTGGATGGCGGTCGACCTGCACTTCTACCGCACCAAGCAGAACCTCTCGTGTGCGCAGCTGGGTTTGCTGCTCGGGTGCAACAGGCAGAGTGTCTCGAACATGGAAGCCGCCCGGCCAGGCTGGCGACTGGACGACGACCAGGCCAAAAAGCTCGACGAGCTATGGGTGCTGAACGGACATTTCAGCCGTCTACTCAGGTATGCCCGCGCGAGGCATGACGCGGACTGGTTCGCTCAGCATGTGGCCTATGAACGGCGAGCAACCGTCATGCGCATTTACGAGGCGTTGATCGTACCGGGACTCCTCCAGACGGAGGAGTACGCGCGGGCACTGCTGACCGCAGGCCAGGTGGTCAAGGACGTCGACGCGGCCGTGGCGGCTCGCATGAAACGGCAGGCGGTCCTGACCAGGGAGGATCCACCTCTCCTATGGGCCCTGCTGAATCAGAGCATCCTCGACCAGCCGGTAGGCGGCCCAGAGGTGATGCGGGCCCAGCTGGCGCGCCTGCTCGAGGTCAGTGGGCTCGCCAACGTGGTGATCCGTGTCGTGCCAAGGTCGCTGGGCGCGCACGTCGGGCTGGACGGATCTTTCACGATCACGACCGTGGACGAGGGAGACGTCGCCTACATGGAGGCCGTGGGCGGCGGCAGACTGTCCCTGGACAGGGCGGAGATCCGGAGATACGGCGTACGGTATGACCGCATCGGAGCAGATGCGCTGTCCCGGGACTCGACCAGGAGTCTCATAGAGCAAGCGATGGAGAACATGGCGTGAGTACCCCCGCGTGGCGAAAGAGCACCCGCAGCGACACCTCCGGCAATGCCTGTGTGGAAGCGGCCCAGCTCCCCGATGGCGTCGGACTCAGGGACAGCAAGAACCCGGATGCCGGCCATCTCACCGTCTCACCGGGCGCCTTCGGCAGCCTGCTCGGCCGTATCCGCGCCGGAGAATTCGACCTGTAGCGGCCCCGAGCTCGCCCAGGCGGTGCACGGTCCGCCTCCCACCGTCACGCAGGTCTCCATCCCCGCGTCGAGGACTGCGTCCGGGTGCGGCCACGTTCCAGGTCAAAACCGCCAAGAGTGCGTGGGATGCGCTGTGATGAAGCATGCGCACCGACGGCGGGCGCGTACGGGCCGGGCGCTCAGGCGGTTGACGGGCTGGGGCCTGGTGGCGGCCGGGACGGCCGCGGTAGCCGGTGGGTTGCTGCCGGCGGTATGGCAGGGGCCTTGGTTGCTGGACGGTGGACGCCTGGCCGACAAAAGCCTGACGGGGCCGGCGGCGACGCTGATCACCGGGTTCCGCACTGCGGTGGTGCAGGTGGGGCTCATGTCCGCAGCTCCTCATCGCTTGTGGCATTGGCACCTTGCCGAGCCGAGACCTTCGCCGCCACGGTTTCTCGCGACCGGGTACCTGTCGTGGCGAAGGGGGAGTATCGCGGCACCCAGCGCAGCAGTGCGGCCGCGGCCACCACTCCCATCACGCCCATCGTGGTGATGCCGGCGGCCAGGCTGCCCAGCCCGGCGGCGGCGGAGACGACCAGCGGCCCGCCGGCGCTTCCGGAATCGGCGCACAGCCTCCAGACCCCGAGGAACTGCGAGCGGGTCTCCGGCGGCGCGACATCCGCGCCGAGGGTCATCAGGATCCCGCTGCCGATCCCGTTGCCGAACCCCATGAGCATCGCGACGACGGTCAGCGACAGCAGTCCGTGGGTGAGCGGCACGGCGGCCTGGGTCAGCCCGAGTACGAGCATTGAGGGGACGGCGATCCACAGCCTGCCCGCACGGTCCATGACCTTCCCGGAGGGATAGAAGGTCAGGGTGTCCACGAGCCCGGCGATCCCGAAGACGACGCTCGTGGCGGAGGGATTCAGACCAAGGTGCTCGGCCCACAGGGGCAGCACCGCCTGCCGGGTGGCACGCACCGACCCCACGAGGAGGACGGCCACACCGAGGCTCAGGAAGACCCTGCGGTGCCGCACCACCACGGACCTGACGGAAACAGGTGCGGACCGGCGCTCCCGAGCCGTGGCCGGCGTGGCCACGTCGGCCACGAACAGGACGACCAGCCCGGCTGTCACCGTGCACGCCAGGGCCAGCCAGTAGACGTCGCGCACGGAGCGGCCGTGCACCACCACGGCGCCCATGAACGGCCCGATGAACGCCCCCACCCGGGACATGCCACCGAGTGTGGAAAGCGCGCGGGCCCGCAGTCCCGTGGGGATGATCTCGGTCAGGTAGGACTGCCGGGCCAGGGTGAACACGGCGTTCGTCGCCCCGGTGGCGGTTACCGCCAACGCCAGTTGCCACAGCGTGCGGGCCATCGCGCAACCCAGAAGCGTCACCACGGCGATCCCGGCGGCGATGAGCATCGCCTTGCGATCCCCCAGCCGGGCCGCGAGCGCCCCGGCCGGTACGTCCCCCAGGATCTGCCCCACTCCGAGCAGCGCCAGCACCAGCCCGGCCGCGCCGATGGAAGCACCGACCTCGCGCCCGCTCAGCGCGATCATGGGTGCGAGTGCCCCCATGCCGGTCTCGAAGATCAAGGTGGGCAGAAAGACGGCCGGCGCCACGCTAGCGAGGGACACCGGTCGAGAACTCACCTGCCGTGGCTCCCCCGCAGGGTTGCTGACTTTCGACACTGCCAGTGATCATATTCGGACGGGTTTCCGCACCGACCCGCGGCTCAGGTCAGGTCAGGTCAGGGTCGCATGACCCGACCGCCAGGCGGGGCCGCTGAGCAGGTCCCGCCACGGATGTCACCGGCCGGGCGGACGGGTCGCCGCCGAGGTCGGAAACCGTCATTCCCGGTTCCTAGGCCATCATGCGAGCGGCCACCGATCCCAGTGAATTCGACGCCGAAACCGCGCCCGGTTCCTGTACTGTCGCCTTCGTCCCAAATGCCGTTGGAGAAGAATATGCAGGAGCCGCAACCGCTTCGTACCGGCGATCCTCAGCGCATCGGCAGATACGGGCTGGTCGGGTTGCTGGGAGAAGGCGGCCAGGGCGCGGTATACCGAGGTGAGGCCGCGAACGGCGAGCACGTGGCGGTCAAGCTGCTGCATGCCCGGTTCAGCGGGGACGCCAAGGCCCGCGCCCGGTTCGCGGCCGAACTCGCCCATGCCGAGCGGGTCGCGCCGTTCTGCACGGCCCGCGTGCTCGACGCGGATCTGGATGGCGACCGCCCCTATATCGTCAGCGAGTTCGTCGATGGCCCATCGCTATCGGAGATGATCGCCGCCGGAAAAATTCCACACGGGCCCGCGCTGCAACGGCTCGCGATCGCGACGGTGACAGCGCTCGCGGCGATTCACGAAGCCGGAATCGTGCACCGTGATTTCAAACCGAACAACGTGATCATGGGCCCCGACGGCGCCCGCGTCATCGACTTCGGCATCGCCCGCGCGCTGGAGGCCACTGGCACGCTGTCCAGCGCCATCGTCGGCACACCCGCATATATGGCGCCTGAGCAGATCAGCGGCGGGAGGCTCGGCCCGGCCACCGACATCTTCGCCTGGGGTTGCACCATCGCCTACGCCTCGAACGGCGTCACGCCGTTCGGGCAGGACTCCATCCCCGCGGTGATGCACCGGATCCTGCACGAACAGCCCGACCTAGGCGCGCTGACCGGGCCACTGCGTGACATCGCCGCCGCTTGCCTCGCCAAGCATCCGGCCCACCGGCCCACCGCCCGCCAGATCCTCCTTCGCCTGCTCGGCGGCACCGAATCCGCGACCGCACCGGAGACACTGCTCACCGAAGGCTCCCGCGCGTCCGCCTCCCAGCCCGCCGCAGCATTGTCACCCGGTCACATGCCGCCCGTGGGGGGGCCGAACCCACGCGGACCGCATGCGCCCGGACCGCATGTGCCTGGGCCGTACGCGGCACCGGCCCCTCAGCCGGCCGGCCCATGGCAGCAGCATCGACCGGCCCCGCCACACTTCCCGTCCTCGCGAACACGATCCCAGAAACCTGGTCGTGCGGCGGCGCGTACGACTGCAGCCGCCGCCGTCGTCCTCGGTGTGGCGACCTTCCTGCCGTGGGCACGCGTCGGCGTGGACAGCGGGCTGCACAGGCTCACCGACGTCGCCGATGTCAGTGGAATACACACCCTCTGGGGCGTCCTCACCCTCATCATGGCCGTGGTCGCGATCAACATCGCGATCACACACGAGTTCACCCAGCGCTTCGCCGTCGTGTGGGCGGCCATCCCCGGCTGCCTCGCCATCGCATCGGTCGCCGGCCTTCTCCTCCGGCGGCAGGACCTGCATAGCGAACACCCCCATTACGGGAAACTCAGCAGCGACGAGTTGCGCACCATGGGGATGGCCTTGCACATCTCCCTTTCCCTGGGCGTGTACATCGCGCTGGCCGCGGCTGTCGCCGTCGCGGCATCGGCCCTGGTCGCCCTGGCGTCCCGCCGACCGTGATCACTTCTGCGGCCGTCCGCAGCCGCCGAAAGGCAAGGACCTGACAAGGAGCGGACATTGGCCAAGATCGCCGCGTCGGAACGGGCGCGAGGGTGGTTAATCTTGTTCTCCTCGTGATGACCCGGCTCGGGCTCGGCAAGAGCTACCGCCACGTGCTTACCGTGCGGGGCAGGAAGACCGGCGAACTGCACTCCACCCCGGTCGACGTCATGCAGCACGGTGATCAACGATGGCTGGTGGCCGCCTACGGCGTGACCAACTGGGTGCGCAACGCTCGTGTCACCGGGGAGGTTCGGATCGCCAGAGGGCGTCGTCGAGAGACTTTGCGCGTCGCCGAGTTGGCGCCCGAAGAGAGCGTTTCGGTCCTTCGGCAATACCTGCGGGAGGTCCCACCCGTAGGTACACCCAACACGTGCATAGCCGTCCGCGGAGCCGGTGTATGAGTACGGGCTTACAGATCAGCCTTCGGCGCTCGCCTTCGCCAGTTCCTCCCGCAACAGGTCGGCCACGAGGGCCGGTTGTGACAGGTATGGCGAATGCGAGGTGTCCAGGTACCGGATCTGATGGGCACGCTGGGCCATCGCCTCCTGAACCGCCACCGGGATCGCCGCGTCCCGCTCGGCGACGACGTACGTGCTCGGAATGGTCCGCCAAGCGGCCCTGGTCAGCGGTTGCGACACGGACTGAAGCGACTGGTAGCCGAGTCGGGCAGTTGCCGCGGACGCCGCTTCAGCCTCGAGGTCGCCGTAGAAGATCTCCCGCGGGCACAGCGCCTCGATGTAACCCTGCGCCTCATGCACGCCCCACCACTCGGGCCTTCTGCCGCCGGCCGCGCCCAGCAGCGACTCACCGACATCGAGCTGGAAGGCGCACAGGTACACCAGCCGCCGCACGTCCCCGACCTCGCCCGCGACTTCGGTCGCCGGCAGCCCACCGTACGAATGTGCGCAGACCACGACCGGTCCGTCGACACTCGCGATCACAGAGCGGACAGCGTCGGCATCGGCGCGCAGATCACCGAGTGCTGACGGATCGTCACCGCTGGACGGGAGCGAGACGGTCCGTATCTCGGTATCCCCAAGCGACTCGATGAGCTTTTCCCAGCACCAGGTGTCGTGCCATGCCCCATGAACCAAGACCAAGGTCGGAGTCACCGGCGCTCCCAGCGGTCGCGACGCGTCCAGCCGCGTCTCCCGGGCTCACAATGCCACAGCGACACAGTGCCACTCGAGGTGCTGCTCCAGAACTCGTCGCATCCGCATAGCAGTTGACCCGTGGCGTCCCGCAGAGTGTCCACAGCCCTCACGCCCTCGTCTGTAAAGATCTAATCGAAGGCGCTGGTTCCAGAGGCTCCGAAACCCGTGTCGGCGAACTCGGCTACCGCACCCCCGCTGATGAACTCCCCGCGGCTGTTGCAGCCACCGGTTGAACCCAGAGCCGTTTTCTGTCCGTCACGGCCGGCCCGCCGGGATATCGGGAGTGGTGCCGCGCGCTCGGGTCGCCGGACTGTTAAGTGCCGCTGCCACGGCCGACAGACCCACTTCGCTGGAGGCTTTGACCAGTACCAGGTCGGCCGGTCGCAGCGAGCCCTCTAGCAGATCGATCGCAGCCTGCCGATCCGGTACGGCATGCACTGAGACCTTGGCCTCGCGCGCGGCCGCGGCCAGGGTGTCAGGCCCTTCGCCGGTCCCCACCACGACGAGAGTCGCGATGCCCAGCTCACCGGCGAGTGCGCCTATGGTCGCGTGCTGACGGGCCGTCCCTTCGGCCTGGCCGGTCATCTCGCCCAGAACGGCGATCATCCGGCGGCCGGCGCCCACCGTGGCAAGGGTGGCCAGGGTGCGCAATGCGGCCCGCATGGAGACGGGGTTGGCGTTGTAGGTGTCGTCGATCACTGTGACACCGTCGGGGCGCTCGGTCATCTGGAACCGGTTCGGCGAGCGTGGGGCCGCGGAGCTCAGCGCATCGGCGATCCGGTCGGTCGTGATGCCGAGGACACCGGCGACGCTCGCGGCGGCCAGCGCGTTGGCGACCTGGTGCTCGCCTGGCAGAGGCAGCCGTACGGTGGCCGTAGCGGACGGAGTGTGCAGGGTGAACGACGGGCGGCCCGCGGCGTCCAGCGTGACGTCACGGGCCTGAACGGTCGCGCCGTCGGCGGTCCCGTAGAACATCACCTGAGCGAGGGTCTTGCCCGCCATGGCGGCGACGGCTTCGTCATCGGCGTTGAGCAGGGCGAACCCGCCCCGCACCGCGGGCGGCAGAGCCTCCACCAGCTCGGCCTTCACCTTCGCGACACCCTCGATTCCGCCGAGCGTGAGCATGTGCGCGGGGCCGACATTGAGCACCAGGCCGAGCTGAGGCCGGGCCACCCGGGCGAGATGGGTGATGTCGCCCAGGTTTCCGGCGCCCATCTCCAGAACGAGGTAACGGGTCCGCCGGTCGGCCCGCAGGATCGTCAGCGGGAGCCCGATCTCGTTGTTGTACGAGCCGGCGGTGGCGACGGTCGGTCCGTGGCGCTCCAGAATCTGGGCGAGCAGATCCTTGGTCGTGGTCTTGCCGACAGATCCGGTGAGGCCGATGACGATGGGATCCAGCTTGTCCCGGACGAGCTTGGCCAGCTCAGTGAGCGCGGAGACCACGTCGTCCACCACGACGCATGGTCCGTCGACGGCCCGGGAGCCCAGCACCGCGCACGCGCCGGCGGCATATGCCCGGCCGGCGAAATCATGCCCGTCACTACGTTCTCCCACAATGGCGGCGAACAGCGCGCCGGTGGTGACCTCACGGGAGTCGATGACGACCGGCCCGGTGACGGTGGGCCCGGGGGCGGCGGTCCCATGCACCGTCCCGCCCACGCCCTGCGCGACCTCTTCCAGGGTGAGAGGAATCATCCTCCGGCCCCCATGGCTTTCTGGCGCTTCGACGAGCGCCGGGCGAAGGCGAGGTCGATGAGGCGGGTGAGGATCTCCTCGTAGGACATCCCGCTCTCGGCCCAGCCTCGCGCGTACACCGAGCGGGCGGTGAAACCGGGCATGGTGTTGATCTCTCCGACGTAGATCCTCTGGGCCGCCTCGTCGTAGTAGAAATCGACCCGGGCCAGTCCGTAGCCGCCGATGGCGCGGAACGCCCGGATGGCCATCTCGCGTACCTGCGCCGTGATGTCGGGCGGCAGGTTGGCGGGTGATGTGATCGTGTCGGCCGCGCTGAGGTACTTCTGTGCGTAGTCCGACCAGGTGCCGCTGACCTTGGCCTCGGACGGCACCGAGGCCTCTGGCTCGTCGGCGTCACCGATCACCCCGCAGAGCAGCTCTCTCGCGGTGACGCCCTCCTCGACCACCACGACCTCGTCGTACCGGAGCGCTTCGTCGACGGCGCGGGCCAGCTCGCCGGGCTCGGCGACCCGGGAGATTCCGATGGAGGAGCCCATGTTCGCCGGCTTCACGAACAGCGGCCAGCCGAGGTCACCGACCAGCGTCAGCGGTTCGTCGCAGGTCCGCCATTGCCGCTCGGTGAACGAGACCTGGGGGACGGACGGAATCCCTTCGGCGGTGAACGCCCGCCTCATCGCAACCTTGTCCATGCCGACCGCGGAGGCGAGCACTCCGCACCCGACGTACGGCATGTCGAGGGACTCCAGGAATCCCTGGAGCACTCCGTCCTCACCGTACGGCCCGTGCATGACCGGAAAGACGACATCGAGCCGTTCCAGCACGACATCCGGAGCATCCGACGAGACGAGACGGCCTCCAGGCCTGAGCTCCACCTCGGTTCCAGCGGCGGTCAGCCGGTCCTGGATCGCCGGCCCGTCGGTCTTCCTGGCCGCGACCTCTTCGACCGTTGAGGACGGGACCAGCATCCAGCGGCCGTCTCTGCCCACCCCGAGGACCACCGGGCGGTACCTGTCAAGAGGGAGCCCGCGCAGGACGGCCAGTGCAGATGCGCCGGACACATCATGTTCGGCGGACGGGCCACCGAACACGACACCTACTCGGATCCGCTGGTCAAGCATCATCGCCGTCTCTCTGGAGCGGAATCATGTCGTGCTTTCCGTATAGTGCGGCCGGCGCACCGGTGTGGAGCGCCCAATATCGGTCGCCGTAGGACCAGTGCCACCACTCGGTGGGGTAGTTCACCAATCCGGCCGCGGTGAGCACCTTGCTCAGCAGCTCCCGGTTATGTCTCGCGCTGCTGGGGATTCCGGGCGCCTCGGTGTAGCAGTCGCCGCCGCTCTCCTCCGGGTTGGCATTGACCTCGGTGCCCATCGGAAGCTCGGTACCGTCGGCGTCGCATAGGGTCAGATCCACTGCGGCTCCGGCCACGTGCGGCGCGACCTCCAGCGGCGCGACGAACCTGCTGGCCTGCTCGTACACCCATGACGGTGACCAGTCCGGGTTGCGCCGGGCCAGCTCTGCGGAGTACTCGGCGAAGTAGCGGCGCTGGAGCGCGGGCGGCCGGTAGGCCTCGACCACACGCAGCCGCAGACCGTCGGGAAGCAGACTTTGCGCCTCCAGAAGCCGAACCGCGACACTGGCACGCACGTGGGCATACGCTCCGAGTGGATCGGCGAGCCGACTGTCGAGCACAAGCTGGGAGTGGCTCCTCAGATCGACGAAGGACTCGCCCACATCCACGACCGGGACGTCGGCCACTCGCTTGTCCGACATCAGGGTGATCTCCGTCAAGCTCCCCACTCGCCCCTCTGGCCAAATTTGTCCCTGTTGATGGTAGACGGAGGCTAACCGTGGGGATACCGGGCATTTCGGTGGTGCCTACCGGGCAATCTGGATCACCACACCCGGTGATTTTCGCCAACGGCCTGTACAGGACATAACCGACGTTCCGCCCCGTCCATTCTTGGCCGCATGGACTCGATGATCCGGCGCACGGGGACGACCGACGTCGCCCAGGGCACGCATGCACGCATAGACCTGGCGGCGATCTCCGCCAACACCTCGATACTGGCCTCTGCCGCCAAGGGCACGCCGGTGATGGCGGTCGTGAAGTCCAACGCCTATGGCCATGGCCTGGTACCGGCGGCCCGCGCCGCGCTCGCGGGCGGCGCGAGCCGGCTTGGCGTGGCCCATCTCGAGGATGCCCTGGCATTGCGCCGGGCGGACATCACCGCACCGATACTGGCCTGGCTGCCCTTGTGCCAAGCCGACTACGACGCCGCGATCCTGGCCGATATCGAACTGGGCGTCGAGACACCGTGGCGGCTCGCTTTGATAACCGAAGCCGCGGAGCGGAATTGCTATCCGGCCCGCGTCCATCTCGAGGTCGATACCGGTATGTCCCGCGGTGGGGCAACCCGCGGCGACTGGCCGCTACTCGTCGAGGCGGCGCGCCGCGCACAGGGCGCCGGTCGCATCACGGTGACCGGGGTGTTCTCCCACTTCGCCTGTTCAGACATCCCTGGGCATCCGTCCATCACCGCACAGCTCGATGCGTTCGAGGAGGCCGTGGGGTACGCCGCGGCGGCCGGCGTGGAGCCGGAGCTGCGGCACCTGGCCAACTCCGCCGCGCTGCTGACCTTGCCCGAAACCCACTACGACCTGGTTCGCACCGGACTGGCGGTGTACGGCCTGAACCCGGTCGAGGCCCTCGGGGATTTTGGGCTACGGCCGGCGATGACCCTGTGCTCGACCGTCGCCGCGGTCAAACGCATCCCGGCCGGCACCGGGGTGATGTACGGGCTCACCTACCGGGCCCCGGCCGACACTACGGTCGCCGTCGTGCCGGTCGGCTACGCCGACGGGTTGCCCCGGGGGGCCGGCACCGCAGGAATCGAGCTGGTGGTCGCCGGCCGCCGCCACCGCATCGCCGGAGTGGTGGGAATGGAGCAGACCGTGCTTGATGTCGGCCAGGACCTTCCCAGCCCCGGCGAGGAGGTGGTGCTGTTCGGTCCGGGTGACGACGGCGAGCTCACCGTCGTGGAACTCGCCCGGCGGCTCGATATGGTGCCCGCCGAGATCGTCGCCCGGATCCCCGCAACGATTCCCCGGATCTACGAATCCTGACGTGGCCCATCGTCACCCGGCCGGTGCCGCGCCTCGGGCCGCCACACCTGCCCCGTCGCTCAGGACGCGTCGGCGGCGCACAGGCCGAGTACCTCGCTGGTCAAGGTTGCGGCGGCCTGGGGCCGCCCCAGGCTGCGCGCCCCCGCGGACATCTCGGCGCGACGCGCCGGGTCAGCGAGGAGCGCGGCGAGTTCCTCGGCCAGCCGGGCCGGCGTGGCGTCCTCGCCGGTCAGCACGCGGGCGGCCCCGCGTCCGGCGAGATGATCGGCGTTGCGGACCTGTTCGTCCCCGCCGGTCGGGATCAGCGGGATGAGCACCGAGGGCTTGCCCAGGGCGGTGAGTTCACTGATGGTGCCGCCCCCGCTCCGTGAGACGACCACGTCGGCGAGGGCCAGCACGTCGGCGAGCTCATCACCGACGAAGCCGCGCACCATGTACCGGGCACGCAGATCGGCAGGCAACGTCTCGGCCAGCGCGAGCGCGGAGTCGGCCATCTGGCTGCCCGCCTGGTGAAAGACGTTGGCGTACCGCAGCAGATCCGGGAGGATCTGGGCCACCAGCTCGTTGATCTGCCGGGCGCCGAGCGAGCCACCCGTGACGTAGACCGTCGGCAGCGACGGCGACCAGCCCGTCCAGCCGAGTCGGCCAGGTGCCGCGCCGGCGTCACCGTCCCCCAGGCCGGCGCGAAGGGGGTTGCCGGTCACCACGGCTCGTTCCCGCAAACGTTCTGGCAGCAGTGCCATCGACGGCTCGGCACTGAGCGCAATGCGTGTCGCACCGCGCATGGTGATCCGATTGGCCAGTCCTACCCAGACCGTCTGCTCGTGGACGAGCAGCGGGCGGCGACAGACCCGGGCGGCCAGCCCGACGGGAACCGATACGTAGCCGCCCGTACACAGCACGGCGTCGGGCCGGATGCTGCGGACCGCGCTGATCGCCTCGGTCACACCGGCCGGGACCTTGCCGGCATCACGAATGTTGGCCGCCGAGATCATGGCGAGTGGGTTGCGAGCGCGCCGGAGCTTTCCGGTGGGAATCGCGGTGAACGGCACACCCTCGTCCGCTGCGATCCCTGCCTCGATGCCCCCCTCGCTCCCCACCCAGAACGGCTGCAGTTCCAGGCCGTGGCCGCCGAGCGCCTCCCGGGCCGCTCGGACGACCGTGACGGCCGGAAACGTGTGGCCGCCGCTGCCACCGCCACTGACGAGGAGCCGCACCGGGCTACGGCGGTCTATGAGGGCTTGCGGGACGACGACTTCCATCATGCGGACTCCTGCGAGGGGGGATGACCTGATGGCCGGGGCCACGAGGTTGTTGGTGGGTTTCCGGACGTGCACGCTTATGAATCGTCGAGCCGGTCGATGCGCATGGGAGATCCTCGGCGGCTCAGCAGGACAGGGCGGCGGCCAGTTGGGGCCGCCCGTTGATGCCGAGCTTGCGGTAGGCGCTGGTGAGGTACTGCTCGACGGTGCGCTGGGTGAGCACCATCTCATCTGCGATCTGGCGGTTGGTCGCGCCTGTGGCCGCACGTTCCGCGGTAGCGCGCTCCTGAGCCGTCAGCGCGGTCACGCCGCTGATCCGGCCTAGGTCCGGTCTGCCGCCGGCGCGCTTGATGTATCGGGCCGCCTTGAGCCAGACGGGTCTGGCGTTGATCACTCGGGCCAGTGCGAACCCGTCCTGGAGGTGGTCCTGCGCCTGATCGGCTGCGCCGGTTTCCAGCTGGACTATTCCAAGGTCCACCACTGCCGCCGCGCGATGGAGGTCCGCGTCCAGCCGGTCCAGGACCGACACTGCCTCGAGTGCCGGTTCCACGTCCAGGTTGACCACGCCGGCCGCGGCAAGGGCGGTGCTGAGCGCGCGAGGCCCGCCCCACCGCCGGGCGAGGCGCAGCTCCTCCGCGGCCAGCGAGGCCGCGGCCGAGGTCTCGCCGAGGAGGGCATGGCACCGCGCGGCCTGGGAGCGCCATGCGAGCGCCGCCGGGTTGTCGATGCCGAGCGTGCGCAGAATTCGGCCTGCCTCCAGGAAGCCCCGCAGCGCCTCCTTGTACTGGTTCCGGACCATGCACAGTGAAGCCTTGGCGAAGGCGAATGCGGCGGTCGCCCATGTGGGGCCCGCCGGTGCAGCCAGGCTGTGATCGCGGACCAAGCGGTCGGCGCTGTCCAGGTGACCGATGTCCGTCATTAGCCGTATCAGCCGAGCGACCCCGGTCGTCCCGACCACGGAGGGATTTTCCAGCGCCTTGCCGAACGCCGTCCGGGCCGAGTTCAGGTCACCTCGGCCGTGGGCGAGGCGCCCGCGGAGGTAGGCCGAGATCGTGGCGTCACCCGCCGCACCTTCGCGATGCGCGAAGTGGCCGTCGGTCTCGCGCAAATCGTCGGCGAGGTCGTATTCTTCGGCGTCGATGAGCGCGCTGGCGGCCAGCCAGCGCAGCTGAAGTTCACAGATCTTGTGCCGGTCGATGGCCTCCAGTGCGGCCTGCACGCGGCGAACGCAGTCCGCCCGGTCACGTCCTCGTCGGGTATCGGACCAGGCTTCCACCAGGCCGGCCAGCACGGTCAGGCGGTCATCACCGGCGACCAGCTCCCGCAGCCTGGGTAGCCGCCTGTCGAAGAACTCACCGCTCTCGGCAGAGGCAGCGTGCGCCATGAAGACTCCGAACTCGGCCTCGGCCGCACGCTTACCGTGCTCCGGCGGCAACGTGGCGCAAGCCTCATCGACTATCCGCAGGGCAGGTTTGAGCGAGCGTCCGGCGGTGGCGTCCACGTAGGCCAGGTCCACCCCGATCCGGACTCGGAGCGACGGCTCGGTGGCCATGTTGAGGGCTTTGAAGAGCGTGCTGTCCGCACCCGCGATGCCCGCGCCGGCCTCGATGGCGCCGAGGCGCGCCAGCAGCTCCGCGCGGGAGGAGACCGGCATCGGCTCGGCGAGCGCTCGACGTAGGTATCCGACAGCCGGCTGCGGGAGACCTCTTTCCAGGGCCGAGTCTGCGGCGGCGCGGAGCGTATCCAACGCCCACCGCTCGGCGGATATGTCGACGGCCATGATGTGCGCTGCAGCCCGCTCCGGTTCGGCGTAGTAGTCACGGACAAGGCGTGCGGCGCGCAACCGTTGCGAGGTCCGGAATCCGGTGGAGATCCCCGTATTCACCACCGCACGCGCCAGCGGAAGAGCATAGCGCAGCGGCAAGGTGTCGGACAGGATGTCCAGCTGGATCAACTTGTCGACCGCCTTCGCGGCGGTGTCCAGGTCCAGTCCCGCGAGCTCGGCGACCAGCAGGAGCTCGCCGTCGTCACCGAGGACCGCCACCGCCTGTGCGACGGCCAGCGCCTCGGGTCCACCCCGCTTGATCCAGGGGAGTACACGTCCGGACACGGCGATACAGCCGACGCTCTCGATCAACGCGAGCGACTCACGTACCGGTCGTACGGATCGCGCGGCCAGGGCCGGCAGCAACTCGGCCAGCAACGCTCCATTGCCGCCGGTGGCCTGGTGGCATCCCCCGACGAAGGCATCGTCCGGCCGGGCGTCCAGGACATCGGTGATCCATTGGCTGAGGTCGGTCTCGTGCAAGCGGTGCAGCGTCCGCCGCTCGCAGGACGTGATCAGCTCATCGACCAGAAACCGCTCCTCGCTCATCTCTCCTGGGGACCCGGCCAGCACAAGGGCGAGCGGCAGGTTCGCACTACGGTGCGCGAGGTAGGCGAGCCATCGAAGAGACAGGGCGTCACACCATTGCAGGTCGTCCAGCGTGATCAGGACCGGAGCGCCCGCGGTGACTTCGAACAGGTGGGCCGACGCCAGCTCGAACAGGTCGAAAGGCGAGGCGTCCGCCGGCACTGAGCCGCCGAGAAGCCCTGCCGATCGGCCGTCCGGCAGAGGCGGAAGCCCGGCCAGAATCTGCCGTATCACGCCGAACTCGTTGGCCGCCTCAAGGATCACGGCCCGGCCCATCAGCACGGTCCACCCGCGCCGCCGGGCGTCCGCTCCGACCTTGGCCAGCAGAGCGCTCTTGCCCATGCCGGCCGCCCCTTCCAGCGACAGGAACTGTGCCGTGCCCCGGCCTACGGCGTCCAGTGCGGATGCGAGCGCCGCCGTCTCGGGCTCCCTGCCGTACAGCCGTCTGGCGGGGCAGGGGGTTGGTCCGTTATCCGAGTCAAGGTTGTGTGAGCGCCCGAGGTGCTCGGCGCGCATCACGCATCGCGGCGTATCCCGTGCGTTGATGGGCTCCGCGTGATCCCGCATCGCCCCGGTCACCCTCCCGTACCGGCGTCTTTCCACGATCGATCCCTCTGCTCACCTGCCCCGGCGATCGTCGTACTTCTGCCAGAGTCCAACGGACCGATCACCGCGACGAACGTGCCTGGCTTCACGGCTAGGGGCACCTGGTCAGGAGGGTCTTGAGAGGAGCAGCCATGTTCAGGGTCCTCCTTGGAACTTGGTGATGAACCGGATACGAGGCGGCTCCGGTCGAACATCCCGGCATACGGCAACGCGCCGGAACGGTTCAACCGATCCGCCAAGAACCGCCAGCCTCAGCACAACCTGCTGAAGTGGCGGGCTCACACGGAGGGCTTGCCTTCTGTGTAGAGCCAGGTCCTGAACAACGCTTCCAGGTCCTTGTGGGTGAAGCGCTCGGCGAAGGCGATGAACTCGGCCGTGGTGTCGTTGCCGTAGCGGTGTGCCGCCGGCCACGCCTTGAGCAGCTGAAAGAACGCCTTGTCACCGACGGCCTTGCGGAGCCGGTGAATGGTCATCGCGCCGCGCGTGTAGACCAGGCCGTCGAAGATGTGGTCGCGGCCCGGTTCGGCGACCTTGCCGGTCCAGTCCGTGCCGGCGGAGTTGTACGGCTCGTCGAAGAGCTGCTGCGCGGTCTTGCCGCCGTGCTGCTCGCTGTAGAGCCACTCGGCGTAGGTGGCGAAGCCCTCGTTCAGCCAGATGTGCTTCCACTGGGCGGGAGTCACCGAGTCACCGAACCACTGATGGGCGAGCTCGTGGGCGAGGAGGTCCGCGCTGGGGATCGCACCGGCCCTGCCGCGTGCGTACACCGGCCGGCCCTGGGTCTCCAGGGAATAGCCGACGTTCGGGGCGAGCACGTTGATGCCGCCCACCGAGGAGAACGGGTAGCGGCCGTACAGCTTCTGTTGCCACTCGGTGACGTCCGCGGTGGCCGCGTTGAAGGCGTCGCCGGCGGTGGTCTGGGTCCCGGGCGGCACCGAGGCCGGGTCGACGGCGGTGATGTTGCGCAGGCCGCTCGCGGTGCAGGCGTCCTTGACGTCGAAGTGGCCGATGGCCACCATGACCAGCTCACTCGCGGTGGGCTGCCGGTCGGCCCAGCGGAAGGTCGTGGCCGACCCGTGTGACCACGTGCCGGCCGGCTCGCCGTTGGCCAGCGCCGTCAGGCCCTTCGGCACTGTGATCGTGAAGTCGTACGTCGCCTTGTCCTTGGTCGTGTCGTTGACCGGGAACCAGGTCGCCGAGCCGAAGGGCTGCGACAGCGCGACGGCGCCGTCGTGCGTGGCGACCCAGCCCGAGACGCCGAGCGCCTTGTCGTTGATCATCTGAGGTACGCCGGAGTAGGCCACGTCGACAGTGAAAGCTCCTCCGCGACGCAGCCGGTTCGGCGGGGTGATGACGAGCTCCTGTGCGCCGGTCCGGCGGTAGGGCGCCCTGTGCCCGTTCACGGTCAGTGCGCTGATCTTCAGGGGGCCGAGGAAGTCGAGGTCGAAGCGGGACAGGTTCTGGGTGGCGCGGGCCTGGATCGTGGCGTGGGCGTTGATCGCCTTGGTGCCGGGGTCGTACGTGAGCGAGAGGCTGTAGTGCTGGGCGTCATAGCCGCCGTTGCCCATGTCCGGGAAGTACGGGTCGCCGGCGCCGGGCGCGCCCGCCGTGAAGCCGCTCTGGGCCTGGGCGGCGGACGACGGCATCAGCAGACCGGCCATGGCCGTGATCGCAATGATCGACCACGCTCGCGGGAGGATTCTCGCCACAAAATCTCCAGTTGTCTTCAGATGGCAGAACGCCCGGGGGGGAGACGTGTCATCCATAGACACCCGGGGGCACGCTGGACGGTCAACGGGGGGTGGGGTGGGCGGGTGGCTCATACCGTACAGCCCCTTGCCCGCCTCCGGCGCGGCTCACATGTGGGCCGTCAGCCGAGGTCGGCAAGCGCTGTCCGGGCCATGGTGTGCAGGAGATCCCCCATGGCCTCGCGGGTCAGTCCGCCGGCGCTGTACGGGGTGGAGTTGAGCAGCCCGAACACGGCGTGCATGGCGGCCCTGGCCCGGCCCTCGGTCAGGTCGGGATCCGTAAGCCGCAGGACGGTCACCCACTCCTCGACGTAGGACCGCTGCAACCGGCGGATCTCACGGCGCTGCGGCTCGGGCACGTTCTCGAGCTCACGCTCGTGCACGGTGATGAGCGCGGGGTTGTCCAGCGCGAAGTCGATGTGCCAGCGGAGCAGCGCGTCGAGCGCCGCCCCTGGCGTGGTCGCGGCGGCGGCCCGCGCGGAACCCTCGGCCAGCAGCCGTTCGCTGATGTCGAGGAGCATCTGCGCGAGCACCGCGTCCTTGCCGCTGAAGTGGCGGTAGAGCGCGGGCCCGGTCAGGCCGACCGCCCGGCCGAGATCCCCGATCGACACGCCGTGGTAGCCGCGGCGCGCGAACAGCTCCGCGGCCGCGGCCAGGATCTCGGTCCTGCGCTGCGAACCCTGCACGACTTCGGTCATCATGGGAAGTGTAGGGGAAGTGCGAGCCAATCCGTGTTAACGTTCATAAACATCGACGTTGTTAACGATCGTTAACCGCGAGCCGACAAGGACGCTATGAGCTCACCGGCGCTGGGGTCCCGAGTGGATCCGACGAGCGAGGCGTACAAGCACAACGCCGAGCAGAACCACGCCCTCGTGGCCGAGCTACGGGACCGGCTGGCCCGGGCGCGGCTCGGCGGCCCCGAACGGGCCCGCGAGCGGCACGTCTCCCGCGGCAAGCTCCTGCCGCGAGACAGGGTGGACGGGCTGCTCGACCCGGGCTCGCCGTTCCTGGAGCTGTCCCCGCTCGCCGCCGACGGGATGTACGACGACGAGGCCCCGGGCGCGGGGATCATCACCGGCATCGGCCGCGTCTCCGGCCGCGAATGCGTGATCGTCGCCAACGACGCCACCGTCAAGGGCGGCACCTACTACCCGGTCACCGTGAAGAAGCACCTGCGCGCGCAGGAGGTCGCGCTGCACAACAACCTGCCGTGCCTCTATCTGGTCGACTCTGGCGGCGCCTTCCTGCCCCGCCAGGACGAGGTGTTCCCCGACCGCGAGCATTTCGGCCGGATCTTCTACAACCAGGCGACGATGTCGGCCCGGGGCATCCCGCAGATCGCCGCGGTGCTCGGCTCCTGCACGGCCGGCGGTGCCTACGTCCCGGCGATGAGCGACGAGGCCGTCATCGTGCGGAACCAGGGCACCATCTTCCTCGGCGGCCCGCCCCTGGTGAAGGCCGCCACCGGCGAGGTCGTCACGGCCGAGGAACTGGGCGGCGGCGAGCTGCACGCCCGTACCTCCGGGGTGACCGACCACCTGGCCGAGGACGACGCGGACGCGCTGCGGATCGTACGCAACATCGTCGGCACGCTCGCGCCGCGGACCCCGCGGCCGTGGGACGTCACCCCGTCCGAGGAGCCGCTGGCCGACCCGGCCGAGCTGTACGGCGTGGTGCCGCCCGACTCGCGCACCCCCTACGACGTACGCGAGGTGATCGCCAGAATCGTCGACGCGAGCCGTTTCCAGGAGTTCAAACGGGAGTACGGCCCGACCCTGGTCACCGGGTTCGCCCGCATCCACGGCCACCCGGTCGGGATCGTCGCCAACAACGGCATCCTGTTCGGCGAGTCGGCGCAGAAGGGCGCCCACTTCATCGAGCTCTGCGACCGGCGCTCGATCCCGCTTGTGTTCCTGCAGAACATCACCGGGTTCATGGTCGGCCGGGAGTACGAGGCGGGGGGCATCGCCAAGCACGGCGCGAAGATGGTCACCGCCGTGGCCTGCGCACGGGTACCCAAGTTCACCGTCGTCCTCGGCGGCTCGTTCGGGGCCGGGAACTACGCCATGTGCGGCCGGGCCTACTCCCCCCGGTTCCTGTGGATGTGGCCGGGCGCGCGCGTCTCGGTGATGGGCGGCGAGCAGGCCGCCTCGGTCCTGGCGACCGTACGCCGCGAGCAGTTCGAACGCCGCGGCGAGGACTGGCCGGCCGACGCCGAGGAGGACTTCAAGGCACCCATCCGGGAGCAGTACGAGCGGCAGGGCAATCCCTACTACTCGACCGCCCGGCTGTGGGACGACGGTGTCATCGATCCGATGGACACCCGGCGGGTCCTGGGGCTGGCCCTGTCGGTCACGGCGAACATGCCGCTCGAACCCGTCGGCTACGGCGTATTCCGGATGTGAGGAGCCTGATGTTCGAGACCGTCCTGGTCGCCGGCCGCGGTGAGATCGCGGTACGGATCATTCGCACGCTCCGCCGGCTCGGGCTGACCTCCGTGGCGGTGCACACCGACGCCGACGCGAAGGCCCGGCACGTGCGGGACGCCGACCTCGCCGTGCGCATCGACAGCTATCTGAGCATCGCCGGCGTCATCGACGCCGCCCACCGGACAGGCGCCGAGGCGGTGCACCCCGGCTATGGGTTCCTGGCCGAGAACAGCGCGTTCGCGCGGGCGTGCGCGGACGCCGGCCTGGTCTTCGCCGGACCGCCCGCCTCCGCCATCGAAGCCATGGGCGACAAGATCCGCGCCAAGCGCACCGTGGCCGCCGCCGGAGTCCCGGTGGTGCCGGGGAGCGAGGAGTCCGGTCTGTCGGACGCCCAGCTCGCCGAGGCGGCCGCGCAGATCGGGATGCCCGTGCTGCTCAAGCCGTCGGCGGGCGGCGGGGGCAAAGGGATGCGGGTCGTGCGGGACCCGGCCGAGCTGCCGGACGCGATCGCCTCGGCCCGGCGCGAGGCCCGGGGCTCGTTCGGCGACGACACGCTGCTCGTGGAGCGCTATCTCGACAGCCCCCGGCACATCGAGATCCAGGTCTTCGCCGATGCGCACGGCAACGTGGTCCACCTGGGCGAACGCGAGTGCAGCCTGCAGCGGCGGCACCAGAAGATCGTGGAGGAGGCGCCGTCGCCGCTGCTCGACGCCGCCGCCCGGCAGCGGATGGGAGCCGCCGCGGTAGCCGCGGCGCGGGCCGCCGGCTATGTCGGCGCGGGCACCGTGGAGTACATCCTGTCCTCCGCCCGGCCAGAGCAGTTCTTCTTCATGGAGATGAACACCCGGCTCCAGGTGGAGCACCCGGTCACCGAGCTGGTGACCGGGTACGACCTCGTCGAGCTGCAACTGCGGATCGCCGCGGGAGAGCCACTGCCCTTCGGCCAGGACGACATCGCCTTGGAGGGGCATGCGGTCGAGGCCCGGGTCTACGCCGAGGATCCGGCGCGCGGGTTCCTGCCCACCGGCGGCCGGGTGCTGGCCCTGTCCGAGCCGGCCGGCCCCGACGTCCGGGTCGACTCGGGCATCGCGCCCGGGGACGAGGTGGGAAGCTCCTACGACCCCATGCTGGCCAAGGTCATCGTCTGGGGCCGGGACCGCGAGACGGCGCTACGCGGGCTCGACCGGGCCCTGGCCTCCTACACGCTGCTCGGAGTAACGACCAATGTCGGCTTTCTCCGGAGGCTGGTAACCCATCCGGACGTGACGGCGGGCCGGCTCGACACCGGGCTGGTGGAGCGCGTGCTCCCGGAGCTCACCGGCGAGCGGGCGGACGACGACGAACAGGCGCTCGCGGCCGCGGCGCTCGAGCGGGTGCTGTCCCTGGAACCGGCCGGGCCCGCCGATCCCTGGGACATCCCCGACGGTTGGAGGCCGGGCGAGCCCGCCTGGACCCGTTGGCTGATCACCGCGAGCGGCCGTGATCCGGTGGAGGTACGGGTACGCGGCCGCGCCGCGGACGCCGAGGTGTCGATCGACGGCCGCGACCCGGTGCGCGCCGCCGCCCGGTGGGACGGTCCCGGAGACCTTTCGATGACCTATGCGGGGCGTACGGCCGGCTATGCGTGCGCGAGGGACGCGGACGTCTGCTGGCTCAGCCGCGGCGGTGCCACCTGGGCCCTCACCGAGCACACCGTCGTGGCCGTGGCGGGCGGCGCCGGGCAGGCCATGGGCGGCGTGGTCCGCAGCCCGATGCCGGGCACCGTGCTGGCGGTCAAGGTGGCCGAGGGCGACGTGGTCACCGAAGGGCAGCCGCTGGTCATCGTCGAGGCGATGAAGATGGAGCACACCGTGGTGGCGCCGGTCGACGGCGTGGTGGCGACCCTGACGGCCCGCCCCGGCAACCAGGTCTCCCTCGACGAGCCCTTGGCCGAGATCACTTCAGCGACCAGCTCAACGGAGGCGAGATGAAGGTGCCCTTGCAGGGGCTGCCGGACCGGGTGACGGTCTATGAGGTCGGGCCGCGGGACGGGCTGCAGAACGAGTCGGCGCTCGTGCCGGTGGAGGTCAAGGCCGAGTTCATCGACCGGCTCGCCGCCGCGGGACTGACGACCATCGAGGCGACGAGCTTCGTGCACCCGAAGTGGGTACCGCAGCTCGCCGACGCCGAGCGGCTGCTGGAGATCCTGTCCCCGGCCGGCGGCGTCCGCTATCCGGTGCTGGTGCCGAACGCGCGCGGCCTCGACCGCGCACTGGCCCATGGCGCCACCGAGATCGCGGTGTTCGGCAGCGCGACGGAGACCTTCGCCCGCCGCAACCTCAACCGCACGGTGGAGGAGTCGCTCGGGATGTTCGCCCCGGTGGTCGATCGGGCGCGCTCCGCCGGCCTGGCCGTACGGGGCTATCTGTCCATGTGCTTCGGCGATCCATGGGAGGGCGACGTCCCGATCGCCCAGGTGGTCTCAGTGGCGACCCGGCTCCTGGACCTCGGCTGCACCGAGCTGAGCCTGGGGGACACGATCGGCGTGGGCACGCCCGGCCAGGTCACCGCCCTGATCGAGGCGCTCGCAGCCGCGGGGGTCGGCACGGACCGCATCGCTGTGCACTTCCACGACACCTACGGTCAGGCCCTCGCCAACACCCTCGCGGCGCTGCGCTGCGGGGTCACCACGGTGGACGCGTCCGCGGGCGGGCTCGGCGGCTGTCCGTACGCCGAGAGCGCCACCGGCAACCTGGCGACCGAGGACCTGGTCTGGATGCTGAACGGCCTGGGCATCGACACCGGCGTCGACCTCGCCAAGCTGGTCCAGACGAGCCGCTGGATGGCGGGACACCTCGGCCGGCCCAGTCCCTCCCGCGTCGTCCAGGCCCTCTCCCCGTCCGATGTTCAGGAAGTGAAGACATGATCGATTTTCGGCTGGGCGAAGAGCACCAGGCGCTCCGGGACACGGTGGCGCGGTTCGCCCGCGACGTGGTCGCGCCCGTGATCGGGGACCTCTACGAGCGTGGTGAGTTCCCCTACGACATCGTCGCCGGCATGGGGAAGATGGGCCTGTTCGGCCTCCCCTTCCCCGAGGAGCACGGCGGGATGGGCGGCGACTACTTCGCCCTGTGCCTGGCATTGGAGGAGCTCGCGCGGGTGGACTCCTCCGTCGCCATCACGCTGGAGGCGGGCGTCTCGCTCGGGGCGATGCCGATCTTCCGATTCGGCAGCGAGGACCAGAAGCGTGAGTGGCTGCCCCGGCTGTGCTCCGGTGTACGGCTGGCCGGGTTCGGGCTCACCGAGGCCGGCGGCGGCTCCGACGTGCCCGGCGGCATGCGCACGACCGCGCGGCTCGAGGACGGGCACTGGGTGATCAACGGCTCCAAGTCGTTCATCACCAACGCCGGCACCGACATCACCTCCTTCGTGACCGTCGCGGCGCTCACCGGAGACCGGGAGATCTCCACCATCATCGTGCCGTCCGGCACGCCGGGGTTCACCGTCGGCCAGAAGTACTCCAAGGTCGGCTGGTCGGCCTCCGACACCCGTGAGCTGTCCTTCGAGGACGTCCGCGTCCCCGAGGCGAACCTGGTCGGCCCGCGCGGACGCGGTTACGCGCAGTTCCTGCAGACCCTCGACGAGGGTCGCGTCGCCATCGCCGCGCTGTCCGTGGGGCTGGCTCAGGGCTGCGTCGACGAGTGCCTGCGCTACGTCGGCGAGCGGGCGGCGTTCGGCCATGCGATCGGCGAGTACCAGGCGATCCAGTTCAAGATCGCCGACATGGAGACGAGGACGCACACCGCCCGCCTGGCCTACTACGGGGCCGCGGCGAAGATGCTCGCCGGCGAGCGGTTCAAGCGCGACGCCGCGATCGCCAAGCTGGTCGCCTCGAATGCCGCGATGGACAACGCCCGGGACGCCACCCAGATCTTCGGCGGCTACGGCTTCATGAACGAGTACCCGGTCGGCCGGTTCTACCGGGACGCCAAGATCCTCGAGGTCGGCGAGGGCACCTCCGAGGTGCAGCGCATCATCATCGCGCGGGAGCTCGGGCTGCCCGCCTGACGGCGGCCGGGGACCTTAAGGTTCTCGGACAAATCATTGACTACTGTGTGCTGTTCGGATCACGTTCCCGTAAAGTGATCCGGATTCGGGCCAAGGCGATGTAAGGGGCCGCGTTGAGTGATGACACTTCGCTACCGGACGGTATAGACCCGCGCACCCCGAACAATGCCCGAATGTACGATTACGCCCTCGGCGGCAAGGACAACTTCGCCGCTGACCGCGTGGTCGCGGAACAGATGTTCAAAGCGTTGTCGATGAAGACCCTGCCCACGACCGAGAACCGCAGGTTCATGCGCCGGGCGGTCCGGTTCCTGCTGGGCCAGGGGATCCGGCAGTTCCTCGACATCGGCTGCGGTCTGCCCGGCCGGGGCAACGTGCACGACCTCGCGCACAAGGCCGACCCGCAGGCAAGGGTCGTCTATGTCGACTACGACCCGGTGGCGGTCAACCACTACAGCGCGGTGCTGTCGGCCGACGCCAACGCCACGGCGATCCACGCGGACGCGCGCCAGGCCGGCGAGATCCTGACGCATCCGGACGTGATCCGGCTGATCGACTTCGACCGCCCTGTGGGACTGCTGATGATCTCAGTGCTAGACGTGATCACTGATCAGGACCCGGCCGGGATCGTGGCCACCTTCCGGGATGCCATGGCGCCCGGGAGCCATCTCGCGCTGGCGCACACGACGGACGAGGGGAAGTCGCCCGAGGAGATCTCCGCCGGGCACGCGGCGCTGAAGCCGATCCGCGAGCAGTGGCGGGTGCGCGACCGCCGGGAGATCACGGGCTTCTTCGATGGCTTCGAGATCCTCGAACCGGGCATCGTCTCGCTGCCGGAATGGCGGCCGGACCGCCCGTACGACACACCCTCGGGCTGGCTGCTGGGCGGCATGGGCCGCCTCTAGGCGCCGCGGGTCCGGGGGTCCTACAGCTCGTCGAGGATCCGCTTGAGGATGTCGGCCGTGGCGCCGACGGGCTCGGCCTCCAGGCACAGCCGCTCCATCACCGCCAGATAGCGATCCACGTCCTCGCGCTTGTCAAGGTAGAGCGCGCTGGTGAGCTGCTCGAGATAGACCACGTCGGACAGGTCCGACTCGGCGAACCGCAGGATGCTGAACGGCCCGCCCGCGGCGGCGTGACCCCCATGCGCGAAGGGCACCACCTGCAGGGTGACGTTCGGCAGCGCGGTGACCTCCACGAGGTGGCGGAGCTGTTCCCGCATGATCTCCGCTCCGCCGAGCGGCCGCCGTAGCGCGGCCTCGTCCACGACCGCCCACACCTGCGGCGGGGCGGGCGCCGTGATGAGCCGCTGTCGTGTCATCCGGAGCGAGACCCGCTGCTCGATCTCCTCATGGGAGGCGTCGGGATGACCGAGCCCGGTCACCGCGCGCGCGTAGTCCTCCGTCTGGAACAGGCCCGGGACGAACTGCACCTCATAGGCGCGGATGCGCGCCGCGGCCTCCTCCAGGCCGACGTAGACCTCGAACCAGGTGGGCATCACGTCGGCGTAGCTGTGCCACCAGCCCGGGGCGTTGGCCTGCACGGCCAGGGAGAGCAGATGGTCCCGGGTTCGCTGGTCGGTGACTCCATAGAGGGTCAGCAGGTCGGCGACGTCGCGCTCCTTGAACCCCACCCGGCCGAGCTCCAGCCGGCTGATCTTGGAGTCGGACGCCCGGATGGCGTATCCGGCGTCCTCCCTGCTGATGCCGCTGACCTCTCGCAACTGCCGTAGCTGCGCACCCAGCAGGATGCGCAGCACGGTCGGACCGCCCCGCGGCGGCGTGAAAATGTCGCGGACGGTGGGCTCACCGCCTGGTCGGGTGGTCATGGGCGCTCCTGGTACACCGGATCGGCCAGTATCCCACCGTGACGATCCGATTCCTAGCCGTCCGCCGGATCAGGCACTGAGCAGCTCGTCGAAGTCCCCATCCTTGGCTCCGTTGATGAACGCCTCGATCTCGGCGCGCGTATATACGAGCGCCGGACCATTGGGATGGCGGGAGTTGCGCATGGCGATCTCGCCGGTGGAGAGTTCCGCCATCTCCACGCAGTTGCCGCTCGGGTTGCTCCGCGCGCTCTTCTTCCAGGCGTGGTCGCGCAGGAACGAAGCCGGCATGCCGTTGTCGAACTGGTTCACACGGTCGATCTGGTCCATCAGTAGTCCCCCTGTGGAAGACACCCCACCCCACCCCTCACTGTACGGCGCCCGGCGCGTGCACGTGCATCCGTCCTTGCAGAAGCTCTTGCACCTGCACGCGTTAAGGAGCAAGATAGCGGCTACCCGATCACCGCCCCCATTCGACCTGCAGGGTTCGCCATGATGGTTCTCCGCGCCAGCCGCGTCGACGACTCCGCTCGTCACCAAGCCCCCCGCCACGATGACTGGATCTCCATGCTGGGCCAGACCTGGCCGGCCACGGGCCGATGGCCCGCTCCGCGCGCGGGGATCCGGGACGCCGCCCGCTGCCTGCTCCGGTCGGACCTGGAGTCGCCGCGGACCGGACGCGATTTCACCCGCGGAACCCTGGCGGACTGGCAGCTGTGCCGGCTCGCCGAGGACGCCACCGTCGTCGTCTCCGAGCTCGTGACCAACGCGGTGCGCCATGGTATGCGCGGCGTGCTCCACGCGGCGCACGCGCGTCCCATCCAGCTGATGCTCCTCAAGCACGACCACAGGCTGGTGACCGTGGTGACCGACGCCGGCGATGAGCTCGTCGCCTCGCCCGCGCCGGCTCTGAACGACTTCCTGGAGAACGGCCGCGGCCTGCACGTCATCGACGCCATCAGCACCACGTGGGGATGGGCCCGGCTGGCCGGCGGCGGCAAGGCCGTCTGGGCGGCGTTCGACACCCCGGCCTGAGGAGCCCATCCCCAGCAGGGGTCAGGAAGTCTCCTCCAGGGCGGTGAGGAAGTTCCGCGCCCAGCGGTCGACATCGTGTTCGATGACCCGCTTGCGCATGGAGCGCATCCGCCGGGCCTGCTCGGCGGGCGGGGCGTGCAGAGCCTCGACCATCGCCTCCTTGAGCCCGTCGATGTCGTAGGGGTTGACCCGGAACGCCGACCGCTTGAACTCGTCGGCCGCTCCGGCGAACTCACTCAGTACCAGTGCCCCGCGCTGGTCCTCGCGGCAGGCGACGTACTCCTTGGCCACCAGGTTCATGCCGTCGCGCAGCGGCGTCACGACCATGACGTCCGCCGCCAGGTAGAGCGCCGCCAGCTCCTCCCGGCTGTAGGAGCTGTGCAGATAGTGGATGACCGGTGAGCCCAGCTCGGCGTGCTCCCCGTTGATCCGTCCCACCTGCTGCTCGATCTGGTCGCGAAGCAGCTGGTATTGCTCGATCCGCTCCCGGCTGGGCGTGGCGATCTGGACGAAGACGGCCTCACCGGGCTTGAGGTCCCCGTCGGCCAGGAGCTCGTTGAAGGCCAGGAGCCGCTGGGTGATCCCCTTGGTGTAGTCGAGCCGGTCGACGCCGAGCATGATCTTGGCGTCGCCCAGGTCGGCCTTGACCTCCTCGGCGCGCCGGCGCACCTCCGGCCGCCGGGTGAGGGCGGTCAGCTCATCCACGTCCACCGAGATGGGGAACGCCTGAGCCCGCACGACCCGGTCGCCCACCTCGACGTACGTGCCGTGCGTGCGGCCGTCCAGGTGACGACGGGCCAGCCGCAGGAAGTTCGACGCCGCCCCCGGAAGCTGAAAGCCGACCAGGTCGGCGCCGAGGAGCCCCTGGATGATCTGCCGGCGCCACGGCAGCTGCTCGAAAAGCTCCTGCGGCGGAAAAGGGATGTGCAGAAAGAAACCGATGCGCAGGTCGGGACGCAGTTCCCGGAGCATCGCGGGAACGAGCTGCAGCTGGTAGTCCTGCACCCAGACAACGGCGTTCGGCGCCGCCTCGGCCGCCGCCGCCTCGGCGAAGCGCCGGTTGACTTGTACATAGGAGTCCCACAGCTCACGTTCGTAGACGGGAGGTGCGATCACGTCGTGGTACAGCGGCCATAGCGTGGCATTGGAGAAGCCCTCGTAGTAGAGCTCGACCTCCTCCGCCGAGAGGGACACCGGCACCAGGGACATGCCGTCCTCTTCGAACGGCTCCACCTCCTCGTCCGGCGCACCCGACCAGCCGATCCACGCGCCGGCGCGGCGGCGCATCACCGGGGCTATGGCCGTGACGAGCCCGCCCGGACTGCGCCGCCACGACGACTCACCGTTCGCGTCCGTGACCCGGTCGACCGGCAGCCTGTTGGCGACCACTATAAATTGGCTTCCGTTGGCCACTGAGGTGCCACCTCTCGTATCCACAGTTTCGTAACAAGTCCTGGAATTAAGCGGTCCTGCTGTCATGCCCAAAAACCGGCATAGTTCACATGACAGTGCTCACACCCCACATGGAAACAGGATTTCACCCATCCGTCATTGGATCGACGCCGGCCCTTTGCGACGAGGGGTCCGCACGCCCCCCGGCCGCACCGCCAATCGGGATAAACCAGGCGAACAGCGCCGACGGGGGCGGGACACCCTGACAGGCACCCGCCGGTTGGCTTATCGTCCTCACCCAGAGAGGTCGTGCCGTCACACGGGGGATACGGGGCAGGTCATGAGGAGCGACCATGACCGTGATGATAATCGTCGCCTGCCTGGCGATCGCCGGGTCGGAACTCTACCTTGCCCGCGGAGCACGTCGGGTCTCCGATCGGCTGGAGAGGCTGGAGGCCGTCACGGTCGTCCAGGATGAGCGGATCGAGGCGCTGAGCGCCCGGCTCGATGACACCGAGCCGGATCCGGCCCGGCGGCTGAGCGCCCGCCAGTCCGACGCGGGGCTCACCGGAGCGGGCGTGCGGCTGCGTGAGGTGCCGGGCGCCCCGCAGGACGCGGGAGAGGGCGCGGGCCCGCTCCGGACACGTCCCGGCCGCGCGCGCAGATCTCTGGACTGCATGGCCGCCCGCCTGTTCCCCCGTCCGCCCGGCCGGTCGGATCGGTCCCTCACCCAGGAGCCGGGCGGCGTCCCCGCGGACTCCGCCGACCCGGAGCCCGTTCCACGGGAAAGGCGGCGGCTTCGCGCGGCCGCCGGCCGGACCGGGGTGGCCACCGCCCTCGGCGTCCTCCTCGGGGCCGTCGCCGCGGGCGGGGTCGTGGTAGCCGAGCTCCGGCGGTTCCTCGACTACTACGGCGGCGTGCTGGCCCTGGTCGCACTGAGCCTGTCGGTCGTGGCCGGTCTGGTCGCGACCGACCGTGCGATCCTCACCGTGCGGCACCGGATCCTGGCGCAGGGCCTGCACCGTGCCGTGACCCTCGTCGGCACCATGTTCCTCCTGGTCCATGTGCTGATCCAGATCCTCACCCACAACGCGGACGCCATCCAGGTGGTCCTGCCCCTCGGCCGGACCGCGTCGATGAGCCTCGGCACGGTGGCCGCCCAGCTGACGGCCATCGTGATACTCACCGGCCTGGTCCGAGGCCGTTTCGCCATCAGCCGCCGGCCGGGGCTGTGGCGCGCCGCCCACAGCCTGGCCTACCTCGGCTGGGTGTGCGCCATGCTCCACGGCCTCCTGGCGGGTCGCCGGCCGGCGACATGGGTCACCTGGAGTTATGCCGGCTGCGCGGCAGTCGTCGGGGTGTCGCTCCTGGCGAGGGCCCTGGTCACCCTGCGTCCGCGGACCGCGCAGACACAGCGGCCGCCGCCGGGACCCGGAGCCGGCCCGGACACGGCCGGCCCGGTCCCTGACCAGCAGGCGAAGGTCCCGCGGTGAGCGGCCCGATCGTCCGCCACGTCGACACGCGCCGGTTGACCCTGGGCTTCGATCGCTTCGAGCGGCTCGACCTGGACCGGCACCGCGCCGTGCACGGACGGCTCTACCGGCCCCGGCTCGGCAGGCTCATCACGATGGCCGAACGGGTGGACCTGCGCGGCCGGGGCGGTGCGTCCTTCACCTTCGCCCGCAAACTCCGGGCGGTCGGCCGGCACGGCCCTGGCGCCGACAGCGTCGTGGTCGTGAACGCGGCCGAGGGCGAACCGGGAAGCGCGAAGGATCAGGTCCTGCTGGCCCGGGCCCCGCATCTCGTGCTCGATGGTGCGGTGGTGGCCGCGCACGCGCTCGAGAGCCGCGAGGTGGTCGTGGTGGTGACCGGAAACGGCCCCGGGGGTCGTTCCATCCGGGCGGCCTCCGCCGAGCGGGACTTCCCCGTCCGCGTGGTCGAACTGCCCGAGCGCTTCATCGCCGGAGAGAGCGGCGCGGTGATCCGCGCCATCAACGGCGAGCCGCCGCTGCCGCCCGGCCGCAGCTTCCACGCCAGTGACGCCGGGGTGGACGGCAGGCCCACCCTCCTTTCCAACGCGGAGACGTTCGCCCAGCTGGCGCTGGTCACCTCACTGGGCGTGGACCTCTATGGGAGTGTCGGGACCCGCGCTGAGCCCGGGACGGTGCTGCTGACCGTGGCCGGGACCACGGTCATCGAGGTCCCGCTGGGCACGCCGCTCCGCACGGTGCTGGCGCGGTGCGGCACCTCGGCCGGCCAGGGGGTGGTCACCGGCGGCTACCACGGGAGCTGGCTGTCGCCGTCGGCGGCCGCCCACGCGCCCGTCTCCAGGGCGGGGCTGGCGGCCGCGGGCGGGATGCTCGGGGCAGGGGTGGTCCTACCGCTCGCAACGGCCACCTGCCCGCTCGGCGAGGTCGCCCGGATCGCGGCCTATCTCGCGGTCGAGTCCGCGGGCCAGTGCGGCCCCTGCCGGCTGGGCCTTCCGGCGGTCGCGGCGGCGCTCACCGCGCTCGCCGACGGCACCGCCGGCCCAGAGGGCGTACGGGACGCGGCCGGCATCGGACAGGGCCGGGGGGCCTGTTCCCATCCCGACGGAACGGCCCGGTTCGTGCTCTCGGCCCTGGAGGTGTTCCACCATGACCTCACGCTGCACGAGACGGCCGGCGGATGCGGGCTGCCGGTACGAGGCCTGTTGCCGCTGCCGGTCCAGGGCGCCACGACCATCGCCGTGGACTGGACCCGCTGCGAGGGACACGGGCTCTGCGCTCACCTGGCGCCGGAGCTCATCCGGCTGGACCGTGACGGCTATCCGATCGCGCTCCGGTCGGCGATCCCCGCCTGGGGCGAACGCGACGCGCGCCGGGCGGTGTCGATGTGTCCCTCGCTGGCTCTGCGCCTCACCGCCCAAGATCCCCCGGCCCCCCGGTCATGAGGAGCGACCATGACGCTGATTCTCATCGCGGCCTGCCTGGCCATCGCCGCGGCGGAGCTGTCCATGGCGCGGGGCACGCGCCGGATCACCGGCCGGCTGGAGAAGCTCGAGGCCATCGCCCTGGTCCAGGACGAGCGGATCGAGGCGATCGCCGGCCGCCTGGGCGACGCCGCCCCGGCCCCCGGCGAGCGGCTGGACACCGGTCCCGCGGCCGGGCCGACCGCGGAGACCGCGCGGCTGCGCGAGCGGCTGGACCGGCTGGAGGATGCCCGCCGTGCCGACGAGAACCTGTTCGGGCGCGTCACCGCGGCCGTCGACGCCCTCGACCGGCTGGTCGCCGATCTGCTCCGGCACTCCCTGGCCCGGCTGGAGGAGGAGGCGGCGCGGGCGCTCGGTCAGGTCGGCACGAACGGCGCGGGCGAGTGCGACACCGTCCGGGGCACGGTGTCCGGCCCGGATCCCTCGGCCCGGGCGGCCCTGAGCAAGGCCTACGAGAGGTGGGCCGGCGACACCGGGCTGCGGATCCGCTTCCGGGCCACCGGGCCGTCCGGCTCCGCGCGGGCACGGTACTACCTGAGCGGCAAGGCTCCCCGGGAGCTCGAGCGGGACTTCCTCGCCCTGCTCGAATCCGTACGCACCGAGGAGGACGGCGGGGAGCCGTCCGGCTTCCGCGGTGTGCTCCGACGGTTGGAGGAGATGCCGGCCGGTCTGGTGCAGATCGGCCCGATGGTCGTGGCACGGGCGCCGGGCACGCTGCTGGGCGGGGTCCTCACGCTCGCGGAATGCCGGGCCTTCGACGCCGACGCCCTGGCGGGAGACCCCGCCGAGGTCGCCCGGCGGCTGCGGAGCCTGCCCGCCGTCCGGATGTGCGACCTGACCGCCGGTCCGGTCCCGGCGCCTGAACCGCCCGCGGAGGCCGGGCCGGTCAGCTCCGCCCCTCCAGCGGCATCGCGTCCAGGCGGCGCAGGATGACGCCCTCCCGCAGCGCCCATGGGCAGATCTCCAGCTCCGTCAGCCCGAACAGGTCCATGGTCGCGTCCGCGACGATCGCGCCGGCGGGCAGCTGCGGCGCCCTTCCCTCCGAGACGCCGGGCAGTTGCGCGCGTTGCGCCGATGTCATGTGCGTGAGCCGGTCGGCCCATTGCGTGACGTCGGCGTGCCTCAGCACGCGCCGCACGTGCTGACCCTCGGCCGACGGCGCGGCGCCGGTGATGCGGGCGAGCTGCTTGAAGGTCTTGGACGTGGCGACAGCGTGGTCGGGCCGGCCGTACCGCATCACGTCGCCGACCGTACGCGCGATCTCGGCGCGCACGTGCTTGCGCAGCCGCCGTACCTCCTCGGCCGGTGGCGGGTCGGCGGTGAACCGGTCATGTGTGAGCCGCCCGGCGCCGAGCGGCAGCGAGATCGCGGCGTCCGGCTCCTCGTCCACGCCGGAGGCGATCTCCAGAGATCCGCCCCCGATGTCCAGCACCAGCAGCCGCCCGGACGACCAGCCGAACCACCGGCGTACGGCGAGGAACGTCAGCCGTGACTCGGCCTCGCCGGACAGCACGTCGATGTCGATCCGGGTGTCCTGGCGGATCCGGTCCAGGATCTCCTGACCGTTGACCGCGTCGCGCACGGCCGACGTGGCGAAGGCCATCACATCCTCGACGCCCTTGTCCTCGGCCAGCCGCAGCGCCTCACCGACGAAGCTCCGCAGCCGGCCGGCGCACTCCTCGGACAACCGGTTGCCGTCCTGCAGGTGGTCGGTGAGCTTGAGCTGCGCCTTGTGGGAGTAGGCCGGCAGCGGACGGGCACCCTGGTGGGCGTCCACCACTAGGAGGTGAACCGTGTTAGAGCCGATATCCAGGACACCAAGTCGCATGATGTGACGCTATCCAAACCGGGGCCCGCGGCAGAATCCGAGTGCCTCGATCGGAGGAATACTTCACCGCCGAAGGAGGTTGGCTGGGCCATGACCGATGACGCGCTCCACTCACTGCTCGCGAGCCGGCACGACGGCGTGCTGGCGACGATCAAAAGCGACGGCCGTCCGCAACTGTCGAACATCAATTACGACTATGACCGGTCCGCCCGGGTCATCCGGGTCTCCATAACCGACGACCGGGCCAAGACCCGCAACCTGCGGCGGGATCCGCGCGCCAGCCTGCACGCGACCACCGAGAAGTTCTGGCCGTACGTCGTGGCGGAGGGCACCGCCGACCTGTCGCCGGTCGCCGCCGATCCCGGCGATGCCACCGTGGAGGAGCTGATCGACCTCTACCGCCGCATCCAGGGCGAGCACCCGGACTGGGACGATTACCGTGCCGCCATGGTGAAGGACCGCCGGGTGGTCCTGCGCCTCGAGGTCGAGCGCGTCTACGGCATCGCCTGAGCGGCCGCCGTCACGGCCGCGGAAAAGCAGGTGCGGGTCAGCGGTGAAGGGCAGCACAATCGCACGATGAAACCCCGTCACTGGCCGCTGTACGGATTGAGGCTCACCACCGCACGCCTGGAGCTCCGGCTGCCGACCCTCGAGGAACTGGACGCGCTCGCCGAGCTGTCCATCGCTGGGGTCCACAGTCCGGACCGCATGCCCTTCCTGGTGCCCTGGACCGATCGGCCGCCGGTCGAACGCGCACGTGGGGTCATGCAGTTCCACTGGCGCCAGCTCGCCGACTGGCGGCCGGAGGACTGGAGCCTGCAGCTCGTCGTCCTGGCCGGTGGTGAGGTCGCCGGGACCCAGGGCATCAGCGCACAGAGCTTTTCGGTCAAGCGCGAGGTCGCGACCGGATCCTGGCTCGGCCTGCGGCACCAGGGCAAGGGCATCGGGACCGAGATGCGGGCCGCCGTGCTCGACCTCGCCTTCGCCGGCCTGGGCGCGGAGTCCGCCGTCACCGCGGCGCTGACCGACAATGCCGCGTCTCTGGCGGTGTCACGCAAACTCGGTTACCGCGACAACGGCATGGCCCGGTCCCGCGTGCGGGACGGCCTGGGCTATGAGCAGCGGCTCCAGCTCGACGAGGAAGGCTGGCGACGGCACCGTACCGTCGCGGTGAAGATCACCGGCCTCGAGCCGTGTCTTCCGGTCCTCGGGGCCGGAGCCGGGTGAGCCCGGCCCGTCACGGTTCGGGCTTCCACGCGTACTGGTGTTCCGGCCGTCCGGTGGTGCCGTACCGCAGCGAGACCTGGACCCGGCCGGACTGCGCGAGTGAGGCGAGATAGCGCTGCGCGGTCGCGCGTGAGATCCCGACCTCGGTGGCTATCTCGGCGGCCGAACGTGGCCGGGCCGCGTGCCGAAGTGTGTCGGTGATCAGCCGGCTGGTGACCAGCGACTGTCCCTTCGAGCTCTGCGGCGAGGTCTGCGGAGTGGTGTGCAACGCCCGTACGGCCTGGTCGACGGTCTCCTGGCTCAGCTCGCGCCGGCTGCCGAGCTGGTCGCGGTAGCGGGCGTAGGCGGTCAGCCGCGCGGCGAGTTCCTGCGCCACGAAGGGCTTGATCAGATAGTGCAGCGCACCCCGGGACAGGGCCGTGCGGACCGAGCGGGCGTCCGCCGCCGCGGTCGCCATGATCACATCGGCGTCGAGTTCGGTCAGCAGGTCCAGACCGGAGGCGTCGGGCAGGTAGACGTCGAGCACGATCAGCTCGGGGGCGAGCCGCCCGGCCTTCACACGGGCGTCGGCAGCCGTGTGGGCCTGGCCGAGGACCCGGAAACCCGGAACGAGCCCGACGAAGCCGGCGTGCACCTGGGCCACCCGGAAGTCGTCGTCGACCACGAGCACACCGATCACTGCGTTGCCTCCCCTCGAGCCCCGAGGAGAACGCCGGGAAGCCAGGCGACGAAGACCGCGCCGTGCCCGTCAAGGCCCGGGTCGGCGAGGGTCACGTCTCCGCCACGGGCACGGGCGGTGTGCCGGGCCAGCGCGAGACCGAGGCCGCGCGTCCGGTCGGGGGCGGCCCGGCGGGTGGACACGCCGTCACGGAAGATCGCCTCCCGTAGCTCGCCGGGGACTCCATCGCCGGTGTCGGACACGTTGACGTACAGGTCCGAGCCGTCGCCGAGCAGCTCCACCTCCACGGTGGCGGGACGCCGCGAACCGAGCCTGGCCGCCTCGACGGCGTTGTCGACGAGGTTGCCGAGGACCGTGGTGACGTCCAGCGGGTCGGCGACCCGCCCGGGCACCCAGGTGCCCTCGCCGATCGCGAGCACGACGTCCTTCTCGGCCGCCGCGGCGGTCTTGGCCGACAGCAGGGCCTGCAGGTACGGGTCGGGCACGGTCCCCGGCGGGGCGTCGGCGGCCACGTCCGTCAGCGTCTGGATATAGGTCGCCGCCTGCTCGTAATGGCCCAGCTGCAGGAGCCCGGACAGGGTGTGCAGCCGGTTGACGTACTCATGACGCTGCGCCCGCAGGGCGTCGAACAGGGTGCGGACGGCGTCGAGCTCGCGGGCGAGCGTCTCGACGTCGGTGCGGTCGCGCAACGTGATGACACCGCCGAGCAGCCGCCCGCTGTGCCGCACCTGGCGGCGGTTCACCACCAGGACCCGGTCGCCGACCACGGCCAGCACGTTGTGGGCCTCCCGGGTCCCGGCCAGGACCTCCTCGAGGCGGCCCGTCAGCGGCAGGTCGGCCACCGCCGAACCACGCTCGGGTGTGACACCGAGCAGCCGGCCCGCCTCGGCGTTGCAGACCGCGACCCGGCCGCGCACGTCGACGGTCAGCACCCCGTCGCCCACCCCGTGCAGGACCGCCTCGCGCTCCTGGACGAGCTCGGTCAGCTCGTACGGCTCGAGTCCGAGGGTCTGTCGTTTGAGCCGCCGGGCGATGGCCGTGGAGGCCAGGACCCCGGCCAGCAGCGCGCCCGTCGCGAAGAGGACGGCCGTGCCAAGGGTGCGGTGGATCTGCCGGTCGATGTCGCGGGCGTCGAAGCCCACGCTGACCGCGCCCACGAGCGCGCCGGTGTGGTCGTACAGGGGGACCTTGCCGCGGGCGGACAGTCCGAGCGTGCCCCGTTCGACCCTGGCGATCTCACGGCCGGACAGCGGTACGGACGGGTCCGTGCTCACCGGCGAGCCGAGCCGGTCTGGGTTGGGATGGGAGAAGCGGATCCCGCGCCGGTCGGCGACGACGACGAACAGCGCCTTGCTACGCAGACGCACGCGCTCGGCCCGCTCCTGCACGACCCGACGTGGATCCCCGGCCGCCACCGCGTCGCCGAGCTCGGGGTCCGCCGCGACACTGCGCGCGAGGATGAGTGCCCGCTGCCCGTAGTCATGGGTCAGCTCGCCGCGCAGCAGCCACTCGGCCAGCCCGAAGCCGACCCCGGCGAGCAGCACGACGAGGCCGATCTGGAGCACGAGGAGCTGGTGCGCGAAGGGCATGCGGCGGGGCGTGAACATTTCCGGACACCGTAACCCACGCAGGTCACGTCCCGGCCGGGTAAGCAAAAGGCGCAGAAGCCAGGAAAATGCGTACAACCTGCGCTAACGCGGCTTGCGATCACTTCGCTGCGAAATACTTCCCGCGCCGGACACGCGTTCGTAACCTCCGGCCATGTCCTCGCAACCCAAGCCCCCTGGCCCCGTGATAGAACTCCGCGGCGCCACGAAACGTTTCCGGTCGGCCCGTGGAGTCCACACGGCCGTCCGCGACCTCGACTTCGCCGTAGAGGCCGGCGAGTTCGTGGCCGTGGTCGGCCCGACCGGCTGCGGCAAGTCCACCACCCTGTCGCTCGTCTCGGGTCTGGAGCCCCCCTCCACCGGCGAGGCGATCGTGCACGGCTCCCCCGTCGATGGCATTCCCGAAGGCGTCGGCTACATGTTCCAGGCCGACGCCGTGCTTCCCTGGCGCTCGGTGCTGGACAACATCGCGGCCGGCCCGCGCTATCGCGGCATGCCGAAGAAGGCGGCCCGTGCGCGGGCACGCGAGTGGGTGGACCGGGTAGGGCTGTCCGGCTTCGAGTCCTACTACCCGCACCAGCTGTCCGGGGGCATGCGCAAGCGCGTCGCGCTGGCCCAGACGCTGGTCAACGAACCCTCGATCCTGCTGATGGACGAGCCCTTCTCCGCACTGGACGTGCAGACCCGCGGCCTCATGCAGGACGAGCTGCTGCGGCTGTGGACCGGCTCCGGCTCCGCCGTGGTGTTCGTGACCCACGACCTCGAGGAGGCCATCGTCCTCGCCGACCGCGTCGTCCTCATGACCGCGGGTCCGGCCACCATCAAGGGCTCATTCCCCATCCCGCTGCCGCGCCCGCGAGACGCCGAGGAGATCCGGCTCACCCCCGAGTTCCTCGAGATCTACCGCGAGGTGTGGGAGTCCCTGCGGGAAGAAGTCCAGATCACCCGGAAAAGGGGTACCGGCAATGCCGCCTGAGACCTCCACCATGGAGACGCCCACCGGCGCGCCCAAGCCCACCGCCGACGACCACGCCGGCGCCGTGACCAGGGCCCGCGCGGCGCACCGCCGCCGCCTGCTCACCGTCAACGGCGTCCGGGTCCTGCTCATCGCCGCGTGGCTCGGCAGCTGGGAGCTCGCCGCCGCCCACCTGATCGATCCGTTCTACTACTCCAAGCCGTCGGCCATCTGGACCCGGCTGGTGGAGTGGTTCACCACCGGCACGTCGCAGGGCACCATCTGGACCCAGATCTCCTACACGCTGCAGGAGGCGCTGGCCGGGTTCGTGCTCGGCAGCGTCGGCGGCATCGTCCTGGGCATCGTGCTCGGCCGCAGCCGGTTCGTGTCCGACGTGTGCGCGCCCTTCATCAAGGCCGCGAACGCCATCCCGCGAATCATCCTGGCCGCGCTGTTCGTCATCTGGTTCGGCCTGGGCATGTCCTCCAAGATCGCCACGGCTTTCGTCCTCGTCTTCTTCGCGGTGTTCTTCAACGCCTTCCAGGGCGCGCGGGAGGTCGACGCGAACCTCGTGAACAACGCCCGCATCCTGGGCGCCGGACGCATGCAGGTGCTTCGCACGATCGTCGTGCCGAGCGCGACCTCCTGGATCCTCGCCTCACTTCACTCGGCCTTCGGCTTCGCCATCATCGGCGCCGTGGTCGGGGAGTACAGCGGCGCGGACAAGGGACTCGGGCTGCTCATCAACCACGCCCAGGGCACCTTCGACTCGGCCGGCATCTACGCCGGAATGATCGTGATCACCGTGATCGCACTGCTCGCCGAGTGGCTGCTCACGCTGCTGGAGCGGCGCCTGCTGCGCTGGCGGCCGCCCACCTCGGGCCATGAACAGCCGATCTGACGCAGACCTCCCGCGACGTCCCCGCCCGACCCCCTGCCCGACCCCCTGAAGGAGACCCCCATGCGCAAGACCACCCGCGTCGCCGCGGCCGCCCTGGCCGCGGTGACCGCCCTGTCGGTGTCCGCCTGCCGCAGTTCGCAGTCCGCGTCCGGCGGCTCGAAGGGCGATGCCGGCAACATCAAGATCATGGTGGGTGGCATCGACAAAGTGATCTACCTGCCCGCCAAGCTCACCGACCAGCTCGGCTATTTCAAGCAGGAAGGCCTGAACGTCCAGCTCCTCACCGAGCCGGCCGGCGCGCAGGCCGAGAACGTGCTGATCTCCGGTGACGTCCAGGGCGTCGTCGGCTTCTACGACCACACGATCGACCTGCAGACCAAGGGCAAGTGCATCCAGAGCGTCGTGCAGTTCGCCGACGTGCCCGGCGAGGTCGAGATCGTCTCCACCGCGAAGGCCGGCAAGATCAAGTCGCCGGCCGACTTCAAGGGGACCAGGCTGGGCGTCACGAGCCCCGGCTCCTCCACTGACTTCCTCACCCGTTTTCTGGCGGTCAAGCACGGCCTCCAGACGTCGGACTACACGACCGTCAAGGCCGGTGCCGGCCAGACCTTCATCGCTGCCCTGGAGAACGGCGGCATCGACGCCGGCATGTCCACGGACCCGACCACCGCCCGGCTCCTCACCACCGGGAAGGGCAAGATCCTGGTGGACATGCGGACCGAGGCGGCCACCAAGGCCGCCCTCGGCGGCCTGTACCCGTCCAGCTCGCTGTACATGGACTGCGCCTACGTGAAGGCGCACCCGGACACCGTGCAGAAGCTCGCCAACGCCTTCGTCCGCACGCTCGGGTGGATCAAGACCCAGACCCCTGCACAGATCGCCGCCAAGATGCCGGCGGACTACGCCGGCGGCGACCCGAAGCTGTACGAAAAGGGCATCACCGACACCATCGGGATGTTCAACGCCGATGGCATCATGCCCGCGGACGGGGCCCGCAACGTGCTCGAGGTGCTGGCGCAGTTCTCCCCCAACGTCAAGGGCCGCAAGGACACCATCGACCTGACCAAGACCTACACCACCGACTTCGCGCAGAAGGCGAAGCACTAGGCGCAGGGCGCCCGCACGCTCTGCGAAGGCGGCTCCGGCACGATGCCGGGGCCGTCTTCGGTCACCTCCGCAGGAATGGACCATGAGCGGACGAGGTTGTGCAGAAGGGCCGGTCACGCCGTCATGCGGTGCGACCGGCCTTGACGATTTGCCGCAAGCCCCCAGGAGAGCCCCTACGTGACGACGACAACTCCCCCCGCGACCTCGAAGGGCATCGGCCTCCGGTCGGAACGTGGCCCGGTGCTGGCCGCGCTGATGCTCAGCACCGGCCTGGTCGCACTGGACAGCACCATCATCGCGACCGCGGTCCCCTCGGTGGTCGGCGACGTCGGCGGGTTCTCCCAGTTCCCCTGGCTGTTCTCGATCTACCTGCTCACGCAGGCCGTCACCGTGCCGCTGTACGGCAAGTTCGCCGACGTGGTCGGCCGCAGGCCTGTCATGTTCTTCGGCATCGCCGTCTTCCTGCTCGGCTCCGTGCTGTGCGGGCTCGCCTGGAGCATGCCGGCGCTCATCATCTTCCGCGCGATCCAGGGCATGGGCGCCGGCGCCGTACAACCCATGAGCATGACGATGGTCGGCGACATGTACACGGTCGAGGAACGGGCCCGCGTGCAGGGCTACATCGCCAGCGTGTGGGGCATCGCCGCCGTGCTCGGCCCGACTCTCGGTGGCGTCTTCGCGCAGTACCTGTCGTGGCGCTGGATCTTCTTCGTCAACCTGCCGCTCGGCGCGGTGGCGGCCTGGACGCTCGCCCGCCACTTCAAGGAGAAGGTGACGCGGCGCGCACACCGCATCGACTACACGGGCGCCGTGCTCCTCACCGCCGGGTGCTCCCTGGTCATCCTCGGCCTTCTCGAAGGCGGAGTCGCGTGGGGCTGGGCCTCCGTCCCCAGCCTGCTCATCTTCGCGGCGGGCGTGGTGACGCTGGTGGCCTTCGTGCTGGTGGAGCGCCGGGCGGCCGAACCGATCCTGCCGCTGTGGGTCTTCCGGCACCGCACCCTCACGGGTGGATCACTGTCCGCCCTGTGCGTGGGCGCGCTGGTCATGGGCCTCAGCTCCTACGTTCCCACGTACGCGCAGGGCGTCCTCGGCACCGGCCCGCTGGTCGCCGGATTCACCCTGGCCGCCCTGAGCATGGGCTGGCCCCTGGCGGCGAGCCAGGCCGGCCGCCTCTACCTGCGCATCGGATTCCGCGACACGGCCCTCATCGGCAGCGTGGTGTTCGTCATCGGCACCGTGCTGTGCGCCACGCTCAGCGCGCACGCGCAGGTCCTGCACGTCGCGGCCGCGTGCTTCGTGGTCGGCGTGGGGCTGGGCCTGGCGGCCGGCCCGGTTCTGGTCGCCATCCAGTCCTCCGTGGACTGGGACCGCCGCGGCCTCGTGACCGGGGCGAACATGTTCAGCCGCTCCATAGGCAGCGCCGTCGGAGTCGCGGTCTTCGGCGCCATCGCCAACGCGACCCTGGCCGGCCGGTTCGCGCATCCGCCGAAGGAGCTCGCGGGCCGGCTTCCGAAGAGCGTGGACGCCACCAGCCTGGTCCTCACCGGGCATGGCACCGGACCCGGCTCGGCGGTGGCGGCGTTCGTGCGCACCTCGCTGTACCAGGCGGCGCATCACGTGTTCCTCAGCGTCGTCGCCGTCGCCGTGGTGGGCGTCGCGGTGCTCTTCCTCATGCCGAGGCGGACCGAGAAACTGTCCGGCTGAGGCCTCAGCCGGTCCCGACCACCCCGAGCGCGGCGACCGCGGCACCGCGCGCGCCGGCCATGTCCAGGTCGGGAACGAGGGCGAACGTGGCGGCGCGCGCCTGCTCCTCCCGCAGGACGGTGTGCTGGCGGACCGTGGCGAGGAACCAGTCCCGGAAGCCCGGTGAGGTCTCCACGACGCCACCGCCGACGAAGTAGGTGCTCGGATCGGTGAAGTTGGCGGCGATGCTGAAAAGCCGCCCGAGTGCGATGGCCTGCTGCTCGAAGATCTTGAGTGCCAGCGGATCGCGGTTCTCCGCGTAGCCGCGCACCAGCTTCGCCGCCTCGGCCGGCGACCCGGCCCGGGCCAGCTCGTGACCCTCGAACCGGGTCAGCCAGTAGGGCAGCAGGTTCCTCTCGATGCCGGTCAGCGAGGCGACGCTCTCGACGTCGCCCGCCAGCCCGCAGTTGCAGACCGGCACCGGCTGTCCCTCCTCGAGCAGGCCTGTCATCGGAATCTGCACGTGGCCGAGTTCTCCTGCCATGCCGGCCGCGCCCCGCACGACCTGGCCGGCCTCCACGACGCCACCGCCGAGCCCGGTGCCCACGATCGCCGAGACCGACGAGTGCCGGCCCGCCTCGGCTCCGAAGCACTCGTGATGGGCGTACAGCGCCGCGGCGTTCCCGTCGTTGTTGTAGACCACCGGCAGCCCGATCCGCACCTCGAGCGCGGAACGGATGTCGAAGCCCCACCACTCCGGCTGGGCGAAGTTCGTCGCCCCCTTGGAGGAGATGACCCCGTCCGCGCTCGCCGGGCCGGGCGTGTCCAGGCCGATGGCCCGGACGTCGGCGCGCGGGGTCCCGGTGAGCTCGAGGACGGTTTCAAGTGCCCGCACGAGCGCCTCGACGGCCGCCGCCGGCCCCTCCCGCACGAGGCTGGGGACCTCCACCAGCCGGTCGACCAGGAACCGGCCCGAGGCGTCCAGCACGGTGGCGTTGTTGCTCGTGCCGCCGTTGTCGAGCCCGACGACGACCCAGGACTCACGAATGCGCGTTTCGGTCACGGCAGACGAACCTATCCGGGACCCGGCATGGGCGGAACCTCGCGGTGGCCCGATCCGGTCATCCTCACCCTACGGCGAAGTAATGTGATAGCACTATGCTAGTTTCCTGCCGTACAGCGAGGAGGACCCCCATGACCGTCGATCACGTGGACATGCCCGCGCCTCAGGTGCGAGAGCGGATCGCCCGTGGCGTCAACGGATGGCCGATGCTCGGCGTCACCGTGGTGGCCGTGCTGGCCGGCGCGGCACTGGCCGTACGGGGCGCGGCGCAGAACGGAACGGTGAGCGGTGTCCTCGTGGCCGCCGGGGTGCTCGTCCTGCTGGCCGGTCTGGTCGTGGGGGGCGGCCTGACCCCCGTCGCGCCCGGAGAGGCGCGCGCGCTTCAGCTGCTCGGCCGCTACACCGGTACGGTCCGCACCGACGGGCTGCGGTGGGTCAACCCGATCACCGCCCGGCGCCGCATCTCCACCCGGATCCGCAACCACGAGACCGACGTGGCCTAGGTCAACGACGCCGACGGCAACCCCATCGAGATGGCTGCGGTCGTCGTCTGGCAGGTGGAGGACACCGCACGCGCGTTCTTCGAGGTCGACGACTTCGTGGAGTTCGTCGCCATCCAGACCGAGACTGCGGTCCGGCACATCGCCAACAGCTACCCCTACGACGCCCACGAGGCCGGCCAGATGTCGCTGCGCGACAACGCCGACGAGATCACCGCCAAGCTCTCCAAGGAGATCGCGGCCCGGGTCGCCAGCGCCGGGGTGAAGGTCATCGAGTCCCGGATCACGCACCTGGCATACGCCCCCGAAATCGCCCAGGCCATGCTGCGGCGCCAGCAGGCCGGCGCCGTCGTGGCCGCCCGCCAGCGAATCGTCGAAGGGGCGGTCGGCATGGTAGAGGCCGCTCTGACCAAGCTGGACGAGCACAACGTGGTCGAGCTCGACGAGGAGCGCAAGGCGGCGATGGTGAGCAACCTCCTCGTCGTCCTGTGCAGCGATCACACGACTCAGCCCGTCATCAACACCGGCTCCCTCTACCAGTGACGGCTGAGCGAAAAAAGATCCTGCTCCGCCTGGACCCGGCCGTGCACGACGCCCTGGCCAGATGGGCCGGAGACGAGCTGCGCAGCACGAACGCGCAGATCGAGTTCCTGCTGCGCAAGGCACTCGCCGACGCCGGGCGGCTGCCCGGCGGCGTCGGGCGGATGCGCCGCCCCGGCCGCCCGCCGAAGACACAGTCCCCTCCGCAACCCCCCGAGGAATAGGCGATGAAACTTCCCGACTCGCTTCCCGACCGGCTGTTCCTGCTGGCCTACGACGTGCACAGGCAGCGGATGTCCCGATGCCAGGAGCTCGGCTATGTGCTGCGGGCCGCGGCGCTCGCCGAGCTGTATCTGAACGGCCACCTCACCGAGGAGTCCGGCAAGCCGCGCGTGTTCGTGCGGGAGCCCGGCCCGGGACCGGTGCTGGAGGACGTGCTCCGGCAGGTCGCGGAGTCACGGCCCAGGTCGTGGACCCACTGGGTGCGCAAGGGCTCCCGCGGGATGGTCGGAGCCGTACGGGGTCACCTGGCGGCCGACGGCTGGATCCGGGTGGAGCCGCGGCGCCGCCTGGGCATCTTCCCCGGCCACACCGTGACCGTACGGGACCCGCGCGTGGTGACCCAGCTCAACCGGCGGGCCACGACCGCGCTGCGCGAGGGAAGGTCGCCGGCCAACGTGGACCCGCGCGACGCGGCCACCGTGGCGCTGGCGGCGGGCGGCGGCCTCCGGACCGTGCTTGACGGCAGGGAGCGGCGCAGGAACAAGGACCGGATCAAGGATTTGGGCGAGGTCGGCGGCCCGGCCGCCGCGGCCCTGCGCAAGGCGATCCAGCGGAAACGGGCGGCCACCGCGGCCGCCGCCTCGTCCGGCGCCGCGGGCTCCTGAAGTCCCGGCCGACATCGGCCATAAACCGGCCGGGCGGGCGTAATCAGAAGGGCACGGAGCGACATATAGCGGGCTTTAAGCCTTGGTCCCGGCTATCCAATCTATCGGGGTCAAGAGGTTGCCATACGGTTACGCGGCTTATTGGCAGATTCTTCCTCTTGCCGGGGCCTTGAAGTTTTTTAAGTATTTGCAAGGAGCCCCAGAGATACATCGCCCCGGATGTATCCATCCCCCCGCAGGAGGCCCCCCGTGAAAGCCCGTATCCCCGCCGTCGTCCTCACCACCGGTGTGGCGGCCGCGCTCCTCGCCGCCGCCCCGGCCGCGCAGGCGGCACCGGTGGCCAAGCCGGACCCGGCCAAGCTGTCCACCGCCTTCCAGCAGCAGCTCGGCTCTCGCAGCGCGGGCTCCTACCTGGACGGCAGGTCCGGCAAGCTCGTGGTGACCGTCACCGACAGCGCCGCGGCCCAGACCGTGGCCGCGGCCGGTGCCATCCCCAGGACCGTGGCCCGCAGCGGCGCGGACCTCAAGAAGATCACTTCCGCGCTCGACCGGTCCGCCAAGATTCCCGGCACCGCGTGGGCCGTGGACCCGGCCGCCAACCAGGTCGTCGTCTCGCTGGACCAGTCGATCACCGGCGCCAAGCTGGCCAAGGTGCAGTCCGTCGTGACGAAGTTCGGCGGCGCGGCCCGCGTCGAGCGCGTCCCGGGCACGTTCAGCCTGCGCATCGCGGGCGGCCAGGCCATCTACACCGGCGGCTCGCGCTGCTCGCTCGGCTTCAACGTCCGTAGCAGCAGCGGGGCGAACTACTTCCTGACCGCCGGTCACTGCACCAACATC
>JAOPYH010000373.1 GCA_025964715.1 Streptosporangiaceae bacterium | reverse complement strand
GGCCAGGGCGGTCAGGTCGTCGTCGGCGCGGTCATTCCGGCCAACTGGTAGGCGGCGTCCTGGTCGAACTGGATCCTCTCGGTGGCGAGGATCTCCGCCACCTGCGGGGCGATGGCGGGGACCTCGGCGGCGGCGTCGCGGAGGCGCCCGCGGGCGACCTCGCGGAGGCGGTCGTCGAACAGGCGGGCCCAGCGCGGGTGCAGGACGGACGCCTCGAAGGAGTCGCCGATGCGGCCAATCTTGGCGAGACGGCCCAGGCCCTCACTGCCCTTGTCGATGACCTCGGCGATGTAGGCGACGGCGTCGACGGGGTTGCGGCGGCCGAGGGCCTGGTAGGCGCGCATTGGCCGGTAAGGGCTGTCGCGGTGGAAGAGGCGGTTGCACATTGCGAGGCACTCGGCTTGGTAGGCCGAGGCGAGCGCGATCTTCGCGAGCTGCTCGGTGGTGGGCTCGGTCATCTGGGGCTCCTCGGGGCAAGGGATGAGCCGACCGCCCGCGGGGCGCGGACGGCCAAGGGGGATTGCGGACGGTCTCGACCTAGCGGGGCCCTACGAGACCATCCCCCCGCTCCCCCGCTGTCAGTGGGTGCCTTCGAGGTTGGAAGCCCCGGACCCGGCGGTGGGCACATCCTCGGCTGCTGCCGCGGTGTCTACTACGGAGACGTGGACCCGGAGGTGATCGAAGTCGCCACGGTGTGGTCGGAGGTCCTCAAGCGATCTCGCGCAGATGTCAGCCGCCTTGACTTTGTAGGCGAACTCGCGGCAGTACATGCCCACACCTCCCCCTGCCGTGTATGAGGCGTGTGTGTAGTCGAGCTGCGGTTCCCCGGACATCACCTCGGCGATCACAGTCTCCACTGAGTGGCTCTCGCGAAGTCGGCCGCAGATCCGAGGCCCGATCGTGATCATCTCTTGCGGGGTGAGCGCAACTCCGTACTCCTGCAACATCTCCACGTAGGTTTGTTCGATGTTGCAGGAGGTAGGGGCCCGCCGCTGCCTGTGACGCAGTGCTCGTGGTGTTGAGGATGGAGGATCGGGCGGTGGCCCGCCCGATCCCCACACCGATCGCCGCGATGGCGGCAACCCCACGAACCCGGTCACGACGAGAGCCCACCGCGGCTGGCGCCTGTCCGGGAACAACTCTGGTGGCGGCTGCCGCTGCGGTGGCGCGGTCGGCGCGGTCGCAGGTTCAGCTAGAGCGGCCCTGACGAGGGCTACAACATCGTCTGTATCGCTTCGCCGGTCACCGCCGATAACGTGATCGACGCCCTCTGTGACGCTTGGGCTGATCTAGGGGGGACCGTTTGGACGCGTTCGGTGTGCTCAGTGACGTGCTCGGTGACTACGAGTCGTTCGTGCGCGGTTTTCTGAACATCCGCGACCCCGAGATCTTCGAGAAGGTGGAGCGGGAGGTCGAGAACGGGCTGCTGTGGCCCGAGCCGTGGCTCGCGCTCAACCCGGCGTTCCAGCCCGGCGGTTCGGTCAGCGCCCTTGTCGACGCGGGGCTGCTGCATCCCGCATGTGGGGCGATCTTTCAGCACCGGACCAGCGAAGACTCGTTCGGCCGGGAGATCGCGTTCCACAAGCACCAGACCGACGCGATCGAGATCGCCGCTCGTCATGAGTCCTATGTGCTCACCACCGGCACCGGCTCAGGCAAGTCGATGTCCTACATCGTGCCGATTGTGGACCGGGTGTTGCGGGATGGCTCCGGGCGGGGCGTCCGCGCGATCGTCGTCTACCCGATGAACGCCCTGGCCAACAGTCAGCTCGGCGAGCTGGAGAAGTTCCTTGGCAAGGACAAGCCCAAGGTCAGCTTCGCCCGGTACACGGGACAGGAGAGCCGGGCCGACCGGGACGCGATCCTCGCCAACCCTCCCGACATCCTGCTGACGAACTACGTGATGTTGGAGCTGATGCTCACCCGCCCGCGGGAGCGCGGAAGCCTGATCACCAGCGCGGAGAACTTGTCCTTCCTCGTGCTCGACGAGTTGCACACCTATCGCGGCCGGCAGGGCGCGGACGTCGCCATGCTGATTCGCCGGCTCCGGGGAGCTGTCGGTGCTCCACAACTGCAGTGCGTCGGCACCAGCGCGACGCTTGCCGGCCCGGGGACCCGAGCCGAGCAGCGCGTCGAGGTCGCCGAGCTGGCGACCCGGCTGTTCGGCACCCCGATCCCCGCGAGCAACATCGTCGGCGAGTCACTGCGACGAGCCACCGTCGGCGACACCGATGCCGACCGCCTCACGGCGCGGATGACGACGGCTCCCCCGACCGGCCGCGACGCCCTGCAGCACGACGACCTTGCCATCTGGATCGAACGGACTTTCGGGCTCCGCGAGGACGACGAGGGCAACCTCGCTCGCCAAGCCCCTGCGCGGCTGCGTGACGCGGCCGGTCAACTCGCGGAGCTGACCGGCGTCGAGCTGGCCACGTGCGATAGCGCGCTGCGGGAGACGCTGCTGGCCGGATCGCGAGCGCGCGACGACGACGGCCGGGCCCTGTTCGCCTTCAAGCTCCACCAGTTCATCGGCAAGGGCGACACCGCTTACGTCACCCTCGCCCGGCCCGGTCAGCGCTACCTCACCACCCACTACCAGCGCAGCGCCCCGATAGAACCACCCGGGCAGCCGCTGTTCCCGCTCGCCTTCTGCCGCGAGTGCGGCCAGGACTACCTCGTCGTCAACTGGGAGCAGCGTGGTGAGAGGTTCACCCCTCGGGTCCTGAACGGTGGCACCGGTGAGCCGGCGGAAGCCACGGGGCTGCTGCTGATCACCGATGCCGGCTGGCCGGACCCGTCCTCGGAAGCCCTACTGGATCTCGTGCCTGAGGACTGGATCATCGAGGCCGGGGGGACCCGCAAGCTGGACAAAGCCCGACTGCCGCGCCTGCCCCAGGGACGCCGAGTCGACGGTTTCGGCACCGTCACCGACGACGGCATCACCGCGGCGTTCTTCGACACGCTGCACTTCTGTCCATCCTGCAAGACCAGCTACGAGAGCACCGCCCAATCGGAGTTCTCCCGAGTCGCCAGCCTGGGCACCGAGGGCCGGGCCAGTGCCGTGTCGGTGCTGTCCCAGGCCGTCGTGCGCACCCTGCGCGAGGCCACGGACCTCGACGACGAAGCGCGCAAGTTCCTGGCGTTCTCCGACAACCGCCAGGACGCCAGCCTGCAGGCAGGTCACTTCAACGACTTCGTGCTGGTCGGCCTGGTTCGCTCCGCCGTCTACCAGGCGGTGCGGCGCCAACAGCAGCGCGATCCCGACGAGCCGCTCACCGACGACGACCTCGGTCGGCGGGTGGTCGAGTGCCTGAACATCGACATCTCTGACTATGCCCGCAATCCCGACGTGGAATACGCGGCGAAGAAGAAGGTCGACAAGGCCCTGCGGGAGTCCGTGGCGTACCGGGTGTGGGCCGATCTACGTCGGGGCTGGCGGATCACCATGCCCAACCTCGAGCAGACCGGGCAGCTGTTGCTGAGCTACGCCGAGCTGGATCAGCTCGCGGGCGACGAGGCCAAGTGGGCCGACGCCGGCCAGCCGCTGGCCGGTGCCGAGCCCGAGACTCGCCAGCGCATCATGCAGACCCTGCTGGATGAGATGCGCCGCAACATCTGCATCGAGTCGGCGTACCTGACCGAGGATCGCTACGAGGACATCAAGCGGGCCAGCCAGGAATGGCTGCGCGCACCCTGGGCCCTCACCGACGAGCAGGGCGTCTATGCCGCCACCTGTTATCCCGGCCCGCGACCCAGGGCGACCCCTGGTGTCGGCCGCGACCTGTACGTCTCCGGGCTCGGTCAGTTCGGGCGCTGGCTGCGCCGCCCCGACCGATTTCCCCTGCACCAGCCCGTCCTCACTGTGCAGGACGCCGACGTCATCATCGGCACCCTGCTCACGAAGATGGCCAAGGTCGGCCTGCTCGACACGATCAAGGAGCGCGGCCGAGGAGTCGGCTACCGCATCCAGGCCAGCATGATCGAGTGGCGGGCCGGGGACGGGGAGCACCGCGCCCCCGACCCGGTCCGCAGCAACACCGCCGGGGGACGGGTCAACCCCTACTTCCGGCGCTTCTACGCCGAGACCGCCGGCGCATTGGCCGGCTTGGAGGCCCGCGAGCACACCGCCCAGGTCACCCCGGAGCTGCGTCAGGAACGGGAGAAACGGTTCAGCGACGCGCAGCTGCCGGTGCTGT
>JAOPYH010000372.1 GCA_025964715.1 Streptosporangiaceae bacterium | reverse complement strand
GGCTGGGCCAGCCGGACCAGCGCGTCGTAGATCGACGAGTCGCCGTGCGGATGGTAGTTGCCCATCACCTCGCCGACCACCCGCGCGCACTTGGAGTAGCCGCGCTCGGGCCGGTAGCCGCCGTCATACATTGCCCACAGCACGCGGGTGTGCACGGGCTTGAGGCCGTCCCTGACGTCCGGCAGCGCCCGCCCGACGATGACCGACATCGCGTAGTCGATGTAGCTGCGCTGCATCTCGACCTGGATGTCGACCGGCTCGGTCCGGTCATGCTGCGGCGGCGGAGCGCCTCCCGAGTCCACGTCGGTCACGTATCAAACCTCTTCCATCATTGGCAGTCGGCCAGGTCCTCCAGGTCACCGGGGCCCGCGCGGCGCGGTCCCCCCGGGCGCCTAGATGTCGAGGAACCTGACGTCCTTGGCATTGCGCTGGATGAACGCCCGGCGTGCCTCCACGTCCTCGCCCATCAGCACGCTGAACAGCTCATCCGCCTGGGCCGCGTCATCCACCGTCACCTGCCGGAGCACCCGGTTCGCCGGGTTCATGGTGGTCTCCCACAGCTCGGTCGCGTTCATCTCGCCGAGGCCCTTGTACCGCTGGACGCCGTCCCGCGGGCGGGGGTCCCGCCGGCCAGCGGCCATGCCAGCCTGGATGAGCGCGTCGCGCTCGCGGTCGGAGTAGGCGTAGTCGGGATGAGCTCCGCGCCCCTCCCACTTGATCTTGTAGAGCGGTGGCTGCGCCAGGTACACGTGGCCCGCCTCGATCAGCGGCTTCATGAACCGGAACAGCAGGGTGAGCAGCAGCGTGGTGATGTGCTGGCCGTCCACGTCCGCGTCGGCCATCAGGACGATCTTGAAGTAGCGGAGCCTGGAGATGTCGAAGTCGTCGTGGATACCGGTGCCCAGGGCGGTGATCATCGCCTGGACCTCGTTGTTCTTGAGCACCCGGTCGATCCGGGACTTCTCCACGTTGAGGATCTTGCCGCGGAGCGGCAGGATGGCCTGGTATTCCGGGTTCCGGCCCTGCTTGGCCGAACCGCCGGCCGAGTCGCCCTCGACCACGTAGATCTCGCACCGCTCCGGCTCCCCGGACTGGCAGTCGGCCAGCTTCCCCGGGAGCGAACTGGACTCCAGCAGGCTCTTGCGCCGGGTCAGGTCGCGGGCCTGCCGAGCGGCGAGCCGGGCCCGCGCCGCCTGCAGCGACTTGGTGATGATCTCCTTGGCCTCGCCCGGGTTGCGGTCGAACCAGTCGCGCAGGTGCTCGTTGCACACCTTCTGCACGAAGGACTTGGCCTCGGTGTTCCCGAGCTTGGTCTTGGTCTGGCCCTCGAACTGCGGGTCCGCCATCTTGATCGAGATGATGGCGGTCAGGCCCTCGCGGACGTCCTCGCCGGAGAGGCGGTCGTCCCTGCCCTCCTTCAGCAGCTTCTGGCCGAAGGCGTAGCTGTTGACGATGGTCGTCAGCGCGGACCGGAAGCCCTCCTCGTGCGTGCCGCCCTCAGCCGTGTTGATCGTGTTGGCGAAGGTGTGCACCGACTCGGAGTAGGAGGAGTTCCACTGCATGGCGATCTCGACCGACATGCCCTCGACCTCGTCGGAGAACCCCACCACCGAGTTGTGGACGGCGTCCTTCGAGGCGTTGATGTGCAGGACGAAGTCCTCGATGCCCCCCTCGTAGTGGTAGGTCACCACGCGGGGCTCGCCGTTGATGTGCTCGGGCCGCTCGTCCCGGAAGGTGATCGAAAGTCCGCGGTTCAGGAACGCCATCTCCTGGAGCCGGCGGGACAGCGTCTCGAAGCTCCACTCGACCGTCTCGAAGATGGTCGCGTCCGGCCAGAAGCTGACCTGCGTGCCCGTCTCCTGGGTCGGCTCGTCGCGGCTGATCGGCGCCGTGGGCCGGCTGCCCTCGTACTGCTGCCGCCAGACGTGATCGTCGCGGCGCACCTCTACATCGAGACGAGCGGACAGCGCGTTCACCACGGAGACGCCGACGCCGTGCAGGCCGCCGGAGACCGCGTAGGACTTGCCGTCGAACTTGCCGCCGGCGTGCAGGGTCGTGAGGACCACCTCCACCGCGGGGCGCTCCTCACCCGGCACCATGTCGACCGGGATGCCGCGGCCGTTGTCGCGAACCCGGACGCCGCCATCGGCCAGCAGGGTGACCTCGATGGCGTCGGCGTATCCGGCGAGCGCCTCGTCCACGGAGTTGTCCACAACCTCGTAGACGAGGTGATGGAGCCCTCGCTCACCGGTCGAACCTATGTACATACCCGGGCGCTTGCGCACCGCTTCCAAGCCTTCGAGGACAGTGATCGAGCGTGCGTCGTACGCCAAGGGAGATCCTCCTGCCATGGACACCCGCCACTCCAGCGTGCCCCGTAACACACATAAAGGCGGGCGTACCTCGGGGCCGCCCGCACGGCGCAGTATCCTAAGTCAAGAAACATTCTATCCGGTGAGCGGCCAAAAAGTGGCACTCACGGGGGCTGACGCGGCGTGTGGCGGCCAAACTCACCAAGATTGGCATCCCCCTACTCGTCCGGGGGGCTTCTGGGCCGTGTGAGGCCCTCACTGCCTAACTCGGCAGTAGGCGTGCGAACACGCTAGCGAACCCGCCAGGCACCCCGGCGGCGCGGCGCCGAGGCCGGTCCGGTGACCTTGACCTTGCGTACGGTCCCGTCCCCGAGCTCCTCGTTCAGCCGGCGTACGAGGGTGGAGGCGAGCAGCCGCAGCTGGGTCGCCCAGGCGGTGGAGTCGGCGGCCACCACGAGCTCGCCGTCCTCGAAGCGCTCCGGCTTGGTGTGATCGGCGAGTTCCGGCCCGACGATCCCTGCCCAGTTGCCGAAGACCCCGCCGACCGCGGCCCGCTGCTCCCAGCCGCGATCCGCCAGCAGGTCCTTGATCGCCGAGCCGAACGCGCGCGGATCGCCGCCCCGGCCGCGGTCGCGGGCCGGCCTCGGGGTCCTGCGGCGCTGGGCTCCCGGCACGGAGCCGCGCTTTCTCGCGTCGGCCTTCGCCTGCGCGAGGGCCTCGCGGGCCAGCTCGATGCCGGAGGGGCCCCCGGGCGTCGGATCCGCGGGCTCGGCCGGACCGGTCCCGCCGGCCGCCGGCTCGGTTTGCTCATCGGACACGGGTGACCTCACCATCCGCGACGTCGTAGGCGGCGCCGCTCAGCTCATCGGGCACATCGGCGGGCACCGCCGCGGTCACCAGCACCTGTTCCGCGGGCGCCACCATCTCGGCGAGCCGCCGGCGCCGGCCGGCGTCGAGCTCCGCGAACACGTCGTCCAGGATCAGCACGGGGTCGTCGCCGTCGGCCCTCAGCAGCTCGAACGCCGCCAACCGGAGCGCGAGCGCGAAGGACCAGGACTCTCCGTGACTGGCGTAGCCGCGGGCCGGCAGCTCTCCGAGCCGGAGCACCAGCTCGTCCCGGTGCGGTCCCACCAGGCTGACGCCCCGCTCGAGCTCACTGCGGCGCGACTCGGCCAGCCCCTGCTCCAGCGCGGCGGTGAGCGACGCTCGGTCGGCCGGCAGCTCCTCGGCCTCCTCGGCCTCCGGACCGCCCCGGCCCTTCGGCCCCGCCAGTGAGCTGCGGTAGACGAGGCCGGTGGCCCCGCTCGGCGCCAGGGCGTCGTAGGCCTTGGCGACCAGCGGGCGCAGCGCGGTGACCAGCTCGAGCCGGCCGGCCAGGAGCTCGGCACCGGTCCGGGCCAGGTGGGAGTCCCACACGTCCAGCGTGGCGAGCATCTCCGCCGCGGGCGCCCGCCGGTGCGCCGCCGCGGACTTCAGCAGGGCGTTGCGCTGCTTGAGCACCCGGTCATAGTCGGAGCGCACGCCCGCGAACCGCGGTGACCTCGTGGTGAGCAGCTCGTCCAGGAACCGGCGCCGCTCGCCGGGATCGCCCTTGACCAGGGACAGGTCCTCGGGGGCGAACAGCACGGTGCGCAGGATCCCCAGCAGCTCGCGCGGCCGCGGAACGGGTGAGCGGTTCAGCCGGCCGCGGTTGGCCTTGCCCGGGTTGATCTCCAGCTCGATGAGCGCCCGGCGATCGTCGCGTACGACCGCGGCACGCACGATGGACCGGGGGGCGCCATGGCGTACGAGCGGTGCGTCGGTCGACGCCCGGTGGCTGCCCTGCATGGCGATGTAGCCGATGGCCTCGACCAGATTGGTCTTGCCCTGTCCGTTCGGGCCCACGAACGCGCTGACCCCGGGGTCGAGCGGGAGCTCCACGGCCGCGTGCGACCGGAAGTCCTGGAGGCTGAGGTGGGCGACGTGCACGGCTTCGAGGGTAGGGCCTCCGCGTGGCCGGAACAGCCAGCGGAGAGCACCTCCCGCGCATCCCCAGACTGTGGAGAATTCTCCACAACGCTGTGGACGGCCTCGATGGGTTCTGCCGGTCAGGCCATCGGCTCGACCGGGTGACCGCCGAACTGGTTGCGGAGCGCGGCGACGATCTTCATTGAGGGCGAGTCCTTCTGCCGCGAGGCGAAGCGCGCGAACAGTGAGGCGGTGATGGCCGGCAGTGGCACAGCGAGATCCACAGCCGTCTGCACGGTCCACCGGCCCTCACCCGAGTCCTCGGCATAGCCGCGGATCTTCTCCAGGTGCGGGTCCTCTTCGAGCGCGCGGTTGAGCAGCTCGAGCAGCCAGGACTGGATCACCGTGCCCTGCTGCCAGCTGCGGAAGGTCTCCGGCACGTTCTTGACGACACCGCTGGCCACAAGGAGCTCGTAGCCCTCGGCGAAGGCCTGCATCATGCCGTACTCGATGCCGTTGTGGACCATCTTGGCGAAGTGCCCGGCGCCGACGGGGCCACTGTGGACGAAGCCGTACTGGCCCTCGGGCTTGAGCGCCTCGAACAGCGGCATGAGCGGCTTCACGTGGGCGTCCTCGCCGCCGACCATGAGCGCATAGCCGTTCTGCAGGCCCCAGACCCCGCCGCTGACGCCGACGTCCACGAACCCGATGCCCTTGGCACCGAGCTCCTCGCCGTGCTTCTGGTCATCCACATAGTGCGAGTTGCCACCGTCGATCACGATGTCCCCGGGCTCGAGGACTTCCCCAAGCCTGTGGATCGTCTCGTGTGTCGGCCCACCGGCCGGGACCATCACCCACACCACGCGCGGCTTCGGCAGCCGCGAGGCGAGCTCATCCATGGACGCGGCATCGCTGAGCTTCGGGTCACGGTCGTATCCGATGACGGTGTGTCCGTTACGGCGCAGCCGCTCGGCCATGTTGCCGCCCATGCGGCCAAGGCCGATCATCCCGAGTTCCATGCTGAGACTCCTTCTGTGTGGTTAGGCCCTTGATCAGGCTAGTTCCCCCAGACCGGCGGCCAAGTCCTACCCCGACAGCCGGACCGGCATGATCAGGTACCGGTAGTTCGGGTTCGCACCCTCCTCCGGCGGCTTGCCCGTGAGGACCGCGGGCTTGGTGGGCGTGGTGAACGACAGCCGGGCCGTGTCCGACCCGATCGCCGACAGCCCGTCCAGCAGGAAAGCCGGGTTGAAGGCGATGTTGATGTCGTCGCCCTCCAGATTGGCCTCCAGGGCCTCAACGGCCTGGGCCTCGTCCCCGGTGCCCGCCTCGAGGACCACCTCGCCCTGGCTGAAGGACAGCCGTACGGGCGTGTTGCGCTCGGCCACCAGCGAGACGCGCTTGACCGCCTCGATGAACGGCCCGGTCGACACCTCCGCGAGGCCGGCGTACTCACTCGGCAACAGCGACCGGTATTTCACGAAGTCCCCGTCCAGCAGCCGCGAGGTCGTCCGGCGGCCGCCGCCGATGAAGCCGATCATGCCGTCTCCGCGGCCCCCTGTGCCCCCCAGGGCGATTGAGACCTCCGCACCCGAGGTGAGCGACTTGGCGGTGTCCGCGAGGGTCTTGGCGGGCACCAGGGCCACGGCCGAGAAGTCCGAGCGCTCGGGCTTCCAGTGCAGTTCGCGTACGGCCAGCCGGTAGCGGTCGGTGGAGGCCAGCGTCACCGTCTCGCCCTCCACCTCCACCCGTACGCCGGTGAGCATCGGGATGGTGTCGTCGCGGCCGGCCGCGAGCGCCACCTGGCTGACGGCTGCCGCGAACTCGTCGCTGCCCACAGACCCCGCGGCCGGTGGCATCTCCGGCAGGCTCGGGTAGTCCTCCACAGGCATGGTCATCAAGGTGAACTTCGCACTGCCGCACCTGAGCATCACCTTGGCGCCGTCGGTGGTCACCTCCACCGGTTGTGGCGGCAGGCTGCGGCAGATCTCAGCGAGGAGGCGGCCGGACACCAGCGCGGTGCCGGGCTCTTCCACATCGATGTCAGTAGCGACCTGAGCCGACACCTCGTAGTCGAACGCCGACAGCTTCAGCCTGTCGCCGGCCTCGATGTGCATGCCGGCGAGCACCGGTACGGGTGGCCGGACCGGAAGCGTGCGCGCGGTCCAGGCGACCGCGTCGGCGAGGGCGTCTCGATCTATGCGGAACTTCACGGGGACCCGCCTCCTGCTGGGTTTGGACACACGGAGTGGTGGAAGAGATCGGTGAGGAGCTCGGGACGCTTGATCCCCAGGCCCTTATATGGTTCTAGTTTTTTTCTTGTAGAGAGAGAAAGAGCAGTAATAGTCATAGGGGCCGTGGACAGTGTGGACAGAGGTCGTATCCGCAGGTCAAGGCCCGAATTTCCGTCCACTGCGGGTGTGCACGAGACGTGGACGGGCGGCGGCCGCCTGAGGACGACGAAACTCTCCGCGGTAGTTGTCCGCATGCCGTCCCCCGGTTCTCCACGTGTTGTCCGCAGGTTGTCCCCCGGTGCCGCGCCGCGGCGGGTGACACGCGGCGAACCCGGCCATGTTCGTCCCCACGCCTTCCCCAGTTCATCCACCAATTGTCCTCAGGTTGTCCGCAGGTTGTCCCCCGGGTCGTGCACGTCGATCCACAGAGTTTTCCCCAGCCTGTGAAGGGTCCTGCGGAGGGCCGGAAGATCGGCGGCTCGCGGTCAGCGGGTGCGGGCCTGCTGCTTGATCCGGTTGGTCAGCTCGGTGACCTGGTTATAGATCGACCGGCGTTCGGCCATGAGGGACCGGATCTTGCGATCGGCGTGCATCACGGTGGTGTGGTCGCGGCCGCCGAACTGCTGCCCGATCTTGGGGAGGGACATCGCGGTGAGTTCGCGGCACAGGTACATCGCGATCTGCCGGGCGGTCACGAGGACGCGGGAGCGGGACGGCCCGCACAGGTCGTCGATCGCGATCCCGAAGTAGGTCGCCGTCTGAGCCATGATCGTCGCTGATGTGATCTCCGGGCCCGTGGCGTCGGGGATCAGATCCTTGAGCACGATCTCGGCGAGCTGCATGTCCACCGACTGCCGGTTGAGGCTGGCGAAGGCGGTGACCCTGATGAGGGCGCCCTCGAGCTCCCGGATGTTGGTGGAGATCTTCGAGGCGATGAACTCGAGGACGTCCCGGGGGGCGGCGAGCCCCTCCTGCGCGGCCTTCTTACTGAGGATCGCGATGCGGGTCTCCAGCTCGGGCGGCTGGACGTCCGTGATCAGGCCCCACTCGAACCGGTTGCGCAGCCGGTCCTCGAGTGTCACCAGTTGTTTAGGTGGACGATCACTGGAGATCACGATCTGCTTGTTCGCGTTGTGCAGGGTGTTGAAGGTGTGGAAGAACTCCTCCTGCGTCTGCTCCTTGTTCTCCAGGAACTGGATGTCGTCGATCAGCAGGATGTCCACATCCCGGTAACGACGCCGGAAGCCGTCCGCCTTGCCGTCGCGGATCGAGTTGATGAAGTCGTTGGTGAACTCCTCTGAGCTCACATACCGCACCCGTGCCCCATTGAAGAGGCTCTGTGCGTAGTGCCCGACCGCGTGCAGCAGGTGCGTTTTCCCCAGCCCGGACTCCCCGTACACGAACAGCGGGTTGTAGGCCTTGGCCGGCGCCTCGGCGACCGCCACCGTGGCGGCGTGGGCGAACCGGTTCGACGATCCGATGACGAACGTCTCGAACGTGTACTTGGGATTGAGCCTGGCCTGCTCCGGGCGGACCGCCGGACCGGACCCACCACCCGGCCCGGAGGAGCGGTCGACCGGACCCCGTCCTTGCGGGGGACCGGACGTGTGGCCGCCGTTGTGGCCGCCGCGGCGCCCGGGCCCCCGCTCGGGAGCGGCGGGGCGACGGGACTGCTGCCAGGGGCCCTGGGGCTCGGCCTCGTTGTCGTAACCGCCGCCGTTGTCGTAACCGCCGTCATAGCCCTGGTCGAACCCGTTGTCGCGAGCGGGCCCCGGTGGCGGCACCGAGGTGGGCGTCGGGGCGAAGGGGTCGCGATCGGGCCGATAAGGGCTGTCGTCGGACTGGCGCGGGGCGCCGCCGTTGCCCATGGGTCCGCCCATAGACCCGCCGAGCGTGTGGCCGGTGATGTGAGAGCGGGCGTGGTTCCCGCCCTGCGACGGGCCTTCCACAGGTGAGCCGGGATATCCACCGGTGTGGTTGCCGGTGCCGTAGGCCGGCGTGTGCGTCGTCTCGCGCGGGTGCTCCGGCTGGTAGGAGCCTGGGTACGGGGTGTCCTGGCCGCGGTCCGGAAAGGGATATCCACCAGGCGGCTGCGAATTGGGGACGGGGTTGTGGATAAACCCGCCCGAGGACTGATTGCCGTAGCCGGACGGGTCCGCCGCGGGCGCCGACCGGGAGGGGTCGGGCTGCACGGTGACCGCGATCCTGATCTCCCGGCCGAGCTCCCTGGAGAGCTCCCGGGTGATGAGGGCGCGCATGCGGACCTCGAAGGCCTCCTTGGCGAACTCGTTCGGGGCGGCCAGCAGGGCCGTGTCCTCCACAAGGGCCAGGGGGCGGGTCAGGGGGAGCCAGGCGCGGTAGTTGGGCGGCAGCTCGCCGGCCGAGAGCGCCTCGAGCGTGCGCGCCCACGCCGTAGCGAGGTCCTGACCGTCCATACGCAAGCTCCCCTCGTGATGCCCCCGGCATGCGGAGTGCCCTACTCTCTCACGCGTCATCCACCTCGCTCGCGCGTCATCCACAGAGTTGTCCACACGCTGTGCACGATGACGAGGTGGCCGTGCGATACTCCGCACCCGCCGGACGGACGGACCTGGACCGGGGGAAGGGTCCGATCGGCCGGATCCCCCGGCATCTCCGTCCGGGCGACGGTAGTCCCTCCGCCGCAACCGGTGCAAGACGCCCCCCTCGCAGGACGCCAAGGCTAGGGATCGGGTGGCCCCGGCGTCTCCGTTTGACCTAACGGCCGTGTAACCCGTAACGTTCTACGGTCGAGTCGCATCGATGTGGCGCCGCATGCCCTGAGCATGGACCCTCGCTGCGGGGGACACTCACAACAGCCCCGCGATGCGCCCTCATCCCATACGAAGACCCTGACCGCAGCACTGGAGCCTCGAGTGAGCAAGCGTACATTTCAGCCGAACAACCGTCGCCGCCACAAGAAGCACGGCTTCCGGCTGCGCATGCGCACCCGTGCGGGCCGTGCCATCCTCGGGTCGCGGCGCCGCAAGGGCCGCGACAGCATCGCGGTCTGAAAACCCTTCTGAGCGGGTCAGCGGTGTCTGGACCACGGAGCGCACGGGCGCTGAGCGACCGAGCGAGCCATGGACAGGCACCGCTTTGCCGCGTCCGCGGGAGGCCGCACGGACTGCGGCATGGAGCTTAGGAATGCTGCCGTCCGGCCACCGGATGCGGCACCGGACCGAGTTCACGTTGGCCGTCCGGCGTGGCCGCCGTGCCGGACGGCCCAACCTGGTCGCCCACCTACTACGCCGAGATGAGATCGATGCCGAGCCGCTCGCCGGTTTCGTCGTCGGTCGTGTCGTCGGTAACGCGGTGGTGCGCAACAAGGTGCGCAGGCGCCTGCGCCACCTGGTCGCCGACCACGTCGGCCGGCTCCCCCGAGGTAGCCTGCTTGTGGTGCGGGCCAACCCCAAGGCGGCGACCGCACGCTATGACGTCCTGGCCGCGGATCTTGATTCGGCACTCCAGCGCTTGCTGCGCGGGCAGCCCCCCGGCCGGGACAGCGGGGTCCGGACTGACAAGGGGCGGACATGACAGCGAGGAAGCCCTCGCCTGCGGCGCGGGCTCTCATGCTGTTCGTCAAGTTCTACCGGCGCTTTCTGAGCCCGTTGCTCGGGCAGCAGTGCCGGTTCTATCCCACGTGCAGTGGCTATTCCCTGGAGGCTCTCAGGGTGCACGGCGCCGCACGAGGCACCTGGCTCACGGTGCGGCGGATCGGCCGCTGCCATCCGTTCAATCCTGGTGGGTACGACCCGGTGCCATCGCCGAAAGGCGCTATGGCACCGTACGAAGATCCTCAGCCGCGTGGAGAGCGGCACCCTCTCACCGAGCACAAGGAGCTGACCGGTGACTCTTGATCCGCTGTACCGGGCCGTGGCCTGGGTGATCGTCCAGATTCACACCGGCCTCAGCTTTGTCTTCGACCCCGACAGTGGCTGGGCGTGGGGTGGATCCATCCTCCTCCTCACGATCCTGATGCGACTGCTGATCTTCCCGCTCTTCGTGAAGCAGATCCACGCCTCGCGCAAGATGCAGGATCTCAACCCCCAGGTTCAGGCGCTGCGCAAGAAGTACAAGAACGACAAGCAGCGGATGAACCAGGAGGTGATGAAGCTCTACCAGGAGGCGGGGGCCAACCCGCTGTCCGGCTGCCTGCCGCTGGTCGTACAGATGCCGATCTTCATCGGCCTCTTCCGGGTGCTGAACGGCATCGCGACGGCCAAGGAGGGCAACGGCAGCCACGGCATCTCCGCGGCGCTCGTCCACAGTGCCCAGCACGCCCCGATCTTCGGCGCCTCGATCTCGACCAAGTTCCTCGACGCCTGGCATGCTGGAAGGGTCGGCGGCATCATCGTGTGCGGTGTCGCCGTGCTGATCAGCTCGACGACGACGTACTTCAGCGTGAAGGCCAGCATGAACCGCCAGCCGGCGGTCGACGACGCCAACCCCATGGCCTCGGCCCAGAAGATGATGGTCTACATGGCCCCCATCTTCGGTCTGTTCGGTCTCGGGTTCCCCCTCGGCGTGTTGATGTACTGGGTGACCTCCAACTCCTGGACGCTGGCGCAGACGCACTACATCCACAAGCGCTACCCGGTCGCGCAAGCCGGCAACGGCCAGGCCGCGGCCGCCGCGAAGCCCGGCACCGGTGCCAAAGCGGCCAAGACCGCTGCAGTGCCGGCCGGTGGGCTCATGGCAAAGCTGAAGAAGGAGCCGGAGCCCGCAGGGGTTCCCGAGCCGGAGGCCAAGGCCAAGGTGATCCGCCAGCAGCCGGTGAAGAAGCCGCGCAGCAAGCGCAGTGGATCCCCCAAGCGCTAGATTTCAACCAGCTAGGCGAGGAGGACGCGTGAGCCAAGCCGATACCGAGGTCGAAGTGCAGGATCTCGAGCAGGAAGGCGAGATCGCCGCCGATTACATCGAGGGCCTGCTCGACATCGGTGATTTCGACGGCGACATCGATATGGACGTCGAGGGTGAGCGTGCGATGGTCGCGGTCGTCGGCGCGTCCCTGGACGAGCTGGTGGGCAAGCGCGGTGAGGTCCTCGAGGCCCTGCAGGAGCTGACCCGGCTCGCGGTGCACCGCAGGACCGGCAGCCGCACGCGGCTGATGCTCGACGTCGGCGGCTATCGGGAGCATCGCCGGGTCGAGCTGACCGAGCTGGGTGAGGACGTGGCGGCCGAGGTCAGCCGCACCGGCGAGCCCAAGCCGCTGGCACCGATGACCCCGTTCGAGCGCAAGATCGTGCATGACGCGATCGCCGCCGCCGGCCTGCGCAGTGAGTCCGAGGGCGAGGAGCCGGACCGGTACGTGGTGGTCTTCCCTTCCTGACCCCTTGCTTTTCCTCCTGACGGCTGCGGCCCCGCAATGCGGGGCCGCAGCCGTTTTGCTTTAGGAGCTGAGGTCGCGCCGGGTCGCGTGCGGAATGTGCCGCGCCGTCGGCTCGGACTGTTCCCGCGGAGGTACGGGCTGCGCCGGCCGGCCGTGCGGCTGGACCTGTTCGACCGGCTCTTCGGTGTGGACGTGCGGGGTCGTCCCCCCAGGATGAATGTGCGGGGTCGCGTCCTCGGCATGGACGTGCGCGGCCTCGTCGGAATGAACCTGTACGACCGGCTCGTCGCTGTTCACCACGTAGACGGGATCCTCGGCGACCTCGGCCACCTGGGCGAGTCGCGCGCGGCGGCGCGGACGTGTGTACATCAGCGTGAAGGCCATGTTGATCAAGCCGACCAGCAGCAGAATCCATCCGATCATCCGGATGTCGATGCCGGTCAGCGTGAACCGGGTGGCGAATGCCAGGATCGCGCCGATCGAGATGAAGGCGAGACTTACTCCGAGACCCATTTTGCAGGTCCCTCCTTCCAGGGCAGGACGTACTGTCGTGGGGCGGGCCGCGGTCTCGCCCTCGCGGGGGGATATCGCGCCCGCATGAATCTTTACCCGGTTAACGGAAAACATGCGCTCAGGGCATTGCCCGGTGCGCGGCCGACCCGGTCTATGGGACCATTCCTTCAGTGGGAGTTTCACTACCGGCTCCGCCGGAGGCACACGCGGTTTTTGGTGACGCGTTGCCCGCTGCTGAGCGATATGCGGAGTTTCTGGCCCAGGCCGGCGTAGAGCGCGGACTCATCGGTCCCCGGGAAGTCGATCGGCTGTGGGACCGGCATCTGATCAACTGCGCGGTCGCGGCCGAGGTGATCCCAGATCGGGCGAACGTCGTCGACATCGGTTCGGGTGCGGGACTGCCCGGCCTGGTGCTGGCGATAGTACGGCCGGATCTGTCGATCACTCTGCTCGAGCCCCTCCTGCGACGGACGACGTTCCTGGACGAGTGCGTCACCATGCTCGGCCTGGACAACGTCGACGTCCGCCGTGGGCGAGCGGAAGAGGTGGCCAAGGACTACGAGGTCGATGTGGTCACCGCCCGGGCGGTCGCCCCGCTCGAGCGGCTCGCCAGATGGGCTCTGCCGCTGCTGCGTCCCGGCGGAGAACTGCTCGCGCTCAAGGGTGAACGTGCGGGGACGGAACTAAAGGAAGCCGGACCCGTTCTGGAGCGTTTCGGAGTCCGTACGGCAGAGCTGGTTCAGGTCGGCCACGGTATGGTCGATCCTCCGACAACGATCGTGCGTGTGGTCGCCGAACAGGCCCCCCGACGGGCCGCCGCGTCCCAGCGGTCCAACCGGCGGAAAGGTTTGAAATGAACACGGCACCTGGATTGGGCTGGCCCGACCGCGCCGGCGACCCCGCGAACGAGGATGTGGCCGGTCTCGGCTGGCCGGTGGGTCCTACGGACGACCCAGAGCCTGGCGACCCGGCGGTCCCGCGGCCCGTCGCCGAGGTGACATCGACGCCTGAGGGCACACCGGGCCTGCCCCTCGGAGACGCACGGCCCCCGGCCCCGACGCCGGCGCCGACGCCGGCCGCCGCCACCTCCGGTGACGCAGGACCGGTGGACGAGCCGCGCAGGGCGGCGAGCCGTGCCGACACCGCGGTGAAGCCGGACAAGACCGGGCGGACGACAGCCGACCCGTCGCCGGCCGGCCCGCCGCCCGGCGACGGGTTGCCCTCCGGGCACGCGTCGTGGGGGAACACTTCATCCGGCACCGCCGAGACCGGATATGTGCCGACGAACGCCCGCGGCGCTCGGACGCCCTCCTCACGCCGGGGACCCAACCAGGGAGAGTCGGAGCTCGTGCGCGAGGCGCTCAAGAACGCCACTGTTTCACGGGAAACATCGATGCCCGGGGCACCCACCAGCATCGCGGCCGCCGCGCTCAAGGCGATGTCCAAGCGCGGAGACGGCGAGTGGCCGCGCCCGGCGCACTGCCGGGTCATCACGATCGCCAACCAGAAGGGCGGCGTGGGAAAGACCACCAGCTCCGTGAACCTGGCGGCGTCACTCGCGATGCACGGGGCCCAGGTGCTCGTGATCGACCTGGACCCCCAGGGCAACGCGTCCACCGCCTTCGCGGTGGAGCACCACGCCGAGGTGCCATCGGTCTATGAGGTCCTCATCGAGGACGCCCCACTGAGCGAGATCGTGGTCGCGGCGCCGGAGCTGCCGAACCTCTACTGCGCCCCGGCCACGCTGAACCTCGCCGGTGCCGAGATCGAGCTGGTGTCCAAGGTGGCCCGTGAGTCCAGGCTGCGGCGGGCGCTGGACGCCTATGACACGAGCCGATTCGACTACGTCCTGATCGACTGCCCACCCTCACTCGGCCTGCTGACCGTCAACGCCCTGGTGGGCGCGGACGAGCTGCTGATCCCGATCCAGTGCGAGTACTACGCGCTCGAGGGCCTGGGACAGCTGCTGCGCACGGTCGATCTGGTGAAGGCCCACCTGAACCCGCACCTGAACGTGTCCACGATCCTGCTGACGATGTACGACGCCCGGACCCGGCTCGCCGCCCAGGTGGCAGAGGACGTGCGCGAGCACTTCGGCAGCGTGGTGCTCAACACGGTGATCCCCCGCAGCGTCCGGGTTTCGGAGGCGCCGAGCTATGGCCAGTCTGTGATGACCTACGACCCGGGATCCAGCGGCGCGCTCGCCTACAACCAGGCGGCCGCGGAAATGGCGCATCAGATTGTGGAGAAGAAGCCTTGACCCGGTGGGATAGGGCGGCTGAGCTCAACGAGGAAATGAACAGGGAGAAGCAGTGAGTCAGCAGCGACGAGGGCTGGGCAAGGGTCTGGGCGCACTCATCCCCACCGGGCCGGTGCCCGGGAGTGAGCCCACGCAGGACCCCGGCGAGTCCGCGGCACTGGCGCAGGTCGACGGAGCGAGGTTCGCCGAGCTCCCGGTGAAGTCGATCTCTCCGAACCCCAAACAGCCGCGCCGGCAGTTCGATGAGGAGGCTCTCGACGAGCTGGCCGCCTCGATCGGCATCGTCGGCCTGCTGCAGCCGGTCGTGGTGCGTGAGGTGGGCCCGGAGCGCTATGAGCTGATCATGGGTGAGCGGCGCTGGCGGGCCTCTCAACTCGCCGCGCTGGAGAGCATCCCCGCGATCATCCGGGAAACCGGCGACAACGACATGCTCCGCGACGCGCTCATTGAGAACCTGCACCGCCAGCAGCTCAACGCGCTGGAGGAGGCGGCCGCCTATCAGCAGCTGCTGGACGACTTCGGCGCCACCCACGAGCAGCTGGCTTCGCGGATCGGGCGTTCGCGCCCGCATATCTCCAACACGCTCCGCCTGCTCAACCTGCCTCCCGCCGTACAACGCCGCGTCGCGGCCGGGGTGCTCAGCGCCGGCCACGCCCGGGCGCTGCTTTCGCTCGACAGCGTCGAGGCTCAAGAGCACCTCGCCCTCCGGGTCGTGGCCGAGGGGCTGTCGGTACGCGCGGTCGAGGAGATCATCGCCACCCGGGAGGCCGAGCCACAGGCGGCCGCTCCCCGCAGGGTGGGAAGCCGCAGGCCGGCTGAGCCGGTGCTCCGAGAGCTCGCGGATCGCCTCTCGGATCGCTACGAGACAAAGGTGTCGGTCGACCGGGGCAAACGCAAAGGCAAAATCGTTGTCGAGTTCGCCTCAATCGAAGACCTAGAGCGGATCATCAAGGTCATGGCACCGGATGCCGCGGCCTTCGTCAGCGCCGACGAAAGCTGATCACCTAGCGTCGCCCAGAGCGCCCGGAGACCCTTGTCGGTCACCGGGCGCTCGTGCGTTCGCCCCCTTCTGACCGCATTTCCAGGGGGTGTGACGCCGCGTGGGCTGGAGATGGAGCGCCGTGAGCGGCCGTGTTCCACGTGAAACAACTGCCAAGACATGGTGACGCGCGAGGATGGCCACCGTCCGTTGCGGGGCAGCCTCTCTCCGATACGATGCCCTTGGGCCCGACCGGCTATCGGGAATTTCCATGAAGGCGATCCGTACCAGAAGGGTGCCTGCCGGTGTCGCGTCGTCTCGCCAGTGTCACGCTGGACAATCTCGATGATCTCCCGCGCCGTTGCCGTCGCTGCGTGTTCTGGGAGCTCGACCCCGTCAATGGGCAGCGGGCCGCCGAGGCCGGCGACCCCGCGCTCGAAAAAGAGGCATGGATCTCCTCCACCCTCCTGGAGTGGGGGAGCTGCGGGAAGATCGTCTATGTGGACGGCGTGCCCGCGGGCTATGTGCTCTTCGCACCGCCGCTCTACGTGCCGCGGTCGGTGGCCTTCCCGACCAGTCCGGTCAGCGCGGACGCCGTGCTGCTGATGACGGCGCATGTGGTCCCGGAGTTCGCCGGTGGGGGGCTCGGCCGCATGCTCGTGCAGGGCGTGGCCAAGGACCTCACCCGGCGCGGAGTCAAGGCCATCGAGGCCTTCGGCGATGTGAAGGGCGAGTCCGGCGGCTGCGTGGTCCCGGCCGACTATCTGCTCTCAGTGGGCTTCAAGACGATCCGGCCCCACCACCGCTTTCCGCGATTGCGGCTCGAGTTGAAGTCGGTCCTGTCGTGGCGTGAGGACGTCGAGGTGGCGCTGGAACGCCTCCTCGGTTCGATGACACCGGAGGGCGCCCTCCGGCCCGCCTGAGCGATGCTCAGGCCTCGCTGAACGCATACGGCTCCGCACCTCTCGGTGCGGAGCCGTATCGGTGTTGCGGCTGAGCTCGATCAGATGAACTCGGCCAGCTCGCGGAGCATCGCGGCCTTGGGCTTGGCGCCCATGATCTGCTTCACGACCTCGCCGCCGGAGTAGACGTTCAAGGTCGGGATCTGCATGATGCCGTACTTGCCCGGAACCTGCGGGTTCTCGTCGATGTTGAGCTTGACGATCTCCAGCTTGTCCCCGTGCTCCTTGGCGATCTCCTCGAGGACTGGGGCGACCATCCGGCACGGCGCGCACCATTCAGCCCAGAAGTCCACCAGGACCGGCTTGTCATTTTTGAGAACTTCGACCTCGAAGTCGGCGTCGGTCACGGATTTCATGGCGATGGGGTCTCCTTCACTCTGCGGCGACTGTTCGGTTCCGTCGCCGTCAAACCTGCTGGGGGGTGAGCTCCGCGAGCTCCTGGTCCTGGAGCCAGCGCTCGGCGTCGATCGCCGCGGCGCATCCGCTGCCGGAGGCGGTGATGGCCTGACGGTAGGTGTGGTCCACCACGTCGCCGCACGCGAACACACCCGAGATCTTGGTCTTGGTGGTCGGCGACTCGACGAGAAGGTAGCCCTCGTCATCGGTGTCGAGGACGCCGGTGAACAGCTCGCTGCGGGGCTCGTGCCCGATCGCGATGAACAGCCCGGTGATCTCCAGCGTGCGCTCCTCACCGGTCTGGATGTCGCGCAGTCGGATGCCAGTGAGGCGGTCGTCCCCGAGGATGTCCACGACCCCGCTGTTCCAGGCGAACTTGATCTTCTCGTTCGCGAACGCGCGGTCCTGCATGATCTTGCTCGCGCGGAGCGAGTCGCGGCGGTGCACCACGGTCACCGAACGCGCGAACCGGGTGAGGAAGATCGCCTCTTCCATCGCCGAGTCACCGCCGCCGATCACCGCGATGTCCTGGTCTCGGAAGAAGAAGCCGTCGCACGTCGCGCACCACGAGACGCCGCGGCCGGACAGCTTCTGCTCCTTGGGCAGACCGAGTTCGCGGTACTTCGAGCCGGTCGCAATGATCACCGACTTGGCCCGGTAGATCTCGCCGTCCACCTTGACGATCTTCGGCGACGCGGTGAGGTCGACCTCGGTCACGTCGTCGGTGATGAAGTCCGTGCCGAACCGCTCCGCCTGCTTGCGGAGGTTGTCCATCAGGTCCGGACCGAGGATGCCATCGGGGAAGCCGGGGAAGTTCTCGACGTCGGTCGTGTTCATCAGGGCCCCGCCCGCGGTCACGGCGCCCTCGATCAGGAGCGGCTTCAGATCGCCCCGGGCGGCGTAGATGGCGGCCGTGTAGCCGGCCGGCCCCGAGCCGATAATGATCACATTGCGAACGTCGTTCACTCGTGCGCCTCTCTCTGGATCGCGACGGGATTTCACATCCTTGCCGCCAGTGGCGACAACCGATCCTATGGCGCGGAGATTCCCGGCCGGCGACCCGGGCGGCGGCTCAGCGAGTGGTCTGGAGGTGTTTGATCAGGCCGGGATCGTCGGCGGAACAGCCGGATCCCACGATCGAGACGTCCAGCCGCCGGGCATCGGCCCCCGCGAAGGCGATGACCGTCGCAGGCGTGTGCTCGAAGCGCGCGTTGTCGACCAGGAGTGGGCGGCGTCCGGCCGCGATCCGGTCGACGCAGCCGGCCAGCGGCTGCGCGGCATCGCCGGTCGTACCGCCGGCTCGGCCGAGTGTGGCGGTGATCTGAGCGCCGAGCGTGCTCTCGCGATAGTCGGTGCCCGTGGCGGCGACGGGATAGCCGGCGGCACGGACCTGCGGAGCCGAGTTGGGTGCCATCCGCGGCGTGGCCCGGCTGCTGTCGGCTGAGGTCTTCCTGTGGTCCTGAAACGGTACGGGCGCCCCGTGCGGGGGGTTCGACGCAGACGTCGAGGCCGAGTCGGTCACCGCTCGGGTCACCATGGCTCCGCCGCCCACCACGACGATCGCCGCGGCGGCGGCCGAGAGGATCCGCAGCCCGCGCCGGTCGCGGCGGGCCCGCATGCTCGCCACGGTCGCGGTCGCCATCGACTCAGCCGCGACGGCGGCGTCGATGCGAGCGGCCAGCGCCTCCGGCATGGGCGGAACGGGACTCTCGGCCAGCAGCCGAGAGACCTCGGTGAGCTCAGCGGAGCGTTCGCGGCACAGCCCGCAGTCCGCGAGATGCTCGGCGGCGGAGGCGGCCAGTGCGTCGTCGAGCAGGCCCTCCGCCAGGTCGGCCAGGGTCTCGTATTCAAGGTGAGCAGAGTTCACGGATTGCCACCTCCTTCCTCCGCAGGTTCGACGTTCGTGGCACCCTGTCGGTTCCTGAGATGGACAAGAAGTGGTGCGAGCCTGGCCCGGCCCCGGGCGCAGCGGCTCTTGATCGTGCCAGGCGGGACCTCCAGGACCCGGGCGGCGTCGTCGACGGAGTATCCCATCATGTCGACCAGGATCAGGGCCGCCCGTTGTTCGAAGGGCAACTGCTGGAGTGCGGCGCTGACGTCCAGGGAGACCTCGTGCGAGGAGGTCGGGTCGGCGCTCTTCGGCGCGAGGGAGTCCAGGATCGCGTCGTCCCCCATGGACACGGCCGGCCGCAGGGTCTTACGCCGCACCCGGTCCAGGCAGGCGTTGACGACGATGCGGTGCAGCCAGGTCGTGACGGCGGCGTCGCCGCGAAACCGGCCTGCCGCCCGGAAGGCGGAGAGGAAGGCGTCCTGGAGGGCGTCGGCGGCCTCCTCCGGGTCGCCGAGCGTCCGCAGCGCCACGGCCCACATCCGGTCCCGATGCCGGTGCACGATCTCCGCGAACGCGTGCGGATCACCCTGCGCGTGCCGGGAGAGCAGCTCCTTGTCCGGCACCACCTCGGCCTGCCGGCCGCTCGCGAAGGCCACGGCGGCTACTCCGCCGGCCAGAGAAGGTCGAGATCGGGGCACCCGAAGGACGTGAGCCCGTGCGGCCTGCGCGCAGTGAGGAGCAAGGGTGGTTTCCCGAAGACGGCGAGGTCGAGATCTGTCCGGCAGCCCGAAGGCAGGGGAGTGCCAGGCGGTAGATCCATAGAAAGGACAGCATAGCGGCCGTACCGACTCGAACCCAGCCTTTGCCCGGGCTCCTGGGGAGGGGGAGGCGCGCGGGCCACTTCAGCCGCGCACACCGGCCCAGGGGGCTATCGCCGGCCCTGCACCGTGACCTCGGAGACCTCGGCCCGGAGCTGGCCGTCGGAGCCGGCCGACAGTTTGGTGAACCAGATCAGCACGTAGCGCACGGTGCTCGGCTTCGCGAGCCTGAACGAGGTTTTGCCGCCGCCCACGTTGTCGGCTGAAGCGACCTGCTTGAGGCTGTCCAGGCTCTTGGAATCACCAGCCCGGATTTCGACGGACGCACCCTGGCTGATGGGCATGTCCGTGGTGACCTCGGTGATCGTTTTCGCGCTGCCCAGATCGACCATCAGGCCGACGCCCTTTTTGAGCTTGCCGAAGTCCGGAGAAGTGTAGAAGGAACTGCGCCAGGCCGTGTCGGCCTTGCCATCGATGGCGAGCCTGGCCTTGCCCGGCGCCTTACCTCCGTCGTCGCCCACGGGGTCGACGCCGAAGGCCTCGGTCAACGGCAGCTTGACCGACGTGGCGGGGGCCGTGGACGCGGAGGCCGGCGGCGAGGACTTCACCGGCTTACCGCTGGCCCCCATGTGGGTGATCTGCCACCCGCCGATGCCCACGACGATCGTCGCCAGCGCGGCCGCCACCGCGATGAGGGGCCGGTTGACCGGCTGGCGTGCGGCGGAGCCGGCCGAGTGGGGTGTCCGCGTGGTCGGGGTGCGGGCGTTCGGCGGGGGCGGCGTCGGGGAGACGTGCTGCCGGGCCGCCGGCCGCGGTGCCGTACGTGGCGGGGCGGGGCGCGGCGCCTGTGGCGCGGTGGCCGGGATCGTGCTGGGGGTCGTACGGGTCACGGTGGCCGGCCGGTGCGCGCCCAGCCCGGCGAAGAGCGGCAGCGGGGTGCGATGCACGCCGGCCAGTGCCTCGGCGAGAGCGGCCGGTGTCGAGATCGGGTCGGCCGTGATCCCAGGCCCGATACCGAGCGTGCGGCAGACGATGGCGTCGAGCGCCTCGGGGACGCCGGCCCGCAGCTGCCGGGGGGTGGAGAGCCGCCCGTCGGCCAGCGGCGCCGCGGGCAGCGCGCCGTTGTCGGCGCGGCCCTCGGGGGCTTGAGCCGAGTGCGCGGTGAGGGCCGTGTAAAGCATACGGCCGAGTCCCTGTGCGTCCATCAGGGCCGGGTTCTCGGCGGTCACCCCGAAGAGCGCTGCCTCGACGCCGAGTCCGAGCACCTTGACCGTGCCACCGGTGGTCCACAGCAGGTCGTCGGGGCTGAGCCACAGGTGCGCGAGGCCGGCGGCGTGGCCGGCGGCGATGGCCTGCGCGGCCTCGTAGAGCAGGGTCGCGGCCCGGCCCGGCTCGAGCGGCCCGCGGGCCGCGACCATGCCGTGCAGCGTCTCGCCGCTCACCCACTCGCTGACGACATAGGCCAGTTCGTCGCTGTCGTCGGCGTCGAAGACCTGCGTCAGGCGCGGGTCGGTGAGCCGGCTGGCGGCCCGGGCCGCGGTCACGACCTCTTTGACGTGCGGAAAGTCCGGGGCGAAGGTCCGTACGGCCACGGCGCGGGCCAGGATCTCGTCGATGGCCTTCCACAGTGTGGAGCCGCCGACTTCGCTCACTCGGCTCTCGAGCCGGTAGCGGCCGGCCAGGCGGGTCCCAGGTTCGATGGTCGACGTGCTCAAGGCGTCATCCTGCGCAGGTGGTCGCGTCCCATTGTCAGTGGCGTGGCAGCTCGCGCCTCCGACCCTCCTCTTTGCCTTCCCGCGGGTTTTGCCCGGCGAGCCATGGTCTCCAACATGTTAATGGCTTGCCTCGTCACGTAGGACGGCTTCTCCCCCGCGCCGGGTGTCGTCCGCACCGGCATCGGTGGGACTCGGCTCATTTCGCGCTCGGATCCTTGAGCCACGGAGTCAGGCGCGTCCCCGGCCGAGACGGCTCGCCAGTGTACCGAGAAGTGTCTGTACCTCGCCGACTCTGAGCAGCCGTGCGAAGACCACGTACAGGATGCCGCCACCGGCGCTGCCGATGACCAGCACACCCAGCGCCGAGATGGTCGTGGCCGCACCGATCCAGGCCTCCGCGATCTTGTGGACCGCGAACGCGAAGCCGATGAGCGGCCATACGGCGACGAGCAGCTTCAGATGCCCGCCGATGATGCGACGCCCGTCCATGCCGCCCAGCCGCCACCGCAGGACCACCCAGCAGACGACGGCGCCGACGACGTTCGCCAGGGCCAACCCCGCCGCGATGCCCACCGCGACCCGGCGGGTCGGCAGCAGCTGGTAGACCGCGACGGCCGCGGCGATGTTGGTCCCGACCGTCGCGAGGCTGATGAAGGCGGGCGTGCGGGTGTCGCGGAAGGCGTAGAAGACCCGCAGCATGAGCTGGTAGGTCGAGAACGGCACCAGGGCGATCGCCATCATCTGCAGGACATCGGCGATCACTAGCGCGTCGGCATGCGTCGTGTTGCCGTGCGCGAACAGCACCGTCGATATCTCCGGCCCGAGCACGAACATCAGCGCCGCCGCCGGGATCATGATGACGGCGGACAGCCGCAGGCCCGAGGAGAAGTCCTCGCGGACCAGCTGCCGGTTGCCGGCCGACGCGTGCTCGCTCATCCGGGGCAGTAGCGCCGTGATCACCGAGACGGCCACGATGGCGTACGGCAGCTGGAAGAGCTGGTAGGCGTTGAAGTACGGCGTGAACCCGAAGCCTTCCCCGATGCCCTCCTCCTGGCCCCGGACCCCTGCGCTGTTGAGGAGGTTCGTGGTGACCATGAACCCGATCTCGGTCGCCACGACGTACATCAGGGTCCACCCGGCCATCCGGCCGGCCTCGCCGAGCTCACCGCGCTGGAAGTCGAAGCGCGGCCGCCAGCGGAACCCGGCCCGCCGCAGTGACGGCCAGAGCGCGACCGTCTGCAGCACGATGCCTCCCGTGGTGCCGAGGGCCAGGAGGTTGAACTCGGTGTCGGTGATGTTCGCCGGGTCGACCTTGCCGGTGCTGATCAGGACGAACGCCAGACCGACGGCGATCACCACGACGTTGTTGAGCACGGGCGCCCACATCGGCGCGCCGAACCGGTGCCGGGTGTTGAGGATCGCCCCGGCGAAGGCCCCGATGCCGTAGAAGAAGATCTGCGGCATGAAGAACCAGGCGAACAGGATCGCCAGCTCGCGCTGCTGGCCCTTGAACCCGCTGCCCAGCAGGTTGATCAGGATCGGCGCCAGCAGGGTCGCGATGACCGTCAGGCCACCGAGGAAGAACACGGCCAAGGTGAACAGGCGCTGTTCGAACTGTGCGCCGTACCTCGCGTCCCGTTCGCGGGCTCGCACGATCAGCGGCACGATGACGCTGGTCAGGATGCCGCCCATCAGGAAGTCATAGACCAGGTTCGGGATCGTGTTGGCGGTGTTGTAGGCGTTCGCCAGCAGACCCGTGCCGAGAGCGGCGACGATCACAGCCGTACGGAGGAACCCGGTCACCCGGGACGCGATCGTCCCGAGGGCCATGATCATGCCTGAGCGGACCAGGCTGGGCGCCTGCTCGTCCTGCTCGGCCGGCTGGGCGGGTCCGTTGGCCCCGGGCCGCGGCGTCCCGCCAGTCCCCACGGACGGCTCAGCCTCCGGGATGCCCCCCGACCTCCGCACCATCGGACTCCTCCGCTACGTTGCGCCGCCTCGCCCGGAGCACGCGCATCCCGACGCCGATGAAGAGTACGGCAAGAGCGCCCCCAGTGATCAGGAGAGCCATCCGTCCGTAACCTGTCGTATGAACAGTAATGGAGCGGTCCTCGCCGAACTTCCGCTTTTGCTCCGGTGCGAGCAGCTCCAGGGCGAGGATCGTATATCCGTTGGCGTTCACCTCGACCGGGATGTTCACCGTCTCCTTGAGTCCCGGCCTGATCCGCAGCCGCCACTCCCGCCCGGCTCCCGACTTGGCGCCGCCGCCGATCTCCAGGCGCCCCGGATTCTGTGGGGTTACCCGCAGCACCACGTTGGCGGTGAGGTCCTCGAGGTCGTTGGCGACGGTCACCGGGATGAAGCCGTTGTTGCCGGCGAGGCCGATGCGCTTCGCGGGGACGAGGTGCACCTGATCGATCGCCGCGTCCACGGCCGCGCTGACCGACTGCCTGAAGCTTCGGGCCCTGCGGTCCCGGCCGCGCCAGTAGGTCGACTCCATGCGGAGCACGGCCCGCTCGTAGGCGTTGGCGGGCAGCTGCCCCGCCTGCCGGTCGAAGATGCTCGCGAACCGGGTCGCCCGGACCGCGATCTGCTCCACGTTCTTCAGATAGGTGTCACCGAGTTCGTAGCGCTCGTAGCCGACCGGATAGCCCGTGAAGGTCCGGCGCTCCGGCGCGGCCTTCTCCAGGGAGCTCAGCGGGACGTCCTTGAGCCACGGCGCCTTGGCGGTCCAGTTCAGCAGGTTCTCGGCGAACTCCGGCTTGGGGTTCCAGCGCCGCTGTGGCGTGATCACAAGGGTCCGGGGCCGGTTCGGCATCTCGGCCGTGATCATCGCGGTCTCGGCCAGGAACCGCTGCTCCGCGAGGACCTCGGTCCCCGGAGACCTGGTGTCGCCGCTGATGACATCGCTGATCGTGGAGTCGTAGACGAGAGTGGGCTTGGTGTCGCGCGCCGTCTGCAACGTCGTGGTCGCGCCGGCCGTGTAGCCCTGGGGATCCGGGCTGATCAGCACCTCGCTGCTCATCAGGAAGGTCTTGGTCCCGTAGCCGGCCATGGCGTCGAGCGTCTGCTGGCCGGCCACACCGTTGACCGGCCACCCGATCGCGGAGGCCTGCGGACGGCCCATGATGTCCTTGGCCACCGCCATGTTGCCGTAGGCGACCTTGAGATGGCGCGCCAGCCGCTGGCGGACCAGTGCGACCGCGTCCGGATCGGCGTACGGAGTGGTGAAGTACGGGTCGTTGGGCAGCCGCAACTGGTTCAGCCAGGTCTCCGCGACCTTGCTCTTCGGTCTCCTGGCTCCCTTCGGCTGTTTGGCGTTCTTGACCGTGTATCCCTTGGTCATCTCGCGCACGTCGTCCAGGAGGGCGGGGTCGATCGCCCAGGTGATCGGGGTGCGGCTGTTCTTCACCCCCTGCTCTCCCACACGGGCGAGGGAGCCCAGACGCCCCGTAGGACCGAGGTCGCTCTCCAGCTGGTCGTCGACGAAGGTGGTGTCGGACGCGCGCCGTGGCCGGTCGATCATCGGCCAGACCCAGGCGACCTTGGTCGGTTTGGGCTGAGCGGCCTTGGCACTCGGCATGAAGGTCAGGAAGGTCGTCTGGCTGCCGAGGGGCTGGCCGAGCGCGCTCAGGGCCTCGACCCCGATCGCATAGACGCCGAAGTCCTTCATCCCGAGCTGGCGCGCCGTGGTGTCGAGCCGCCAGCTCGCCTGCCCGCCGGGCGCCACCGCCCCGGGCACGGGTTTCGAAGCCCCCGCCGAGATGAGCGCGGGTGGCGTGTTGCCGGCGAACTGGGTCAGCTCCGTGCGTCCGTTGACCGGCCGGGTCCGCCAGCGCAGCCGGACCAGGGCCCCGGTGATCGGCTGGCCCGACTGGTTCTGGAGGTAACCGGTCACGGTGACCCGCGAGCTGGGGCGTACGGTCTTGGGCCCGACCGAGTCGAGGATGACGGCCACCGGTGTCTTGGCCCTGGCCGGCCGGGACGTGCGCTCCCGCGCGGACTGCGGCGGAGTGGGCTGGCCGGGCAACGCCCGAGCAGCCGAGGAGGGCGTCTGCGGGACCGCGCCGCCGGCCGGGCCTACCGGAAGGGCGCAGAGCAGCACCGCCAGCACGACCGCGCCGGCGCGGCTTGCCCCCTGAACGACTCGCATTCTCACGCCTTGCCCGCCAGCAGGTCGATGGCGATGGTGGTCCGCGGCGTCACGCGGTCGATGGTAGTGCCGCGCCGCCTGGGCATCTGACGTTACTGGATCACCAGGTGGCCCTGCGCGGCCTGTGGTAGCGCTGTGTAACCGGCTCCCCGGTGGTCATCACCGGCCGCAGGTCCACGGGCCGGGCTCCGCTCGCCGCATAGAAGTCAGCCGCCCTGATGCCCAGTGCGGTGCAGTTCTCCCCGGTCGGGGTATAGATCACATCATCTCCGCTCAACCGGTGCACGATCCGCCGGTCGATCAGGACGGTCACGGATTCGGGCAGCAGGAGCGGGCACACTAAATTGGCGGCGAAGTCCGTGACCGTGTTCACGAGGTCCGCGGTGGCGGGGCGCACGGCTCGCGCGCCGAGGGCCAAGCGCACGGGTTCGGTGCCGATCACGCTTCCCACCGAGACGATCACGGCGGCGAGATATCCCGAGGTACGGGTCTCGGCTCCCGTGAAAGCGTAGACCCGGGTGGCCAGACAGTTTTTGGCGGGCAGACCGGCTCCGGGCAGGTCCTCGGCGTTGGTGATGGCGCTCGGAAGCCGTACGATCTCGTGCAGCGTCTCACGCTCCAGGAGCACGCGGTGGATGGCGAGGGCGTCCTTCATGATCTGCCTCCCGTGGTCTCCGACCTGTGCGGAATCCTTTTGTCAGCGACCCAGCAAGGACCTACGCTCGATGGCCGTGCCGAACGACGACCTGACCCCTGAGCAGCGAAAGGCGATCGCCGAGCTGCTGCGTAGCGTTGCCCCCATCGCGGACGAGCTCGGCCATCGGTTCGCGGCGGCCGGCCATGAGCTCGCGCTCGTGGGCGGGCCGGTGCGCGATGCTCTCCTGCGCAGGCCGGGCAATGACATCGATCTGACGACAGATGCCCCTCCAGAGCGGATCTTGGAGCTCGTGGACGGCTGGGCTGACGCGGTCTGGACCATCGGGATCGAGTTCGGGACTGTCGGTCTTCGCAAAGGCAACTATCAACTCGAGATTACGACGTATCGCAGCGAATCGTACGACCCGAAGTCCCGGAAACCGGAAGTCTTGTACGGCACGTCGCTGCATGACGATCTCGCCCGCAGGGACTTCGCCGTCAACGCCATGGCGGCACGGCTCCCCGGCCACGAGTTCGTCGACCCCTTCGGCGGCCTCGCGGATCTGCGCGCCAAGGTGCTCCGCACGCCGGGACGGCCAGAGGACTCCTTCAGCGACGACCCGCTGCGGATGCTGCGGGCGGCCCGGTTCTCCGCACAAATAGGGTTCACGGTCGACCCGGCCGTGGTGTCCGCGATGAAGGACATGGCCGGCCGGATCGACATCGTCTCGGCCGAACGGGTCCGGGGCGAGCTGTCCAAGCTGCTCTGCGGGGCCGAGCCGCGGCAGGGCCTCGCGCTGCTGGTCGACACCGGGCTCGCGGCTCGCGTCCTGCCCGAGCTGCCGAAGCTCCGACTCGAGATCGATGAGCATCACCGGCACAAGGACGTCTACGACCACTCGCTCATCGTGCTCGAACAGGCGATCGCCCAGGAGGAGCACGGCCCCGACCTGGTACTGCGGCTGGCCGCGCTGCTGCACGACATCGGCAAGCCCAAGACCCGGTCCTTCGAGTCGGGTGGCCGGGTCACGTTCCACCATCACGAGGTGGTGGGCGCGCAGCTGACCAAGGCCCGGCTGACCGCGCTCCGCTACCCCAAGGAGATCATCTCCGACGTGTCCCGCCTGGTCGAGCTGCACCTGCGCTTCCACGGCTACGGCACCGGCGAGTGGACCGACGCGGCCGTACGCCGTTATGTCCGTGATGCCGGACCTCTGCTGGCGCGGCTGCACAAGCTGACCCGGGCCGACTGCACCACCCGGAACAGGCGCAAGGCGGCCGACCTCGCGCACACCTACGACGATCTGGAGCGGCGGATCGCCCGGCTCGCGGCCGAGGAGGAGCTCGGCAAGATCCGCCCCGAACTGGACGGCAACGAGATCCAGGCCATTCTGGGCATCAAGCCTGGGCCAAGCGTCGGCAAGGCCTACAAGTTCCTGCTCGATCTGCGTCTCGACCACGGTCCCATGAGCAAGGAGGCGGCCACGGCGGAGCTGCTGCGCTGGGCCCGAGAGCAGGGCATAGAGCCCTCCTGACGCGTTGGCCGGCCTCCTCGAGGGAGTGTGCATGGAGGCTGAGGAGCGCGAGCGGCTGCTCGCCGTCGATCGCGAGCACCTCTGGCATCCCTACGCCTCGATGCCGCCCATCGCCCCGGCGCACCCGGTGGTCGCCGCGGCCGGCGTACGGCTGACCCTGGCCGACGGACAACGGCTCATCGACGGAATGTCGTCGTGGTGGGCGGCGATCCACGGCTACAACCATCCGGTGCTCAACGCCGCGCTGACCGACCAGCTCGGCCGGATGGCGCACGTGATGTTCGGCGGGCTCACCCATCCCCCGGCCGTCCGGCAGGCCGAGCTGCTCCTGCTGGTGACGCCGGCGCCGCTCACCAAGGTCTTCTTCGCCGACTCCGGCTCGGTGGCGGTCGAGGTGGCGATCAAGATGGCGCTGCAGTACTGCCGGGCCCAGGGACGTCCCGAACGAAACCGGCTGTTCACCCTCCGCGGCGGCTACCACGGTGACACCTTCGGTGACATGGCCGTGTGCGACCCGGTCAACGGGATGCACCACCTGTTCGCCGATGTGCTGCCCAGGCACGTGTTCGCGCCGCCGCCGCCGCCGTGGCGGGGCGGAGATCCGGACGGGGCGGACGAGGCCTATCGAGCGCGGCTCCGCGAGCTCGTGGCCGCACACGCGCACGAACTGGCCGCGATCATCATCGAGCCGGTGGTGCAGGGCGCCGGGGGGATGCGGTTCCACCACCCCGATCACGTCGGCGAGCTACGGGCGCTCGCCGACGAACACGATCTGCTCCTCATCACCGACGAGATCGCCACCGGCTTCGGCCGGACCGGACAGTGGTGGGCCTGCGAGCGGGCGGGGGTCGTGCCGGACATCATGTGCGTCGGCAAGGCGCTGACCGGCGGCTACCTGACGATGGCGGCCACGCTCTGCACCGACCGGGTCGCGCACGGCATCTCGGCGGGCGCCGGGGTGCTCATGCACGGCCCCACCTTCATGGCCAACCCGCTCGCCGCGTCGGTCGCCGCCGCCTCCATCGAGTTGCTGCTGGAGGGCCGGTGGCGCGATGACGTCAGGGCGATGTCCCGGGGACTGTACGAAGGGCTGGTCCCGGCCCGGGACCTGCCAGGCGTGAAGGATGTACGGGTGCTCGGCGCGATCGGAGTGATCGAGACCACCGAGCCGGTGGACGTGCCGGCCGTACAGAAGGTCGTCATGGATCACGGGGTCTGGCTGCGGCCCTTCCGCGACCTCATCTACACGATGCCGCCCTACATCTGCTCGGCCGAGGAGATCGCTCAGATCACCGCCGCCATGCTCGCGGCCGTCCGGGCGACCTGACGGGCGGCGAGCCAGTAGGCCACGGCGGCGAGAGCGTAGAGGGCGATGACCACGGCCAGGACGGCGTAGGACCTGCCGGAGGGCGGCACCGACAGGGCGGCGACCGCGGCCGCGGCCACGAAGGTCGCGTTGAACAACATGTCGTAGACCGCGAAGACCCGGCCGCGGTAGCCGTCGTCCACCGTCTCCTGCAGGATCACGTCGACGCTCAGCTTGATGCCCTGTGAGACCACTCCGAGGGCGAAGCCGCACGCGACGAACGGATTCTCCCGGAACGGCGTCGCCAGCGCCAGGACCATCACCGCGGCGCAGGCCAGCAGGGAGATGATCCAGCCGTTCTTGCCGAGCAACCGTACGGCCGGCGGGGTGATGACCGCCCCGGCCAGGAACCCGGCCCCCGACGTGGCCAGGAATACCGCGAAGTGGTCGAGCCCCGCTGTCGCGTTGCTGGTGAAGTGGTTGCGGAACAGCAGCGCCGCCATGATCAACATGGTGCCGTAGAGGAACCGGTGGAGTGAGATGGCCGCCAACGCCAGGGCGGTCGCTCGTCGCTCCCAGATGTGGCGGGCGCCGTCCGTGAGGCCGCGCAGCACGTTTCCGAGGGCCTCCCGGGTCTGCGGCGCCGGCGCGTGCCGGGGCTCGGGCCCGAGCTGGTCGCGGCCGAGCGTCGTGGCGACGAGACCGGCCACCAGATAGATTCCGGCCGTACACAGCAGGATGAGCGCCGTGCCGGACTGGCCTCCGCCGAGCACCCGGCGCAGCGCGAAGCCCACGCCCGCACCCACGAACGCGATGATGGTCCCCGAGGTGACCGAAAGCGAGTTGGCCATGACCAGCCGGCGCCGGTCGACGACATGGGGCAATGCCGCGGACAGGGCGGCGAGGAAGAACCGGTTGACGCCGAGCACGAGGAGCGCGGCGAGGTAGAACGGCGGGCCGTCCCGGTCGGCGGCGACGAGTGCGGCCACCGCGCCGACCAGCAGCGCGCGTACGACAGGTGCCCAGACGAGGATCTGCCGGCGGGGCCAGCGGTCGATGAAGACCCCGGCGAACGGCCCGACCACCGAGTAGGGCAGCAGCAGCACGGCGAAGGCGGCGGCCGCCTTGGCGGCGGTGGTCTGCTGCTCCGGCGAGAAGAAGACATAGCCGGCGAGGGCCAGCTGGAAGACACCGTCGGACAACTGGGACGTGAGCCGGGCGCCGTACAGCCGACGGAAGTCCCGGCGCCGCAGCACCGACCCCAGGTCGCCCGTATTCACATGATGAGCTTACGTTCGGCGGCGAGAACGCCCCGGTGGCAGCGAATCCGGCACCACCGGGGCGTAGCGGTCAGCGCTCGATGTCACCGCGGATGAAGGCCTCCACGGCGTCGCGAGCCTGGTCGTCGTTGTACTGCTCCGGCGGCGACTTCATGAAGTAGGAGCTCGCCGACAGGATCGGGCCCCCGATGCCGCGGTCCTTGGCGATCTTCGCGGCGCGGACGGCGTCGATGATGACACCTGCCGAGTTGGGGGAGTCCCAGACCTCGAGCTTGTACTCCAGGTTGAGCGGGGTGTCACCGAAGGAGCGGCCCTCGAGCCGGACGTAGGCCCACTTGCGGTCGTCGAGCCACGGGACGTGGTCGGACGGGCCGATGTGGACGTCGGCCTTGGCCATCTCGTGCGGGATCTGCGAGGTGACGGACTGCGTCTTGGAGATCTTCTTGGACAGGAGCCGCTTGCGCTCCAGCATGTTCATGAAGTCCATGTTGCCGCCGAAGTTGAGCTGGTAGGTGCGCAGCAGCTCGACCCCGCGGTCCTCGAAGAGCTTGGCCATGACGCGGTGCGTGATGGTCGCGCCGACCTGCGACTTGATGTCGTCACCGACGATCGGCACGCCGGCCTTGGTGAACTTCTCCGCCCACACCGGGTCGCTGGCGATGAACACCGGCAGTGCGTTCACGAACGCCACGTTGGCGTCGATGGCGCACTGAGCGTAGAAGCGGTCGGCGTCTTCGGAGCCCACCGGCAGGTACGACACCAGGACGTCCACCTGGGCGTCCTTCAGTGCCCGCACGATGTCCACCGGCTGTGCGTCCGACTCCTGGATGATCTCGCGGTAGTACTCCCCGAGACCGTCGAAGGTGTGGCCGCGCTGGACGGTGACACCGGTCGGCGGCACGTCACAGAACTTGATGGTGTTGTTCTCGCTCGCGGAAATGGCGTGCGCCAGGTCCTGGCCCACCTTCTTCGCGTCGACGTCAAACGCGGCGACGAACTCGACGTCGCCGACGTGGTACTCACCGAACTGGACGTGCATCAGACCGGGCACTCGCGTCGCCGGATCCGCGTCCTTGTAGTACTCGACGCACTGGACGAGCGAAGCGGCGCAGTTGCCGACTCCGACGATGGCTACGCGCACCGAACCCATCCGGTTGCTCCTTCTCTGTAGCGGGGGAAACGGTCCGCGATCAGCGCGGACCTTCCTTGCTTTTGTCCTGTGTGTTGTCTGTTGCCGCCTGAGCGCGTTCGCGGCCGATGACCTCGTTGAGCCACCGGACCTCGCGCTCGACGGACTCGAGCCCGTGGTTCTGCAGCTCGAGGGTGTAGCTGTCCACTCGCTCCCGCGTCCGCGCGAGCGCGGCCCGTACGCTGTCCAGCCGCTCCTCGAGGCGGCTGCGCCGTCCTTCGAGGATGCGCAGCCGCACCTCGGCGCGGGTGTGCGAGAAGAAGGCGAAGTGGACGCCGAAGCTCTCGTCCTCCCAGGCCGCGGGACCGGCCTCGGTCAGCAGGTACTCCAGCCGCTCTTTGCCCTCGGCCGTCAGCTTGTAGACGATCTTGGACCTGCGGCTCTGCAGCGCCAGGGGCACGTTCGCCGGTTCCTCCGGCCGATCCTCGACGATCAGCCCCTTGCCGAGCGCCTGCTTGAGGCACGGATAGAGGGAGCCGTAGGAGAAGGCGCGGAACATGCCGAGCAAGGTGTTGAGCCGTTTGCGCAGCTCGTATCCGTGCATCGGAGACTCGTGCAGCAGGCCGAGCACGGCGAGTTCGAGAACGGCCGCGCCTTTCCTGCTGCTCATGTCCCGCCCCGATCTATCGTGGAGATGTATCGAGTCAATGTATCGGCCCGATACATCGCAAAGATACGTACGCTGCGCCGTCTCCGCAACCCCGAGGCCGTCCCGGAGCACCTGCCCGGTGCCCCGCAAATCCCTGTGGACACGGGGCCCCAGGGGTCTGAGCAGAGGTTTTGTGATCTTCCGCTCGCCCGAAGCACCGGCGAGCCGGCGGACATGGCACGCCAATATGGTGAGTTCCGCGTCTATGTGGTCGAAGTGTGTCAAGGTTGCGCTTGGAACCACTTGACGGTGTCGTACGTACTCGGTAATGGAGATCAGCCCGCCAGCGGTGAAGAGCCACGAGGCCGGTCCTAGACGAGACGCTGCAGGGCGGTCCCCGCTCACTCGTCTGCACAGTACTGTCGTACGACGCACCATCGACGTACCCCAGCTGAACGAGGTCGCGTGAGTTACCCAAGCCAATACGGACCCGAGACCGGACCCGATAACCCGGGCCGGCCGGAGCAACGGCCGATGCCGCCGAGAGTCGGCCGGCCGAGCCCGCCAGGTGCCGCTTCACCCATGCCCGGAGCTCCGGGAAGACGTATGGCGGATGGACCAGGTGGCCGTAGGTCGGACCGCCACGGTGGGCCGCGCGGCGGCGGTCCGGGCGGCCGCGGCAGGGGTTCCGGTGGGGGCTCGGGCGGGGGCCGCGGACGTGGACCGGAGGGTCCCGGCGGTGGCGGTGGCCGCCGTCGGCGCGGTGATGGCGAGCCCGCAGAGGCGCGCCAACGCCCCCGAGGAGTCCGGCGCTTCCTGCCCTCCTGGAAGATCGTGCTCGCCACCTGCGGCCTCGGCTTCCTGGCTTTCTGCGTCCTCGTCGGGGTCACCTACGCTCGGACTCCCGTCCCGGACGCCCAGCAGAAGGGCGTCAACGACCAGGGCACGTCGGTGTTCTGGGGGGACTCCAAGAAGACCCCGCTGCTGCGGCTGGGTGAGCCGCGCGAGAACGTCAAGCTGCCGAACATCCCCCCGTATGTCCAGCACGCGGTGCTGGCCGCGGAGGACCGAAACTTCGAGACCGAGCCCGGCATCTCGCCGACGGGTATCGCGCGGGCGGTCTACACCTCGGCGACCGGCGGCGAGGTGACGGGTGGCTCCACCATCACGCAGCAGCTGGCCAGGAACTACTACGCCGGGCTCAGCCAGCAGCGATCGTTCAGCCGCAAGTTCAAAGAGATCTTCATCTCGCTGCGGCTCGGCAAGGAGAAGCCGAAGAGCTTCATCCTCGAGACCTACCTGAACACGATCTACTTCGGGCGTCAGGCCAACGGGGTCCAAGCCGCCTCGCGGGCGTTCTTCCACAAGAACGTGGACAAGCTGTCGGTCTCCGAAGCGGCCTTGATCGCGGCGATGATCCAGCGGCCGGAGTACTTCCACACGACCGGTGACCCGAACACGGACCCGGCCCGCAAGGCACTCCAGGACCGCTGGACCTACGTGCTCGACGGCATGGTGAAGATGGGCTGGCTGAGTCCCGCCGACCGGCAGGCCCAGGTCTTCCCCAAGACCGAGAAGCACTGGAACTACATCAAGGAGACCCCGGAGAGCGGCTACATCCGGGAGCGTGTCCTCAAGGAGTTGCGCACTGTCGGCATCACCGGCCAGATGATCAACACTCAGGGATACAAGATCTACACCAGCCTGAACCCGAGGCTGATGGCGTACGCCAAGCAGGCGGTCAAGCAGGCCGGACCCAGCACGCTTCCGAGGGACGTGCGGATCGGCATGGTCTCGGTCAATCCCCTCAACGGGGAGATCCCCGCCTTCTACGGTGGGAACGGGACCAACCAGAGCGACGCCGCGCTGTACGAGGCCCCCCAGGTGGGGTCGTCGTTCAAGCCGTACGTCCTCGCGACGGCCCTCAAGCAGGGTTACAACGTCAAGTCCATGATCGACGGGCACTCACCACAGCAGTTCGACAACCAGGGCAACTCGGTCCCGGTCACCGACCAGGCCCAGGCCGTGCACAACGACTCGGGGGACCCGCCGCTCGGAGTCATCGATCTGGTCCAGGCGACGCAGCTGTCGGTGAACACCGCCTATGTCAAGCTCGGCCTCGAGCTCGGACTGAGCGACGTGCGCAAGACCGCCGAGGCCTTCGGTGTCCCGAAAGTCGCCCTCGACGCACACCGCGGAGAGTCCGGCATCTCACTGGGTATCGCGAACTACGCGGCCGTCTATCAGGCCGCCGGATACGCGGCCTTCGCCAACGGCGGCACTCCGGTCACCCCCCATGTCGTGACCAAGATCGAACGCAAGGACGGCACCGAGGTCAAGCTGCCGTGGACCCAGAAGAAGGACCGGATCCTGACCCCGGAGCAGGCGGCACAGGCCACCCTGGCGATGCGGTCCGTCGTCACGGGCGGCACCGGAAAGGGTGCGGCCCTGCCGAACCGGCCGGTGGCCGGCAAGACCGGCACCACCGACAAGAGCGCCGCTGCCTGGTTCGTCGGCTACGTGCCGCAGATGTCCACCGCGGTGACGATGTTCAGTCAGAAGAACCGGCCGATGACCTCGATCCCGGGCTACGGCGGTGGTGTCTACGGTGGTCAGATCCCCGCTTCGATCTGGCGGGCCTACATGCTGCGCGCGACGCAGACCATGGAGGTCAAGAACTTCACTCCCCCCACCTTCAGTGAGGGGACCAGGCAGCTGTGGGACACCCCGCCGCCCAAGGCGACGCCGACTCCGACGGTTCCCACGACCCCGTCGGCCTGCGCGCCGGGCGACACCACCACGCCGGGCTGCCAGTCGACCCAGACGCCGACCACGGCTCCGGGAGGCCCGATCGGCGGCGGCGGCCAGCCGTGCAACCAGTGGGGTCTTCCGCCGGGATGTGACCCCAACACCCCGCCGTCGAACCCGGCGCCCAAGTGGTGGTGCCAGCAGCACCCGGGCGATCCGAGTTGCCCGGCGGGCGACCCGGGCGCCGGGGGCGGCAACGGCACGCCGCAGTCACGGTCGCAGACTCCGGCGAGGCGCAAGGGCTAGCCTGCGGTGATGTCGCGGTCCACGTCCGACTCGGACATTCATGTGGGGTCCGGTGGCTCCACCGGCAACGGTGGCGCCGGGCCCCTCGGGCGTGGAAGCCGAGGAGCGGCCGGCCGGCTGAACAGGCTCGTGCCGGTCCTGGCCGCGAGCACCGTGCTGGTCTGTGTGCTCGGCTATCTCCAGAAGCTCCCATGCCGGTCGGCGGGGTTCGACTTCCTCAAGACCGTGACCCGTGCCTGCTACACCGACGTCTACCCGCTGTACTTCAACCGCGGCCTGGCCGACGGCAAGATCCCGTACTTCGACAAGATCCAAGAGCCGGTCGAGTATCCGGTGCTGACCGGCTGGTTCATGCACCTCGTCAACGTCGTGGTCAGGGCGGTCGTCGGTCCGGGCGGCACCGCCCGCGGCATGGCGTTCTACGACCTGACCGCCCTGATCCTCGGGGCGCTGGCCGTGCTGGCCGTACTCGCGACGGCCTATGCGGCGGGCGGCCGCGGCGGCATGACGGCCGGCCTCATGGTCGCGCTCTCACCGGGCCTGCTCCTGGCCGCCTACATCAACTGGGACCTGCTGGCGGTGGCCCTGTGCGCCCTGGCCCTCGCCGCCTGGACCCGCCGCCGGCCTGTGCTGGCCGGTGCGTTGCTGGGGCTGGCGATAGCCGCCAAGTTCTATCCGGTCGTCCTGCTGTGGCCGTTCGTGCTGCTGTGCCTGCGCGCGGACAGACGCCGGGAGCTGGTCAGGCTGCTGGCCGGCACGGCCGGGGCATGGCTGGTGGTCGACCTTCCGGTCATGCTGCTGGCCCCCGAAGGCTGGCTGCGGTTCTACAGCTTCAGTAAGGAACGCGGCGTCGACTGGGGCTCCGTCTTCTTCTTCCTGATGGATCACGGCCTGCCGGCCGCGCGCGACGTCGGCCGGCTCAACGTCATGGGGCAGGGCGGCTTCGCCGTTCTGTGCCTGGCCATCGGGGTCCTAGCGCTCGCCGCGCCGCGCCGGCCCCGGCTGCCCCAACTGCTGTTCCTCGTGCTGGCGGCCTTCATGCTCACTAACAAGGTCTGGTCGCCTCAGTACGTCCTTTGGCTCCTGCCCGTCCTCGCGCTGGCCCGGCCGCGCCTGCCCGCCTACCTCGTCTGGCAGGCCGGGGAGATCGTCTACTTCCTCAGCATCTGGTGGTATCTGCTCGGGGTCACCCGGCAGGTCGACGGCGCCGACCTCGGCACCACGCTGTCGTCGCTGGCGCACCTGCACGTGCCGGCCGAGGGCATCAGCGCACAGGTCTACTACATCGGGCTGTTCTCCCGGTTCCTGACCGTGCTGTTGCTCGCCGCGCTCATCGTGCGGGACATCCTGCGGCCGGAGCACGACGTCGTACGGCGTGACGGCGCCGACGACCCGGCGGGTGGCGTCCTCGACGGCGCCTCCGACCGGCTCACGCTCAGCGCTCTCCGTCGCCGCGTCCGCGAGCCGGTGGGGCCCGGTGCGGCTTGCGGCGCATCGCTTCGGCCGGCCCGGCCGGCCGGGCGTCCGTGACCGCTCTGACCACCCGTGACCGTACGGCTCTGCGGGTTTGGCTGGCCACCCGCCTGGGCGTGGTCCTGATCACGGTCGTCGCCGGTCGCACCATGGCCGGCGGAGATCTGCGGGACTCGTTTCTGGACCGGTGGGCGCAGTGGGACGTCGACCACCTCATCGACATCGCGCGCTACGGCTACGGCGGGAACCCCGCGCAGGTCCGCGACAAGGGCCTGCCCGGGTTCTTCCCCGGGTTCCCCCTGGTCCTGCGGGCAATTCACGTGGTGGTACCGGACTGGCGGCTCGCGGCGCTCCTGGTGTCCTTCGCCGCCGGCGCGGTCGCCGTGGTGGCACTTGCCCGGCTGGGCGACCGTGAGTTCCCCGCCGGCACCGGGCCACGGGCCGTCCTCGCGCTGCTGCTCTGCCCGTTCGCGCTGTTCCTGCTCGCGGGCTATTCGGAAGCGCTGTTCCTGGCGTTCGCGCTGCCGGCCTGGTCGCTGGCCCGTCAGGGGAGATGGGCGCCCGCCGCGCTGTGCGGCTTCGGCGCCGCCGGCGTGCGGATCACCGGCTTCTTCCTCGCCGCGGCGCTGATCGTGGAGTTCCTGACCAGTGACCGGCGCCGGTGGCCGCAGGCCCCGTGGCTCGTGGTGCCGTTCCTGTCGCCCGCGGCGTACTGGGCCTATCTCTGGCACTGGACCGGGGACATCACCGCATGGCAGACCGCTCAGGAGAAGGGGTGGGGCCGCAGCACCGTCTGGCCGTGGCAGGCGTGGCGGACGACATGGAACGCGGCCTTCCACGCCGACACCCAGTTCACCTACGCGTTCCGGGTGGAGCTGGTCGCGGCGGTCATCGGGCTGCTGCTGGCGCTGTGGCTGCTCAGCGCGCGGCGCTGGGCGGAGTTCACCTATGTAGGACTGCAGCTCGGCGCGCTCACGACCTCGGCCTTCTATCTGTCGATCGGCCGGGCGACACTGCTGTGGTGGCCGCTGTGGCTGGCGATCGGCGCACTCGGCGTACGGCGGCCGTGGGCCTACATAGGCCTGCTGGCCCTGTCCACACCCCTCATGGCCGTACAGGTGATCCTCTACACCTCCGGCGCGTGGGCCGGCTGACAGCCGGCCGGGCGATTACGGGGACAATGGTGAGCGGTTCTACACTGCGGACGACCCACAGGACCTTCTTCGAAAGGGCAGCATGACTCAGCTCGGTGGCCTGGAGCCGCTGCTGGCCGGGCAGGCCAAACCCGGTGTCTACCGCTGGGCCATCCCGGGCGCCACGCGGCGCAGCGACGTGGAGGCCGCGGTCCGGGAGGCCGGGTTCCGGTTGTTCTGGCTGGCCGGGCAGAGCGTGACGGACAAGGACGAGTTGCTGGACCTCTGCTCGCACGGCTTTGAGTTCCCGGACTGGTTCGGCCACAACTGGGACGCCCTCGGCGACTGCCTCACCGACCTCACCTGGATCGAGACCGAGGGCGGCTTCGTGGTGGTCTACGCCGGCTGGCAGGCGCTCGCGCAGGAGGAGCCCGAAGACTTCGCCACCGCCCTGGCGATCTTCGAGGAGGCCGTCGACCTGTGGCACGACAGCGATACGCCGATGGTCGTGCTGCTGCCCGGCGAGGGTGAGGGCGCGGCGCGGGTGCCGCTCCTCGCGGGCTGACCCAGAGCGGCCCGGCGCCCGCCGGGCCTCAGAGGTTGTCGCGCAGCCAGGCGATGTCCGCGGCCTGACCGTCGCCGGGAGTCTCGACGACGACCGGAGCGCCGGCCGAGCGTACGACCGTCAGGATGAGCTCCGGATCGATCGTGCCGCCCCGGAGGTTCGCGTGCCGGTCCGCCCCCGAGCCGAAGGCGTCCCGGCTGTCGTTGCAGTGCACCAGGTCGATGCGGCCGGTGATGGCCTTGATCCGGTCGACGGCGTCGATCAGCTCCTCGCCGGCCGCGTGGGCGTGGCAGGTGTCCAGGCAGAACCCGACCTGCCGGTCGAGGTCCGCGAGGCCGTCGAGCGCCTCCCACAGCCGCGCGATCCGCTCGAACTTGCGTGCCATGGCGTTGCCGCCGCCGGCCGTGTTCTCGATGTAGATGGGGATGGGGCACTCGAGGCGCTCGAACACCTTGCGCCAGTTGTCGTAGCCGACCTGGGGCTCGTCGTCCTTGAGCACGTGCCCGCCGTGCACGATCAGCGCCTTGGCGCCGATGGACGCGGCCGCCTCCAGGTGCTGGGCGAGCAGCTTGCGGCTCGGGATGCGGATGCGGTTGTTCGAGGTCGCCACGTTGATCACGTACGGCGCGTGGACGTAGACCTCGACGTCGGCGTCACGCAGGGCCGCGATGGACTCGTGCACGACCGGCTTCTTCCAGCCCTGTGGGTCCCCGAGGAAGAACTGGGCGACCTCGGCCTTGCGGGCGGCGGCGGACTCGAGCGGGTCGATCTGGTCGACATGGGCACCGATGCGCATGCCCGTCAGCCTAAGGGCTCGATCTGTTGGTCAGGGCAGGAAGCCGCCGTGCGCGAGGGAGAGTCCAAGGCCGACGAAAGCTCCGATGAGCCCGACGATGTTCAGCCAGCGTTCGCCGACCGTGGCGGAGACCATCTGTGAGCAGAGCGCGATCGGAGAGCCGATCAACCCAGCGATCGCGCCGAACATATGGGTCCGCACGATCACGCCCAGGACGAGCGCCATCATCCCGACGATGAAGGCCGTGACCGCCAGCGAGTTCTCGAGCGGATGCCGCCGGCCGTCGTTGTTCAGGAGCGTGACATGGCGACGGTGGAGCGTGAGGTGCGGCCGGTGGAGCGCGTGTGGCATTGATGCCACCCCCTAAGGGACAGGCGATAGCGCCTCTTTCGAGATTCGTCCTGGGCAGGCGGTCTCGTCAACCCGTGTTTGTCGGCACCCGCCGGTAATGTCGAACACAGCTTCGATCGGGCGGCAGCGCGCCAGGTGGACGGGGCGGAACGGAGGTGGACGAGGTGGAGACGCACGACCTCGAGCTGATCGGGGACGCGGAGCTGGTCGAGGAGCTCTCGCTGCTCACCACGCAGATCGCGCGCATGCGGTCGAGGATGGTCGACATCATGACCGAGCTCGACCGGCGCAGGACTCCGGTCACGAGCTCATACCCTGCAAACTCTTGGTAACCTGGGTCGGTCCCGCGTGCAGTGGCGCAAATCCGTCCGTGCCCGCGTGAGACTCAAGAGCCCTCCTGTCACGGAGAGACCGTGACCGCATCAGTCCAGAGGAGGTAGGGACACAGCATGCGTCGCTACGAACTCATGGTGATCCTCGACGCAAGTGTCGAGGAGCGCGCCGTAACCCCGTCGCTCGACCAGTTCCTGGGGGTCGTGAAGACCGACGGCGGAAGTGTGGAAAAGGT
>JAOPYH010000341.1 GCA_025964715.1 Streptosporangiaceae bacterium | reverse complement strand
GCGGCACGACGTAGTCCGACGTGTAGGGGACGACCTCACCGGCCACTGTGGACATGGCGGTGGTCCTGCGGCGCGACCGGTAGGCGCCCGAGACGTAGGCGGCCTTGAACCGGGTCAGTGTCGCGGTGTCGCTCCGCAGGTATCCGCTGCCCGGTGACGGCGGCAGGTGGTAGGCGTCGGGCGAGCCCAGGACACCGCGGCTCTCCATGGCCGAGAAGGTCCGCAGCGCGATCCGGTAGGACAGGTGCGTCTCCAGCGCCTGCGTACGGCCTTCGTCGAGCCGCTGGGACGCGAGCAGCAGATGGACCCCGAGGCTGCGGCCGAGCCGTCCGATCATCACGAACAGGTCGATGAACTCGCGGTGCGCGGCGAGCAGCTCACTGAACTCGTCCACGACCACGAAGAGAGCGGGGAAGGGCTCGAGCGGCGCGCCCGCCCGGCGGGCCCGCTCGTACTCGTGGATGGAGGAGAAGTTGCCGGCGGCGCGCAGCAGCTCCTGGCGGCGGATCAGTTCGCCGTGCAGCGCGTCCTGCATCCGGGACACCAGCGCGACCTCGTCGGCGAGGTTGGTGATGACGGCGGAGGTGTGCGGCAGGGTGTCCAGGCCGAGGAAGGTCGCACCGCCCTTGAAGTCGACGAGGACGAAGTTGAGCACCTCGGAGGAGTGCGTGAGGGCCAGGGTCAGCACCAGCGTGCGCAGCAGCTCGCTCTTGCCCGATCCGGTCGCGCCGATCAGCATGCCGTGCGGGCCCATGCCGCCGAGCGCCGACTCCTTGATGTCCAGCTCGATGGGCATGCCGTCGGCGGTCATGCCGATCGGCACGCTCAGCGCCTCGCTCACCGGCCGGTCGCCCCAGAGGGCGCGCACGTCGTGGCTGTGCAGGTCGGTGATGCCGAGCAGGCTGGTCAGCTCGAAGTCCTGGGTGAGCGGCTCGGTGACCTCGGTGACGACGCTCATCCGGTAGGGCGCGAGCAGCCGTGCCAGCGCCCGCGCCCGGACGAGATCGAGCCCGTCCGGACGGCCCAGGAAGGTGAGCGTCTCGCGGCCGTTGCGGTCCTCGCCGATCGACTCCAACCGGTCCGCCCGGACGTCCAGCCCGAGGACGTACGGAGCGACCTGCGATGGGAGCGTCTCGGCGATGTCCACGACCACGGCGTTGCGGTAACCGCCGCCGGCCAGGCGCGATCCCGGTGGAACGGTCCCGCCGTCGATCACGATGACCGTGTAGGGCTCGGCGTGCGACGGCGCGGCCTGCGGGTCGAACCTCGGACGCTCGGCGAACTCGTCGCCGAGCAGCCGCTCCAGGTCCATCGCGTCGTCGGTCAGGAGCCGGAGCCGGCCGGCGCCGTCACGCTCCGTGGGGTGCAGCGCGTGCGGCAGCCATTTCACCCAGTCCCATTCCCCGCGTCGTCCGTCGGAGACGCAGAAGGCCATCCGCAGTTCCTCGGGCGCGTGAAAGACGGCGAGCTGTCCGAGAAGTGAACGGATCATCGCACGGGACGCGTCGGCGTCTCCGCGCAGTGCGATGAGCGAATAACCCCTCAGATGAACGGCGATCGGCTGGTCGGCGACGGTCCCGTAGGCGCGGATGAACCGGCGCAGCGCGTGCGCGCACACCGGCTCGAGGTCCTCCACCGGCTTGGTCTGCATTGGTGCCAGCTGCATGCCGAGTCGCTGCTCGCCGACCGCGAGACGCACCTCGGCGAAGTCGTCGTGGCTCGAGCGCCGCTCCCACAGACGGGAGGTGCGCACCAGGGACCACAGCATGGTGGGCTCCGGATTGCGCCACGCCTGCGCGTCCCGCTGGTCGATGACGACCTTGCGGATCTTCCTGCGGTTCTGGGTGAGATAGCGCAGGTAGTCCCGGCGATCTCCGCGGAGCTTGCGTTTGCGGTCGCCGGCGCCGCGGGCCAGCTGCCCGACGAGCATCGCCATCGTGGACACGAGCATGAGACCCGCGGCGAGGTAGGTGGACGCCGCCCCGGACGCGCTGGGACGGATGAACAGGAGCACCGTCGCGGTGGACGCCAGGCCCATCGGCAGGAAGGTGAACACTGTGGAAAGGTTGTGCTGCGCCTCGGGCAGGGTCGGCGGCTCCTGCAGGCTCAGCTCGCCGTCGGGCATCTCAGGACCTGGGCGACGCGCGGGACGGCGGAAAAGGACGAGGGTCACCGGGGTGTTTCCTTCCACAGCTCACGCAGGACGGCTCGTTCGAGATTCTTCGAAGAACGGGATCCGCGGCTGATCTTGGCTGGACGATCCTGTCACATCCCTCCCGTTCGGTCCCTTACGTTCCGCCGGGGCGACTATGGTCACACCCGTCGCGGTGGTTGGTTTAATCTCATCCGCGACAGTGATCATCGGAGTTCGGAAAGAGAGTACGCGTGATCGATCCCGCCATCGCGGACCTCTGCCGGCTGGCCGTCCGGGCTCCCGACCGCCAGTTCGAGATCGCCGTTCCGACGGACGTCCCACTGGCCGAGCTGCTGCCGACCTTCGTGTCCTACGCGGGCCGGAGCGGCGAGGACCTGAACGAGATCGGCATCGATCATGACGGCTGGGTCCTGCAGAGGCTCGGCGCGGACCCCCTGGACGACGCCGCCACCGTCGCGGCGCTCGACCTGCACGACGGCGACACGGTCTACCTGCGCCCGCGCCGTGAGCAGTTGCCGCCGGTCCACTTCGACGACCTCGTGGACGGCGTGGCCACCGGCCTGCGCGACCGCGCCGATCTGTGGCGGCCCGCCTACACCCACCGCCTGCTGATCGGGCTGTCAGTGGTGGCGCTGGGCGCGGGCTTTCTGACCCTCCTGGCCGGCGGTCCGGCCTTGGAACGGTCCGCGGCTGCGGCCGCCGTCGCGATCCTCGTGCTGCTCGGTGCCACAGCAGCCTCCCGCGCCCTGGGCGACGCCGCCGCGGGCAGCGCGCTCGGCGCGGCGGCCGTACCGTTCCTGGCCTACGCCGGCGCGCTCATCCCGGCCGGTACGCCCGGACACGCACTGACCGGTGCCCGGCTGCTCGCCGGCGGCGCCGCCGGGACCGCCGGGGCCGCGCTCGCCCTCGCGGGTGTGGCCGCGTCGGCGCCGCTGCTGCTGGCGATCGGAGTGCTCGCCGTGCTCAGCGCGGCCGGCGGTGCCGTGATGCTGCTCGGTGGTGTGGCCCCGGCCGGCGCCGCGGGAGTGGTCGCGGGCATCGCGGTCGCGCTCGGCGCGTTCGTCCCCGTGCTGTCCTTCCGGCTTTCGGGGCTGCGGTTGCCTCCGCTCCCCGGTGACGCCGGGCAGTTGCAGGAGGGCATCGATCCCCACCCCAGC
>JAOPYH010000311.1 GCA_025964715.1 Streptosporangiaceae bacterium | reverse complement strand
CTGCCCCCACGTCCCGAGCGAGGTGCCGCATGACGCTCATCGCCTGGCGACCGCGAGCCGGATCGGTGTGCCGGATCATCAAGGTCAAGAAGGACGCTGCCGACACCACCACGCCGCCGGGGACGTGGATGATCCTCGACCGCCATCCCGCGCCGGGTAGCTGGTGGCTGCGTCCCTGCGACGTCACGGCGAAGCAGTGGGCTGCCGAGCACCCAGCCGAGGCCAAGGACATGTACCGGCACGCGAGCCGCCTGGTGTCGTCTCGGGAGCCGCAGTGAGCGTCCCGACCGGTTTGACGGTGGGCGACTTGTCGGCGCGCCACCTCGGGACGCAGGTGACCGTCCTCGGGTTCGTCCGCGAGGGGCGCACCCACTGCATCACCGGCGTACTCGAGGACGTCACGCACCTGCGCTCCGGCGCGATGACGACGCTCTGGCTACGCGAGTGGTCGGCTGAACCGCCTCTGGCCCAATGGGTGGCGAGCGGCGGCCATTGGATGGTCCGACAGGAGCAGTCGATCGAAGTAGCGGATCAGGCGTTATGAACGTCCTCTCCCTGTTCGCAGGCATCGGCGGCCTCGAGCTAGGTCTGGAGCGCGCCGGCATGACCACCGTCGGCCAAGTCGAGATCGACCCCTTCTGCCAGCGGGTGCTGGCCAAACACTGGCCGGAGGTACCACGACATGACGACGTCCGCACAGCAGTCGACTGGTGGCAGTCCGAGCCGCGCCCGCCGGTCGACGTCATCTGCGGCGGCTTCCCGTGCCAGGACATCTCATCAGCCAACACTGCCGGGCCTCGAGCCGGTCTCGCCGGAGCCAAGTCCGGCTTGTGGGTCGCATATCGGCAGGTCGTCGTCGCCATCCGACCCGACTGGATCGTGGTGGAGAACTCCCCGCGGTGGCGCACCTGGGCCCCGACCGTGCGGGCCGACCTGCACGGCCTCGGCTACGGAACCGCGGCACTGGAGCTGCCCGCCGGTTCGTTTGGCGCTCCCCACCGGCGACCCCGATGCGTCGTGGTGGCCCACGCCAACGGCGACCGCGAACCACTTCGCGCCCTCCATGCGCAAGTGGCCCAGCTTCGTCCGGTTCCAAGACGAGGTGGCTACTGGGCGGCTCGAGGCTGGCCTGTGGGAGTGGGCGATGGGCTTCCCGGACAGGTGGACCGACTGCGAGCACTCGGCAACGCCGTCGTCCCGCAGGTCTCCGAGTTCGTCGGCCGGCTGATCGTCGCCGCCGAGACGGCGAGGGCCGCCGCGTGACCGCCATCCAGCCCGGCATGTCCGTCCGGGACTCCCAGATCCTCGAACTCCTCCGCGCCAAGGTGGACGTGCAGCGGGTCGTGGAGATCGGCGCCTGGCGTAGCGCCTGGACCCCGCAGCACGTGGCCCGCATGGTCGCCGACCACTTCACCCCGCAACGCTCCGGCAAGCAGCCTCCGCCGGTCAAAGCCCGGAAGGGCGCGAAGCCCCCAAGCCCTGTGCGGCCCGTGGCGGACTGCGGCACCATCGGCGGCTACGCCAGGCACAAAAGGCGCAAGGAGGAGCCCTGCCACCCGTGCAGGGAGGCGCGCAACGCGTACACGCGGCAGTTGCGGGCCAAGCACGCCGGGCGGTCACTACCCCCGCAGTGGGCACTCTGGGAACCACCGACCTACACCGGCGCCGTTACCGATGTGCAGCTCACCCCGGCGCGGGCCGACGTGCTCAGCGAGCTGTGCCGCGGCTTCGGTAACGCCTCCATCGGGCGGCGACTGGGCATCGCCCCGGACACCGTCAAGTCCCACATCAAGGACGTGCTCGCCGCGCTCGGTGCCCGGGATCGCACACACGCCGTGGTGCTGGTGTCCTCGGGTCAGGTGCGGGTGCTGGTGCCGCTGGACTACCGATCGCGGGTGGCGTCGTGAGTACCGGGGCGCGGAACGATCACCCCTTTGAGTCCGCATTTGTGGCTTCGCTTTTCACCGACGCACAGATGCCGAAAAATGGGTGCGCCCGAGGCGGACAGGCCCCGGGCGCTGCACCACTCAACCCCTTGTCTGAGGAGTGGCACGTCCCGTGAGTCTCCCCTACCTCGCGCGCGGTGGCAATATCCCCGCGCCAACCCTCTACCCATCCGCCGCCGCGATCCCCACGAAGTACCGCGGCTGCCGGTTCCGCTCGCGCCTCGAGGCTCGCTGGGCCGTCTTCTTCGACGAGCTCGGCATCGGCTGGCTCTACGAGCCCGAGGGCTACATCATCGGTGGCCGTCGCTACCTACCCGACTTCCTCCTCGAGTGCGGTACCTGGGTCGAGGTAAAGGGCGCCCAGGAGCACCTGGACAAGTCCCTCATGTGCCAGGCGGCGCTGGCCCTGCCGACCATGCCGAAGACGGTTGAGTGTGGGCCCAAGCTGCTCGTCCTCGGCCCTCACCCCGTCCCTTACGAGCCGGTCGTTGAGATGCACGGCGACTGGGGATGGCTCGGCATCGACCCGGACGGCCGCGGAAGCGAGGTGCTGCTCGGCGACTACGGCTTCGGCGACTTCGACAAGAATCGCCGGCCCTGGTGGTTCGCCGAGCGGACGGGCGAGGGCAACTGGCTGCACCCGTCGTTCAACGAGTGGGAGACCGACACGTCTGGGGCGTATGCCGCAGCCACCGGAGCCCGGTTCGAGCATGGCGAGAGCGGTGCCCGCTGATGGCCCGCCAGACCCCCGGCAACTACGTCCCACTGGACGTCAACTACGCCCGTGACACGGCCATCCGGAAGGCCGGCACGAACGCCGAACTGCTCTACATCCGGTCTCTGGCCTACGCGAAGGGTGCACGAACTTCGGGATTCGTGTCTGACTTCGACCTCGAAGTTGTCGCGGTAGGGATGAGATCGGTTAGGGCTGCTGTCGAGAAGCTGATCGAAGTTGGTCTCTGGGTGCGTGTCGGTGACGGCTGGGTGATCCGTTCCTGGGAGCGGTGGAATGCCAGCGACCGCATCGTTTCCGCAGGTGGGAGGCTCGGCAACCACAAGCGGTGGCATGTCGACCGGGGTGAGGTGGACCCCGAATGTGACCTCTGTGCAGATCGCACCCCGATCGCACCCCGATCGCACCCCGACTCGCCCCCGATATCGCCCCCCGAATCGCAAGGGAAGGGAAGGGAAGGGAAGGGAAGTACAACACCTAACGGTGTTGGTCCGCGTAACCGCGGACACCGCCTCCCCGACGACTTTCAGCCCACCGACGACCTCCGGTCATGGGCACGCGAACGAGGGTTCAACGACCCCCAGATCGACGAGATGACCGACAGGTTCCGCGACCACTGGCACAGCACCACCGGCGCCAGGGCAGCCAAGTCCAACTGGAACCTCGCCTGGCGCAACTGGGTCGGCAAGGAAGACCCCAAGCGCGTCCGTGGAGCCGTCCACACCCTGCGCCCAGCGACCGGCTACACCGGCGCGGTCAAGTGGGACGAGTCGAAAGCCCCGTGGAACCTGTGAGGCGCCCACTCCCCGCCGACGTCGCGTCCCGGCTCGAAGGCATCCGCCCATCCGGTGACGGCTACATCGCCCGCTGCCCCGCCCACGACGACCACTCCCCCAGCCTGTCCGTCTCCGTCGGCGACGGCGGCAAGCTGCTCATCCACTGCCACGCCGGCTGCGACCAACACACCGTCCTCGACGCCATCCAAGCCACCCCACAGATGCTCGACCCCGAACGGGAAGAGCGACGCCAGGACGACGGCGAGTGGACACCCCGCGGGCCAGCCGTCGCCGTCTACGACTACGTGGACGAGAACGGCACACTCCTGTTCGCCGTCTGCCGCACCGCCGACAAGCAGTTCCCGCAACGGCGACCCGACCGCACGGCGAAGTCCGGCTGGGCATGGTCACTCGGCGACACCCGCCGCGTCCTCTACCGCCTCCCGCACGTCATCGCCGCCGTGCAGGACGGGCAGACCATCTGGATCGCCGAAGGCGAGAAAGACGTCCACGCCCTCGAGGTGGCCGGCGTCGTCGCCACCTGCTCCCCCGGTGGTGCCGGGAAGTGGCGCGACGAATACGCCGAGCACCTGACCGACGCCGACGTGATCGTCGTCGCCGACAAGGACAAGCCCGGCCAGGCGCATGCCCGATCCGTCGCCGTCTCCATCGGCAACCGCGGCGGCCGGGTCCGCATAGTCGAAGCCCGCACCGGCAAGGACGCCGCCGACCACCTCGCCGCCGGCCACGGACTCGACGAGTTCCTGACCACCCATGAACCCGACGTCGCCGCCAAGCCGGACCTGGCCCTGGACATCCACGACTACCTCGCCCAAGGCGACGACGAGATCGAGTGGCTGATCCCCAACCTCATCGAACGCGGCGACCGGATCATGATCACGGCGTTCGAGGGCTGGGCGAAGTCCACGTTCCTGCGCCAGCTCGCCATCGCCGCCGCCGCCGGACTGCACCCGTTCACCGGCCAACAGATCGAACCCCTACGGGTCGTCCTCGTCGACTGCGAGAACAGCGACCGGCAGACCCGCCGCGCCTTCCGCTGGATCCTGCCCATCGCCCAGACCGTCTACGGCAGCGACATCCCCCGCGGCGGCTTCTACCCGCTGGTCCGCCCCGAAGGCATCGACCTCGGCCGCGAAGAAGACGCCCAATGGCTGCTCGAGCGGGTTACCGCACACAAACCGGACCTGCTGATCATCGGGCCCGTCTACCGACTGCTCACCGAGGACGCCAACACCGACGTCACCATCCGGAAGATCATCTCCGCGATCGACCGGGCCCGCGTCGCCGTCGACTGCGCCGTCGTCCTCGAAGCCCACGCCGGCCATGGCAACGGCCTCAACAGTCGATCCACCCGCCCCCTCGGCTCATCCATGTGGATGCGCTGGGTCGAGTCCGGCATCGGCTTCGCCCCCTTCGACGGCACCGACCTCGAGGCGAAGACCCCGCTCGAGCTCGCGCACTGGAAGCCCGGCCGCGACCGGGAGCTCAAGCACTGGCCGAGGTTCATCCGCCACGGCGGACGAGGAAGGGACGGGGAAATGCGCGAATGGCCCTGGATGCCGGACGAGCTCTACGGCGACGACGGACAGCTGGTGACCGCATGACCCCCGTCCCGCCCGCCGTCATGGCCGCCGTCCTCGCCTGCACCGACCGCACCATCCCCACCCCCCCCCGACCGTAGGAGACCCCGATGACCGACACGAAGGGCACGGATGTGACCGGGCTAGCCCCGCAGATCCACCGAGGAGAAGCGATGAGCGAGCGAGTCCACCGCGAACCGCGCGGAACCGAGTGCGCCAACTGCATGGCCACCAACACCAAGAGCGTCGGGTTCGCCGCGCCCGGAACGTACGTGCCTAGCGGCGAGGTGATCCGCCTCTGCCCTGAGTGCACCGGCGCTCTCAGGGGCGGCGCTTTCGCAGTTCTGTCGGAGCGATTCAGCAGGGAGCCGAGCCATGTCGAATGACCACCCGTCGCACCCTGACGACCCGATCGAAACCAACGCCGAGGATGTGACCGGGTGGCTGACCCGGCTGGAGGAGACGCACGCGGCGGCGACGAAGGGGCCGTGGCGGCAGCTCGTCGGGAACGGCGTCGTGGCGTCGCGGGCCGATGACGCCGAGATCGTGGCGACCTGGGTGGAGCGGTCCGCCGACGCCGCCGCGATCGTCGCCGCGCACAACGCGATGCCGCAGCTCGTGGCCGCACTGCGCGGGGTGCTGGCGCTGGCGGACGAGCTGGACCGCTTCGGCACAGCGCGCGACCGCGACAACGAGGACGACGACGAGGCTCAGGCCGCCTCAGCCGCCGCGTACCTGCGGTCGGCGCACCTGCTCCGCTCGACCGTGGCTGCTGCTCTAACTGCGAGCCCTGAATGAGTGCAATTCGCGCCCTGACCTGCGATAATGAGGCGAGCCCCCGGGGTGGTGGAACACCGCCGAGGGCTCTGACCCACCTATCCGATCTGAGCGGAAGGGGGCTAGGCGTGAGCCTACCCATCGACGAAGAGTGGCGCCCCGTCGTCGGCTACGAGGGCTACTACGAGGTCAGCGACCAAGGGCGCGTTCGCAGCCTGGACCGTGCGATCACCCGGCAAGACGGCACGTCGATGCGGTGTCGCGGGAAGATCCTCAAGCAACACCTAGATGACAGCGGACGCTTCCAGCTGGGCCTGACTCGTGACGGACACGGCCAGACCCGTCGTGTCCACGGCCTCGTCCTAGAAGCTTTCGTTGGCCCTCGCCCCGATGGTATGGAGGCGTGCCACAGCGACGGCAACTGCCGGAACAACCACGTGAGCAATCTTCGCTGGGGCACCCACGCGGAGAACATGGAAGACAGGGTTCGCCACGGCGTATACGCCAGGAGCGGAGATTACTGCCCGGCTGGCCACTTGTACGACCGCGTCTACTTCCGCAGGAGTCGCCCAATCCGGTTCTGCCGAGAGTGCGCCCGCGTGCGGCAGCGCAAGACCCGTGCGGCGGCTCGCGCCGCTGCTCTGGGCGCGGAGGTGCGGCGGCCGTGAGCGAGACGTTCGCCGAGCGGCTGCCCGCCCGCGCCCCCGGCTGGTGGTGCTGGCGCTGCGGCTGGTGGAAGGCGCAGACGCCGGGCCGCTACCGGCCGAACGTGTGTCCGGACTGCGGGCCCTGGTCGCAGGAACGACGGCTGCCGACGGACACGGTCCGCCCGGTGCTGGTGACGCTGGAGGCCGGACGGTGAGCCGCAACGCGCAGGAACTGGTCGGCCTCGCCATCATCGTCGCCCTGCTGGGACTGATCCTGTGGGCAGGTGCGTGGTGACCGCCGCCGACCGCGCCAAGGCCGCCGAGCTGGGCCCCGACGAGGGCTGCGACTGCGGACTGACCGACGGGTCGCTTCTCGCCGACCATGACCCGTGCTGCGCCCTGATGGTCTGCCGTCGCTGCGCGATGGCCCGCCCGGACCACCTGCCCGGCGACGACTTCTGCCACCCGCCCACGGACGTTGCCGCCGCGATTGCCGCTGCCCGTGCCGACGAGCGCGCCCGCTGGGAGACCGCACGAGACCGGCTGGCGAAGGAGCTGGACCGCGAATGGGCAACGCCCGGATCCGGACGCAACTGGTGGGTCCACGACGCCGCCGCCCGTCTGCGCGGCCTCACCACCAGCAGCGAGGAGGGGTGATGGGCGAGATCGATGTCACAGAGTGCCCGGACTGTGGTCAGACGGGCCACTACGACCGGCGCGTGCTGATCGATGGGCGCGGCATCTACACCTGCCCGGCCGGGCACCGCTGGCAGGACGCCGACGAGACACCCGACAGTAAGGGCTACGTGCCTCTGGACGGTGTCCGATGACCGTCCAGACCAACGGCGCCCATGCGGCAGCTGTCCGCGAGTACCTGGCCGCGCTGCTCGATGTCATGCGGGAAGCAATCACACGTGAGATGTCCCGGTGACCGGCCCTGTCCCGCCCGGCGGGGAGGAGCTGCGGGGGGCGGTCGGCGCCGAGCTGTCCCGCCACCGCGACGTGATCGAACTGGTCGACCACGAGGGCGTCCCGGACGGCAACGGCGACCTGCTCCGCTACGGCTGCACCTGCGGCCACGTGCGCGGCGTCTGGACCGAGCGGGAGGCCATCGCGCGGCTCAGGCAGTCCTTGCAGGAGCAGCGGGACCACGTCGCTGGCGAGGTCGCGCGAGTCGCCGAGGAGCAGGGCAGGCGGCGCGCGGCGGAGGAGCTGCGGGCGGCGGCGGAGGAGATCTGGCGCCAGAACATCGGCAGGACGGCCACCCACGCGGCGCTGACCGCCCGTGCCGCCGCCCTGGCGCCCGAGGCCACCCCGTGACCCGCCCAACCGGCTACCGGCTCGCCGCGGTCGCCATGGTCGGCGGCCAGGACTGGTGCCGCGACGACTGCGGCCACCCCCACACCGCCACCCTGCATGCCGCACGCCGTCTCGCACGACGGCTGCGACTGCCCGCCGGGGTGCGGTGGGTCATCCGGCCGACGTGGACGTGGACGGGGGTGGGGAGGTGAGCGGCACGTACGTGATCTGCGGGCCCCCGAAGGACTGCACCTGCCCTGCTGTCGCCTGGACCTGTTGCTGCGAAGCGAGCGAGCACGGGCGGCGGATGATCGCGGGCCTCCCCTGCGACTGCGGGATTTGCCCGACGCCGCCCATATGCGAGATCACCTGGTGCGAGCACCTGGCCGGTCACGGCCCGCGTAAGGCGCGCTGTCGCTGCCACGGACCCCTAGTCGACGAAGTCGGCCCCGGCTCGCCGGACTGCCCCGACGCGGTGTCCCGGTGACCGCCCGTCCCGATGGCGGCGACACCCGCGAGCCGGACGAGCTGCGGGAGGCGCTTGAGCACGGGGTGCACCAGGCCATCCAGGAAGCGTCATGGGCGCGCGGCGTCGCCATGCTCGACAGCGACGTGGCCGCCTTCCGTGACGCCGTCCTCGCCCTGCCAGCCGTCGCCGAGCTGCTGGCCGACAGGGAACGGCCGTTGCCGACCGCGCCCGACGGTGGCACCTACGCCCACCACTGCCGGGACGCCACCTGTTCGGCCGCGTACACGTGGGTCCTGATCCGCGAGGGTGACGCCGTCACCTCGTGGGCATGTGACCGGCACCTCGCCGCCGCCTGCGACGACCTGCAGCGGGAGAACGGCCGCGAGACCCGCATCTACGTGGACCGCATCCGCCGCGCCCTCGACGGGGAGGCGTGACCGTGGCCTCCCACCGCCGTCCGCCCACACCGCAGCGCTGGCCCACGTGGCCAGCCGACTGCGCCGCCGGGCTCGTCGTCGCGCTGATGGTCGCGTCGATGGCCCGCATCCTCGCCGTCCACGCCGACGTGCAGCCCGCCGCCCACGTGGCCGCCACGCCGTCGCAGCGCACGGTGTCCGTGGTCGTGGACGTGCCGCCGGTCAGCAACGAGGCGGCGACACCTACGACGGCTGTGCAGTCCGAGCGTGATTCCGTCACTGTGACGCAAGGCCCGACCCAACGAGTCGTCCCGCCACCTCCGCGACCGTCAGGGACTGCCATGCAGGCCGCAATGCCCACTCCTGCGCCTATCCCCGCGCCGACGACACCCGCGCCCACGACCGCGCCGACCACCAGCACGCCACCGACCACGGCGGCAGCGAGCAGCACAGCCGTTCCGACCGTGACCGACCTGCCCACGACACCCGCACCGGTGACCACCGGGACGACAACGACGACGGAGGCAACGCAGCCATGAATGGGCCAGCCCAGAACACCGACCGCGAGTTGTACCGGGAGGACACCGGCAATCCGGCTGGCTCGTACTACGAGAACTCCCTGCTCGTCACCGTTGGCGGGGCTATCGGAATGAACGTCGGTGGCCGGGTGATCGTGCAGCCCATCGCCGCTTGGCACGGCGACGCCACGCGAGAGCGGTACCCACACGTCTCCGGGGACATCGTCGTTCTCGGCCCGGAGTGCATCTACCACCCCGGGAAGGACGTGATCGCCTACAAGGGCGAGGTGTACGCCTCGCCCCCGACTGCCTTCGTTGAGGTCGTCCGGTCCGGCTACATGAAGGGCTGTGCTCGCGTTGAGGGCCGATGCCCGGCCTGTGGGACACGCGCCCTCGCTCTCGGCTCCGGCTGCCGCGTCACCTGCGGTAACCCGACGTGCCCAGACCCGTCAGCCGTAGACGACTACCTCGACCCACACCCGGACTCGTCCCCCGCCCAGCCCACCGAGCCCCGGCCGTGATCGCCCAGATCAGCATCTACGTCTTCGGCCTCATCCTCACCGGCTGGACCTTCCGCCTCGACGTCCGCCAGAGCCACCTCCTCGACCGCGCTGACGAGATGTGTGCCGCCCTCGAAGTCCTCGTGTGGCGGCAGCAGCTCGGGCCAGCCAGCGGACTGCTCGGCTGGACGCAGGAGCCCGCGCCCGTGCCGGTGCCACGGGTGGTGGAGCCCGTCACGCAGCCCATCGAAATGCCCGCGACGACGGTGCCGATGCGGAAACTCACCGACGACTTCCTGGCCGAGGTTGAGCACCAGTACGACTGGCAGGCAGCGGACTTCGTGGAGAAGGAGATGGAACGTCTGATGGCCAAGGTTCAGGGGGCGGGGAAGTGACAGACCCGACCTACGCGCAGGTGGCCGAATGGCTGCCCACCGACGTCCGCGAGCACATCGAGGCCACCATGCCGTGCCGCGTCTACGGCGAACACTACTGGCAGCACACCGTTGCCGAGGTGCGCCAGTTCGGCATCCCGGAACCCATTCGCATCATCGAGCACTGGGAATGCCCGTGCGGGCTCGTTCACACCACAGATCCGGAGAAGCGCCAGTGAGCGCCACGTGCCCGCTGTGCGGCTGCGAGCAAGCCGAAGGGCTCCTCTGCCATGCCGAAACGACGAAGCTCGAGCGCGAGCTGGCCGACGTCCACGCCATCGTCGGGGAGCTCGACATCACCCTCTCCAAGCAGGCCCGCATTGGCAGCGGCGGCAAGGGTGGGCTGGCGCGGGAACGCATGCCCATCCACACCGGGGCGATGCAGGTCCACGACGACCTGCAGAACACGCTGACGACGTGGATCCGGGACATCACCGACGACACGTGGCGTCCCGGGATCGGCGTGGACGCCACCACCGCTGCGGCCGGGCATCTGCTGCTGGAGATCACCGCCATCCGCAAGCATCCCGCCGTCACCGAGATGGTGGATGAGATCACCGACGCCATCCGCCAGGCACGGCGCGTCATCGACCGGCCGGCGGATCGGATCTTCGTCGGCCCGTGCTACGCCGAGTTCGAGGGCGTGACGTGCACCGAGGATCTGTACGCAAGGCCCGGTGCTGGCGAGGTCCGATGCAAGACGTGCGGGGTGACTCACGCTGTCGCCGAGCGGCGGTCCTGGCTGTTGGAGCAGGCGAGGGACAGGCTGTTCACGGTGCGGGAGGCGGCGCAGATGATGGGCGACGTTGGCGGCATCACGGTCACCGAGGACCGGATCCGTGGCTACCTGCGGCGTAACCGGATTGCGTACCGGCCGGAGACGACGATGATCCGGCTGGGCGACCTGCTCACCGTGGTGCTGGACGATGGGGAGAGGCGGACGGCGTGAGCGCGCCGTTTGACAGAGAGTCACCGGTGTGCGACCGTCTCGATTTGATAGGTGTTAGACCTGTCCCCAAAGCCCGTCCGGCCGGAGCCACTGGTTCATAGCTGGGCGGGCTTTCGCATGTCCACGGCCCACCGCTTGGCCGGACTCCTGGTGAGCGAGTGATGCGGTGGCGAGCCCGGCGCCAATCCTCGGGCACAACTTCAGGGGGCGGCTCGTGCCGAAGATCCCGCAGCCTCGTAAGCCCCGATGCCTGAACCACCACATCTGGATGGCCGGCTGCCCCGACTGCGCCGAGCAGCGTCACGCCGAGCAGGAACAGGCCAAGCAGCGCCTAGCACAGCCGTGATCCTCTCCCGCATCTGCACAGCCACGTACGGCCTTCCGCTCGGAGGTGACGAGGTGCCCGCAGCACCCGCGTACACCGACCCGCTGCCGCTGCTCAAGCGCCGCATCGAAGCCGCCCTCGCCACCGTCCGAGGCG
>JAOPYH010000306.1 GCA_025964715.1 Streptosporangiaceae bacterium | reverse complement strand
GGGCGGCGACCGCGCCGGCCGTGGCCAGGGTGCGGCCCGGACCGCTTTCCGGCTGCGTGACCTGGTTGGCCACAGGCGCCGTGTCGATGTTCACCGGGGCTGAATCTGCCCTCCCGCGGCCCGCCCTGGTTCAGCCATGTCGATCACGGCCCCATTGCGCCGGTGACAGTTGTCGCGACCAGGTGACAACTATCTCGACCGATCACATCCGTCATGGGCGTTCAGGCGCGGACCAGGTCGTGTCAATGCCTGGTTGCTGAAACGGCCATGGCTCGCTCCCGAGGACATGGTCCTATGTTCGCCACAAGGGATGCACACGCCCTTTGGGGCGTGGTGGATCAACGCAACCGAAGGAGCGACGTTGGGCAGGCATGCACGTCCGCAGAGGAAGAACGGGCAGCGGGTGGCCGCCGGTCGGGATGCCGGCCGGCATTCCCTCGCCCGGCGGGATGACCTGTCATGAGTGTCGGTGGCATGCCGTCGGAGCCCGGCCCTGTCTCGATGGTTTGGAATGCGCCCCCTTTCGATCCCGAACTGAGTGTGGCGCTGGCGGCTTTGGGAGACGAGGCGAGGGAGCCGTTCACCCTGGAGAACCTTGCGGCCCGGCAGGAGCGGGATGCTGCGGCCCGGCCCAGGCCGACGGTCCGGGATCTCCTCGACACCATCGCGCCACGGGCAGCTCTCAGCCAGGACGCCCGCGACGCCCGTTCCCGCTGGCTTCGACGCATCCTCACTGTCCTTGACAGCCAAGTTACTCAGAGGGCCGCACGCCGGACCCGACGGCCGCCATCTACCCCTCACGCTGGGGGCGGAAGATGGCGGTGGCCACCTGGGACGTTGAGGTCCTGGTGGGGTCGATGAACCATTCCCTGCCGAGCAGCAGTCCGAAGACGGGAGCCGGGAGCCGGACCAGTGCTCGCATGACCGGGGCCAGCCGCCCCGTGCCGGTCACCTGGGACCGGTGAGCGGCGAGTGCTGCCTGCTTTTGCCGGGCGAACCTGCGGACGTCGACCCGGTGGGTGATGGCCGAGCGCGGGCTGTACGCGGTGCGGGGGGCCACAGCGTCGTGGCGAAGAGGGATTCTCAGCCGGTCCACCAGCCTCAGCAGCCGGTCGACCAGGTCACGCGGAATCGTCGCCTCGAGTACTTGCCCCACCCCGGCCAGGGTGGCGGCACGCCTGCCGACCTCGTGGACTCTGACGTGGTCGCGGTGGCCGTAGCCGCCGTTGGCGTCGTAGCTGAGAAGTACGTCCGCGTGCTCCTCCCGAGGACCGCGGCCAGTCGCTCGGCGGCCTCCTGTGGATCGGCCCGCACGAAGCGCGTCCGGTCTGGCGGGTCCGGGTGCAATACCCCGCCGTTCCCGCTGTCCGCGTATCCCAGGTGCACGACACGAGCCGCCCCGAGCACGGCGGCGCTCGCACGCAGTTCGCCCATGCGCGCCGGTTCGCTCTCCGATGCGGCGCCCATCACGCCGTCGGTGGCGACCACGATCACCACCCGGTGACCCTCGGCAGCGGCACGCGCGAGTGTGCCGCCTGTCATGAGTACCTCGTCGTCAGGGTGGGCGTGGAAAGCGAGAACGGTTGCCATGGAATCAGATCCTGCACCATCCGCCATCCAGCGGCCTCATGCATCCGCGCCGCCCATGTTCGCCGGTATGCCCCTCCCCCCCCAGGGGGCTGCGTTATTGCCTGGGAGACCTTCTGCTTCGCGCAGGCAGGCGACTGGGCGTTCCTGATGTACCACGAGACACCACCCGGCACCCGGGCCGACAGCGCGACCTACGACTGTTGGTGACCTCAGCGGCGGCCTCACCGCCACCACCTCGGCGACCGGCGACACCACGCTCCAACTCGCTGACCTTCACGGTGACATCGGCGTCACCCTCGCGGTCAGCACCGGTGCGGCCGACTCGTACAACTACGACGAGTACGGCAACATCACCAACCCGAGCCGTTACGGGTGGCTCGGCTCCGCACAACGCGCCAGCGACACCCCGACCGGTCTGACCCTCATGGGCCTGCGCCTCTACAGTCCGGCCACGGGACGCTTCCTGCAGACCGACCCGGTCTCCGGCGCGAGCGCCAACGGGTATGACTACTGCAACGGTGACCCGGTCAACTGCACCGACCTGGACGGGCAGTGCCCGAAGTTCATCAGCCACCCCATCGCGTCAGCCGCGTGCAAAGCGGCGACCAAGGGGACGGAATACCTCATCGATGTCGCCGGCGAGGCGTTCTGTGCCGCTGTCCTCACAGAGATCCTCCCGGTATGCAGTGGCATCGTCATCGGGACGTCCAGCGCTGCCTCGTACTTCGTGGAGACTCGCTGGGACGGAGGATTCAGTTGGGCAACCGCGATCGAGGACTTCGTCATCGGAGCGATCGCCGGCGGGATCGGTGGCGCTGTCGCCAATCTTCAAGACGAGTTCCGGGAAGAAATTCCTCAACAAGGTAGGAAAACTTCTCATCGGTCTTGGAACGAAAATCGACCAGGCGTTCCACGACGCCCTGCCGATCAGCACGTCCACGCCGCAGCAGAACCGGGCCGCGTACATCGCGCCCGACAGGGCGGTGCGCTCAGGCGCGATCGGGGTGACGCTCGTGGTCATGGTGGTGTGTTCCTTGATGTTCGGTATTCGGGTCGTGTGCTCGGTCGCGTGAGCTGCGATTCAGTGCGAGGCGCACGCGACATGTTGTCGGCGCTCATGAGCCTCAGGCATGGCTCTGCCCGGTGATCCGGAAGGTGAGCACCCATTAAGTAGGCAGGCCACCTGACAATATATAGCAGGAAGCCTGCGCATCTCTGCTCCCCGGGGTGGCGTCAAACACTGTGCGGGCGTAGAGCCGTACCGTGGCAGACACCCGCGACAAGCAGTACGCCTCCGAGGACATATGGCGCCCTCCCTAGTGGGCGTGGGTCTTGCCCGAGCGGGCCAGTTGCC
>JAOPYH010000303.1 GCA_025964715.1 Streptosporangiaceae bacterium | reverse complement strand
CCTCGCCCTGGCCCGGGAGATGCTGGCGGGGGCGGGGCGGGGCGACGTCGACCCTGCCGATGCGCTGGCCGACGGGCGCGCGATGGACATCTGGCGGCGCATGATCGCGGCCCAGGGCGGCGATCAGGACGCGTCGCTTCCGCGGCCTGACGAGACGCACGTGGTGAACGCGCCGGCGACCGGAGTCCTCACCCGGCTCGACGACTACTCACTCGGTGACGCGGCCTGGCGGCTCGGCGCGGGACGGGCGCGCAAGGAGGACCCGGTGTCGGCCGCGGCCGGCGTCGTCTGGACCGCGGGCGTGGGGGAGCAGGTCAAAGCCGGTCAGCCGCTGCTGGAGCTGCACACCGACGATCCGGACCGCATCGAACGGGCGCTGGAGGCCCTCGAGGGCGCCGTCGGCATCGACACCGACGACGAGCCGTTGCCCTTGATTCTCGACCGGATCCAATGACATGGTGACTTTCCGGGCCGCACCGCCGCCGGGAGTCGTTCCCCGCCTCGGCTGAGCCGCTGCGTCGCGCCCACGGGCCCCTCCAGGTCCGCGGAGCCAGCTGATCTCTCCATTGTGGCGACACCGAACGACGAAGCTGTGCCCGCGTCCTTGGTTCAATGGCGGAAGGCCAGGGCTCCGCCGACGTGCGCATCACCTCGTCCGAGGGTGGACCCAGTACCGCTTCGTCCTTCGCCTCTGGGGACGCCCTGAGGTGCTCGCCGGCGGTGGTCCCGCCGACGTCGTCGAGCTGACCGTGACTCTGGCCCGGGAGATGCTCGTCGCCACAGGCCTGGACGGCGTGTCGGACCCCGCCGACCGGCTGCGGGACGGCCCCGCGATGGACGTGTGACGGCGGATGATCCGCGGGCAGGGTGGCGACCTGGACGCGCCGCTGCCCACCGCCCGAGAGACCCATGTGATCGCGGCGCCAGCCGACGGGGTGCTCACCCAGCTCGATGCCTAGGCGGTCGGGGGTGGCCGCCTAGCGGCTGGGCGCCGGGCGGGCGCGCAAGGAGGACCCGATGCAGGCTGGGGCCGGTGTCGAGCTGCACGCCAAGCCGGCGCCCCGAGCCGCTGTTCACTCTGCACACCGACACCCCCGAGCGATTCGCCCAAGCCGAGGAAGCGCTCGCCAGCGCCTACGACATCGGTCCTGAGAGCGGCCGCCCGGATTTGCCACCGCTGCTCATAGACCGCGTCGCCGGGGAGTGAGCAGACGCCCCATCACAACCACGTAGGGCAGGGGGCCGGGTCGAGTGCGCGCGCGTTCGCACTTCACCCGCGTGCCACCGTCCCCTGCGGAGCGTTCGCGGCCCTCGACACGGGCGCTTAGCCCAGTTCGGAGCGGCTCGCGTCGGCCACGCATCACCTCGTCAGTTAAACGCTTGACAGGGGCAGTTAAACGCTTGATAGTGCCGTAGCGCACAGTGTTGTGCGTCATCACTGAAGTCAGGAGATCGAGTGGGCGCGTCGCATGTTGCCCGTCCCGTGGTGGTCGGCAGTGGTTACATCGCAGCCCGGCACGCCGCGGCGCTGAGGGAGTTGGGTATCGCGGTCGGCGGTGTCTTTAGTCCGAACCGGGCGAATGCCACGAGGTTCGCGGACACGTGGGGCGGGGAGGCCAGCGGGAGCCTGGAGGAGTTGCTGCAGGTCGCGGGTGCGACGCACGTCCACGTCTGCAGCACGACGATGCACCATGAGGCCGCCGTTCTGGCTGCCGCTACCGCCGGCCTCACCGTGGTCTGCGAGAAGCCGCTGGGGCCCGACCTGCCGACGGCCCGGCGGCTGGCCGCGGCGGTGGCCGAGCGCGGGGTGGGGGCCTACCTGACCTTCAACCGGCGCTTCGACGCCGGCGTGCAACTGCTCCGCGAGCACGTGGCGGCCGGTGAGTTGGGTGAGCCGGTCGCGGTCTACGGCAGTTACCAGCAGCAGTGGAACGCAGAGCCGTCGTCACGCGACTGGCGGTTCGACCCGGCGCAGGTGGGCCCCAGCCGTGTGGTCAGTGAGATCGGGTCGCACTGGCTCGACCTGGTCGAACACATCCTGGGTCGGCCGTTGCGCCGGGTCAGCGGACTGCTCCACACGATGGGGGAGCGGGAGTTCACGCACGGCGGAGCCACCGGCCGGTTCACCCCGCCGAACGAGGACCTGATGAGCGCCCAGCTGCGCTACGAGGGAGACGTGGTCGGCCAGGTTCTGGCCACCCAGCTCGCGCACGGCGCCTGGGACGACATCACCGTGCGGGTGGACGGCACCCTGCAGTCCGCCTGGTGGGACTCCGGGACCCCGAACCAGCTGCACGTGGCGCACAAGTTGCGCGGGCACCGGATCCTCGGCCTGGCTTCGGAGACGACGTCGATCCAGTCCGCGATCCGTGAGATCTACCGACCGGCTGGCGGGGAGCGCATCTGCGCGACGTTCGACGATGGGGTCCGCAACTGCGCATCCATGGACGCCATCCTCCGCTCCGCCCTGACTAACGAGTGGACAGAAGTGGAGAAGGCATGAGTGAGCAGTTGGTAGGTCCGGTCGCCGTAGTGACCGGAGCCGCACAGGGCATCGGCCGGGCCTGCGTCGAGGCGTTGCTGGCGGCCGGCGCCACCACCGTCTACTCGGTGGACCGTGCCGCGCACGAGCCGGTCGACGGGGCGGTCGCGGTGCAGCTCGACGTCTCCTCTGACGAGGAGGTCGGCGCGTTCTTCGACGGCCTGCCCGCCCCGGCACAGGTGCTGGTCAACAATGCCGGCATCTACGCATACCGGGACGGCCTGGCCATCGACACTGCCGCCTGGCGGCGCACGTTCGACGTGAACGTGCTCGGCGTGTTCCTCATGACCCGCCATGCCAGCGACCGGATGATCGCCGGGGGGCTCGAGGGCGCGATCGTGAACATCTCGAGCATCGCGGGCAAGCGCGCGTTCCCGAACCAGGCGGACTACTGCGCGTCCAAGGCCGCCGTGATGGGCTTCACCAGAGCCGCCTCACTGGACCTGGGCGGGCACGGCGTCACGGTGAACTCCGTCGCCCCCGGCACGATCGACACCCCGATGATGGTGCAGGTCGTCAAGGACATCCAGGGGCTCACCGGCCTGGACGAGCACGCGCAGCGGGCAGCCATGACCAAGGACATCCCGATCGGCCGCATGCAGCAGCCTTCGGAGATCGCCGCTGCTGTCCGCTTCCTCGTCTCCGGCTCCGCGCGCGCGATCACCGGCGAGACGCTCACCGTCGACGGCGGCCTCAGCCGCGACTGATCTGCCCCACTGCCCCACTCAACGAGGAGAGAGAGCATGTCCGCATCCGTACGACCCGCCCGCCCGTGGCGGGTGCTGGCCGCGGTGGCCACGGCCGCGCTGGTCGGCCTGACCGCCGTCGCGTGTTCCTCCGGCCACTCCGCCGCTTCCAACGGAGACACGGCCGGGGAGAAGACCGTCGCCTTCGTGTCGCCGCAGAAGGCCGGGGACAACGGCCCGACCGACGACATGATCGCGGCCCTCAAGCGCGCCGGCACCGACTTCCACGTCAAGACCAAGTACATCGAGATCACCGACCCCTCGGCCTTCGAGTCCACCCTGCGGACGCTCGGTCAGGCGAAGACTGACATCGTGGTGACGGCGTTCGGGGAGATGCAGAAGCCCGTCCAGGCCGTCTCCAAAGACTTCCCGAAGACCCGGTTCGTGCTCATCTTCGGGGACGCGTACTCGCCGGCGCTGCCGAACGCGAAGACGGTGGGGTATGACGTCCACCAAGGTATGTACTTGTCGGGGATCCTGGCCGCGTCGGTGTCGACCACCGGCACCATCGGCTACGTCGGCGGCGCCGCCATCCCATCGCTGAACGCGAATTACCACGCCTACGTCGCCGGTGCGAAGTCGGTCCGCCCGGACATCCAGGTGAAGAGCGCGTTCGCCGGCAGCTTCGACGACCCGGCCAAGGGCCAGGACATCGGCAATACGATGCTCGCCTCCGGCGTCGACGTGGTGCAGACCGACGCCGCGGCCACCAGCCTCGGCGTCATCAAGGCCGCCCAGCAGCGCAAGGCGCTGGTCATCGCGGACTCCTCCGGTGAGGTGGCCGCGCAGTACCCGGACACGGTCATGGGCACCTCGTTCCTGAAGTTCGGTGACTCGCTCTACGCGCAGGTGAAGGCGGCGCTGGGGCAGGGCTGGACCGGCGGTGAGGTGCGCAGCGGCCTGCAGGAGGGCATCGTCGGGCTGAAGCTGTCCGAGCCCTTCCTGAACGGCTCGTCGCCTGCCGCCGCGAAGGTGAAGGCGCTGCAGCCGAAGCTCGACGAGCAGAAGAGCCACATCGTCGATGGGTCCGTGAAGGTGCCGTTCAACACCAGCGGCGTCTGATCGAGCCGTCGATGTCATCGTCCATCAGCACCCGCACCGGCACGCGCACCAGCGGGGCCAGCCTCCAGGTCGCGGACGTCAGCGTGACGTTCGGATCCTTCACGGCGCTCCGGAACATCTCCGTCGGCTTCGAGCCGGGAAAGGTCCACGCGATCGTGGGCCAGAACGGAGCCGGGAAGACCACGTTCGCCCGTGTGGTCTGCGGACTCTACGAGCCCACCTTCGGACGGGTGCTGGTGGACGGCGCCCTGCTACCGGCCGGGGACGTCCTAGCCGCCCGCGCGCACGGCGTCGACATGGTGCACCAGAACTTCAGCCTGCCGCCGTCGTTCACGGTGGCCGAGGCGCTGCACCTGTTCCGCACGGGCACTGGCATGCGCAGCTTCCGCGGAAAGCAGCTGGTGCGCCACTGTCAGCAGGAGCTGGACCGGCACGGTCCGCCGGTCTCCGCCCGCGCCCGTGTGCGGGATCTCTCGGTGGAGGCGCGGCAGGGCCTGGAGATCACCCGTGCGCTGAGCGGGGGCCAGACCCGGCTGCTGATCCTCGACGAGCCGACTGCAGTGCTCTCGCCCCCCGCGGTCGAGGCGCTGTTCCGGCGGCTGCGCGAGCTCGCCGTCGAGGGGATGACCGTGCTGGTGGTGTTGCACAAGTTGGCCGAGGTCCGCGCGATCGCCGACACGGTGACCGTGCTGCGGGCGGGCGAGGTCGCGCTGCCGACGACGCCGTTGGCCGACGTCGACACCGAGACGATCACCGAGTGCATCATCGGCGAGGACGCACGTGCTGGCCGGACGCCGCGGCCTGCCCCGTCCGCGGATGGGTTGCCGGCGACCGGAGAGCGCCGACCGACCGAGTCGGCGTTGGAACTCCTCGCGCTGTCGACACAGCAACAGGGGCGCGACGCCGGGCTGCGCGAGGTCGACCTGCGCGTGCGGCCGGGTGAGGTGGTCGGCATCGCAGGCGTCGAGGGCAACGGCCAGCAGGCGCTGGTGAATGTGATCGCCGGCCTCACCGCGCCGTCCTCCGGGCGGGTCAGCATGCTGGGGCGCGACGTGACGCGGGCCGGCGTCCTGACCCGTCGGCGGCTGGGCTTGCGGCTCATCCCGTTCGACCGCAACGCCCAGGGTGTCAGCCTGACCAGCACCCTGTGGCAGAACGTCGGCGTCGCCGGCCTCCTCCTCGCGCGCGGCCAGTTCTACGCCCCTCGCCAGGTCAGGCGGACCGTCCGCGCCGCCCTCGACAGATGGGGCGTGAAGTACCGGACGGTCAACCAGGCTGCCGGCGAACTGTCCGGCGGTAACGTCCAGCGCGCCATCCTCGCGCGCGAGATCACCGAGGATGCGCGGATTGTGGTCGCCGCCCAGCCGACCCGGGGCCTGGACCTCGGGGCAACCGCCTTCGTCCACGCCACCATCCGTGAGCTGGCGGCCCGCGGGGTGGCGGTGGTGGTGGTCTCATCCGATCTCGACGAGCTGCGCGACACCAGCGACCGCATTGTCGTCGTGCGAGGTGGCCGGGCGGTGGCGGACCTGCCGGCGACCGCGAGCCTGACCGAGATTGGCATGGCGATGGTCGGCGGCCGGGATGCGTGAACAGATGGCCTTGGTAGCCCGTGCCGGGGCGATGGTCGTGCTGGCCCTCCTCGTCGCCACCGCGATCTTCACCTTTGCCGGCTACCGCGCCGGGGACATCTTCTCCGGCGCCCTGCAGGGCGCCGTGACGGCGCCAGGGGCCTGGCAGAACACAGCCCGCTGGGCTGTCCCGCTGCTGCTGATCGGCCTCGGCGTCGTGGTGAGCTTCCGCGCCGGTTACTTCAACGTCGGCGCACAAGGGCAGCTCTACCTGGGGGCCATCGCGGCCTACCTCGCCGCTCACGCCTGTCCGGGGCCGGGGTGGCTCGCTGCGCTGGCCGCCCTGGTGGCAGGCATGCTGGGCGGTGCTGCCTGGGCCCTGATCGCCGCCGTGCTCCGGGTCGCCCTCGGCACCGACGAGACCCTCTCCACGCTGATGCTGAACTTCATCGGGGTGCTCGTCCTCCGATACGCGGTCAACGGCCCGCTGCGCGACCCCACCGGGTCCGGTCAGGTCGCCGCCACGCCCGAGGTGCCGCCCGGCAGCAGGCTCTCCGACGCCTCGGGGATCTCGTGGTGGATCGCGCTGATCGTGCTGATCGCTGGCGCGATGACTTGGGTGATGGTCAATCGCACCCGCTTCGGGCTCGTCACCACCCTGGCCGGACGCAATCCGGAGATGGTCCGTTGGCAGGGCGTCCGCAGCTCGGGCGTGGCCCTCGGCGCTTTTGCCTTGGCAGGCGCGCTGGCCGGCCTGGCCGGGGCGGTCGAGGTGCTGGGGCCGGCCGGCCGGGTCATCAACGGGTTCTCGCCGAACCTGGGTTTCACGGCCGTGCTGGTCGCCCTTGTCGGCATCCTCACCGTCAGCGGCGCCATGCTCGCGGCCGTCTTCTTCGGCGCGTTGGCGGCCGCCGTGCAGTTCCTGCCGGTCATGACCGAACTGCCCGCGTCGGCGTTCGACCTGCTGCAGGCGATCGTGGCGGTCACGATCACCGCGCAGTTGCGCCGGCCACGGTGGCTCGCCACGTGGCGGTTGCGCCGGCCGGCCCGGCTTGCTGGTGGCTCGACGCGGACGGAGGCGGCCTGACATGTGGCAGTACCTCGAGACCACGTTGAGCGACACCACCCCGATCGCGCTGGCCGCGCTGGCCGGCGTCCTCGCCTTCCGGGTGGGCGTGTTCCACCTGGGCCTGGAAGGACTGATGTGCGCCGGCGCGTTCGCCGCGGTGGCGGTCACCAAGGTCACCGGTAGCCTCGTACTGGGACTGGCGGCCGCAGTCGCCGTCTGCTTGCTGCTCTCGTTCCTCTACTGGTGGGTCATCGACCGGCTCCGGGCCAACGTGATCATCACCGGCTTGGGGCTCACCGGTGTCGGCGTCGCCGGCTCGACGTTCGCCCTGCAGACCTTCTTCGGCACCCAGGGCGCGATCCAGGTGACCCAGGGCCTGCCGCGTCCGGTCACCGGCCACACGTCCGGCCCGCTGTCCGCCGTCTCCGGGTTGACGGTGGTCACGTGGCTGTTGCCCGTGCTGGTGCTCGCAGTCTGGTGGCTGGTGCGCCGCACCACCCTCGGCCTGCGAATGTCGGCTGTGGGGGAATACCCGTTCGCGGCGCGCAGTGCCGGGGCTTCGCCGAGCCGGCTCCGTTTGCTCGCGCTGCTGCTCGGCGGCGTGCTGTGCGCCCTGGCCGGGGCCGACCTGGCCCTCGGGGGGCTGGAGGCGTTCAACCCAGGGATGACGGCCGGACGTGGCTACATCGCCTTCACCGCAGTGGTCTTCGGCGCGGCGGGACCGGTCGGGGCCGCGCTGGCCAGTCTGTTCTTCGGTGCGGCCGACGCGCTCGGCATCGTCGCCCAACTGGAGAAATGGCCGGTACCGGTGGAGATCGTGATGATGCTGCCCTACGTGCTCACCCTGGTCGCGGTGTCCATCGCCGGTAGACTCGGGCGGGCAGACGCATCCGCGCAGGCCGGCTACGCCGAGCTGCGTACCTGAGGCTGTTTCCGGGACAGATCCGCTCGGCAGTGGCTGGGGGCATGGGCAGACAGGTGAGCCGCGGTGTGCCGTTCATGCACCGGGTGACCGCGAAGGACGTCGCGACACGGGCGGGGGTCTCGGTCGCCACCGTCTCGCTCGTCGTCAACGACAAGGCCGACGGTCGTGTGACCGAGCAGACCCGTCGCCGGGTCCTCCGAGCGGTCGAGAGCCTCGGCTACCGACTCAACGCATCCGCGCGTTCTCTGGCCATGCAGCAGCCGGGCGCGATCGCGATCGTGTGCCCGGAACTGACCAACCCGTTCTATGCCCTGCTGCTCGACGGGCTTTCCGAGGTCATCGCCGGCCGTTACGCACTCAACCTGGTCGTCCCTGGAAGCATGGGCGACTACGACACGGCGACGATCCTCCGAGCGATGGAGATGGACCTCGCGGGCCTCATCCTGGCTGCCCCCGGCAATGGGGTTCTCACGGAGCTCAACCCGTACTGCCCCACGCTCGTGCTGGACTCGCCGGGAACACACCGCGGTTTCCCCGCCATCGATCTGGACGTTACCCATGCCGGACGGGAGCTCGCTCGCCACCTGACTGAGCAGGGGCACCGCCGTGTCGCCTACATCGGGTCGGTCGTGGACAAGGCATCATTCCGCCGGCGCCGGGAGGGCCTGGCGTCCGGACTGCTGGAGCACGGCGCCACCCTCCTTCCGAACGACCTGTTGGTGGATCGGGTGGTCATGGAAGCCGCGGAGGCCGGCTTCCCGCAGGCCTGGCAGGAGTGGGAGCGGGCAGGCGTGACCGCGGTCGTCTGCGCCGATGACGTCCTTGCGTACGGCGTGCTGGCTTCCGCCGCACGCTTGAACCTCGGTGTGCCCGCGGACGTCGCCGTGGCCGCGTACAACGACCTCCCGATGTCCTCCCTGACCTCGCCGCCCCTTACCTCCGTCGCCTTCCCGGCACGCGAGTTGGGGATCCAGGCCGGAGAGGCACTACTCAGCTACATCGAGGTCGGTGGGCCTCCCCGAAACCGGACATTGCCTACCCGGCTTGTGCCGCGGGCCTCGACCGCCCGACCCTAGTGACGGGACGGGTTCCTGTACGAGGGTATTCAGGAGGCCGTTCAGACTCCGATCGGGTGCCAGACGGTCTTGGTCTCCAGGAACGGCGTCATCCGGGAGAGGCCGGGGTCGGCGGTCCAGTCCGGGTCGGAGGACTCCGGGCGGACGACGCGCTTGATCGTCCCGGCCGCCGAGCGCTCGAACTCCATGACCCGATGGG
>JAOPYH010000298.1 GCA_025964715.1 Streptosporangiaceae bacterium | reverse complement strand
GAGCAACAGGCCGTCGCCCGGCGACGTCACTGGGCGGAGGGCGAACACCGGCGCTTGGCGGGCCGCGGTTCCGCCATCACCCGTGCCGTCCTCTGGTCGCTCCCGCTCCTTGCCGTATGGCTTCTTGGCAGCTGGCTCATCGGTCAACCGTTGTTCTCCGGCCATGGTCAGGAAACACAGTCCGTCGGATCTTTTCAGCGAAGCCGGGGAATCCCCGTTGGTCTCCTGCTGATGTTCTCCGGGCTTGCCTGGGCTGCGGAGTGCGGTTGTGAGGTGCTGCTGGCCAGAGAACAGGGGAGCCATTATCTTCCCCTCGGCCCTTGGGCCTGGCTGTCCCGGATCCTGGGCGCGGGCAGCCGGGGCCTGTCCTCGGTCTCACGGTCGATGTCCGGGACGGCTCGGCGGACGGGACGTCGTGGATGCGGGTTCCTCATGCTCGCCGGTGTCGTGCCGCTCCTTCTCATACTCATCCTCCTCTCAGCCTTGACGGCCCTGGCATGGGCGTTGTGGGTGCTGGTGTTGGTGGCCGCCTCAGCCGGTCACGCGATCGGAGCGGGGATTCGGCTGCACAAGTGGCGGCAAGCCCATGAACAGGCGAAGCGAGAAGCTCTAGGGATGGCGATGTGAGCAGTGGCGTTGAGGCGGAGATCGCGCTGGACGCGGCGGTGGTGCTCACCCTCGGGACCAACAGGCTGCTCGGCGGTGCCGCCGGACTGGCAGCCGGCGGGGCCGAAGCCCTGGCCGCGCTCGCGCAGGGTAAGGCGGAGGCCAGAGAGGCCGCTCTGCGGGAGGCCCAAGCCTACGAGGCGTCGGTCCGTGCGGCGCTCGACGTCAATGCCCGGATCACCGCGCTCCGCGACTCCCGGAAGCGAGCCGCCGAGGCCTACGGCGTCTCGGCGGACGCGGCGCTGCCGGAGCCGCTCGTCCTCGGCGGCCGGTCGGCCGAAGAGCTCGGCGCCTTGCGTGCCGAGGCCGAGGCCGCGCTGGCCGAGGCGGAGGGGCGTATCTCGGCCGACATCGCGGCGGCCATGACGGGACATATCTTCGCGCTCCCGGCCGAGGGCCTGCGCGCCGCGCAGGGGCTGGACCGCCGCGGCGCGGTGAGCCGACCGGAGGCCGGCCCGGACCCTCGTGCTGAGACACTAACCCGAGTGCTGGCCAGGGTCCTTCCCGACGCTGCCGAGGGCGACCGCCGGCACATCGCCGAAGCGGCGCAGAGCGTCGCCGCCGCACGAACGGCAGGGGAGGCCGAGGGACTCCTCACGGAGGTGCGTTTCCGGGTCCAATCGGCGAACGAGCGCACACGCCTGGTCCGGGCGCAGGCCCGACGGCTGGCAGAGGAGCAAGAGGCCCTGCGGCAGGCCGAAGACGAGCGCAAATACATGCTCGAGACGATCACCGCCGCGTTCGCCCAGATGGGCTACGAGGTCGACACCGGCTTCGAGACGATGACCGCGAAGGATGGCGCCGTCCTGTTGACCAGAGGTGACTGGCCGGAGCATGCCGTGAAGATGCGGATCGACCAGACCGAGGGTGCGGCACAGGGAGCACCGGGTTGCATCCGTACACCCGCGCACGCGACGCTGCGGGCGGCCATGCTCCGGGCAGGGCCCCCGCAGAGCGAAGAGGAACGGCGGATCGACGTGGAGCGCGAGCGTGAATGGTGCGATGCCTTCGAGGAGGCGAGGGCCCGGCTGTCTGCCGGCGGGGTCCGGTCCGACGTACGGTGGCGCATCGAACCGGGCCGGCAGGAGCTGCCGACCGCACCTGAGGCGAGGAAGGCCCGGAACCGGGCCCAACACGAGCGCGAACGGCAGCGGGAGCGGCCGGAGTGAAGCCGGAGGAAATCCATGGAGCTAGGCGAGCGGAGCGAGACCATTGAGCATCGAGCAGCCGACCCTGAGTGGGCGCCTGACCGGCTGGCCGCCGTTCATCCGTGAACTCGACGCCACGCTGTCCGTGCACTCTCAGTACATCCTGTCCGGCAATCTGCACGACAGCTTCCTGGTGCCCGGCCTCGACGACGCCGGTCCCTCGCGGTTGCTGCCGCTGCGTGAGGTCCTGTGGGAGACACTGCGTGCCAGTGGCTTCTCGGCAATGCTGATGTACGACGCCGTCGACGGCCTGCGTGTCTACCCCGACGGTGACGACGAGCCGGCCGACGAGGCCGCCGACGCGGCGGCGAAGCTCATCGGCAAACGCGAGCGGGACGAGAAGCCCTCACTGGAGGCGCTCAGCAGGCACCTCGGCGCCGTCGCCCGCCCGGGCGACAACGTCCGGGCGGCCTTCCTGATCGACTATGCCTCGCGCATCGCGCGGTCTCCCACGGACCTCGAGCCCCACGAGCGCGACTTCTTCCGGGCCTGTGAGAAGCTCTCCCGCACGGCCAGGCCCGTGCGGGTGCAGGGGCCCCGCCCCAAGCCGCTGTACAACCCGGTCCTGTGGCTCGTCCAGCGCCCGGGCGATCTACCGCCGTGGTTGACCAGCGACAACGAGAACATCCGCGAGATCACCGTCCCACGCCCGCATCTGGGCGACCGGCAGGAGACCGCCCGGCTGCTGGCCCGCGCCTTCGGAGTCTCCGATGTGTCCGCGGATCCGGCCGCGGCCGAGGCGTGCGACGCGTTCGCCGAGCAGGCCGACGGGCTGACCCTGCAGTCCATGATCGAGGTGACGCGGCTGGCCAAGGAGCGCAACGTCGAGCTCACGGACCTGCCCGACGCGGTACGCACGTACAAACTCGGCGTCCTGGACAACCCCTGGAGCCGTGGCCACTTGCGCCGACGGGTGCTCGACGGCGAGAAGCGGGTGCCGGAACGGGTCCTCGGACAGCCGCAGGCCGTCACCAAGACCCTGGACATCCTCAAACGGGCAGTGCTCGGACTCTCGGGTGCGCAGGCGACCAAGTCCGGCAGCAGGCCCCGAGGTGTGCTGTTCTTCGCGGGCCCGACCGGCACGGGCAAGACCGAGTTGGCGAAGGCCATCACCTCCCTGGTCTTCGGCGACGAGTCGGCATACCTGCGCTTCGACATGAGCGAGTTCTCCGCCGAACACGCCGGCGACCGGCTCATCGGGTCGCCACCCGGTTATGTCGGACATGAGGCGGGGGGTGAGCTCACCAACGCCGTACGGGATGACCCGTTCAGGGTGATGCTCTTCGACGAGATCGAGAAGGCGCACCCGCGCATTCTCGACAAGTTCCTGCAGATCCTCGAGGACGGCAGACTCACCGACGGACGGGGCAACACCGTCCACTTCTCCGAGTCCATCCTGATCTTCACGTCGAACCTGGGCATGTACATCGACGGTCCCGCGGCCGGCCGGACCACGCCGGACGGCACAGTTCGAAACTCGGCGACGAACCGCGTGCAGAACATCATGCCGGGGATGACCTACGACGAGATCGATCACCGGCTGAAGCAGGCGGTCTCAGATCACTTCACGACCGTGCTCAACCGGCCCGAACTGCTCAACCGGCTCGGCGACAACATCGTGGTCTTCAACTTCATCGACCGGCAGGCCGCCGCTCAGATCTTCGACATGCAGCTGGCCAACATCTGCCGCCGGGTCGCGGAGGAGCACCAGGTGACGCTGGCGCTCAGCGACGAGGTCCTCGAGAGGCTTCGCGAATGGTGCACCGCCGAGCTGGACAAGGGTGGCCGTGGCGTCGGCATGGCGCTGGAGTCCTGCTTCATCAATCCCTTGGCCCGGGCGCTGTTCGACCGCGATCTCTCCCCCGGCCAGCAGATCACCGTGTCCGGGATCCAGCGGGAGGGCAGCATCGTCGAGCTGGAAGTCCAGTGATCTCCTCGTCGACCGCCGCTCTGCTGCTCGCCAGGGCGCACTACCCCGTCACCGCACTGGGGCCGGGAGTGCGCGCGGGGATCTGGACGCAGGGCTGCACCATCGGCTGCGCGGGCTGTCTGTCCCGCGACACCTGGGACGCCGACGCCGGCAGCGCCGTGCCCGTCGGCGCTGTGCTCGGCTGGCTCGCGTCTCTGCCGCAGCCGGTGGACGGGGTGACGATCTCCGGTGGCGAGCCCTTCGAGCAACCGGGGGCCCTCGCGGAGCTACTGCACGGCATAACCACATGGCGAGGTACGAACCCGGTCGACATACTCGTATATTCGGGACGGGTCTTCTCGAGACTCACGCGCTCTGCCGAATCCCGCGAGATCTTGAAGATGTGCGACGCCGTGGTGGCGGGACCGTACGTCGACCGCCTCAACGCCGGTGCGCCGTTGAAAGGCTCCGCGAACCAGCAGATCGTGCCCCTGACCGCCCTGGGTCATCAGCGGTACGACGCGCTCGTGGACGGCGACGGCGCGAGTGGAGATTTGGCGGCTCGTGTGCAGGTGAGCGTCGATGAAGGGACGGAAGGACGGCGGGTGTACTACATCGGGATCCCGCGCCGGGGGGACATGGCGGTTCTGGAGCGTGCCATGACGCGGGCCGGCGTCCGTGCGAGGGAGGTGTCATGGCGTCCCTGACCTGTCCGACCTGCGACGCACCGTTCGAGCCCGGGGATCTCATCTGCCTCGACTGCGGCGCGAATCTGTCCCGCGTGGGCCGGGTGCCGCGCGCCGGTGGCCGTCCAGCGGACGCCGCACCGCCACGGCCCGGCGAGAGCGAGCCCGCGCCCCCGAACACTCCGGACCTCCCCGCGCAGGACCAGCCACGGCCGGGGCCGCCCGCGCAGCCGCCGGCCGGCCGAAGCCTGCCGCGGCAGGGGTCGACCCCAGAGCCGCAACGGCAACCCCCGCAGGAGCCCGGCGGGATGGAGGGGCGCTCTCCGGCCGAGCCGGCCAGGCCACCCGCCCGGCCGGCTCCACGGCCCGGTGGGCAGTCGCCGCCACAACCCCCGGCGGCCCGGCGTGAGGAGACGCTCATCCCGCCCGAGGAGGAACACCGGCCGGGGCGGCCGCATGGCCCGCAGGGGCCTCCGGCCGCCAAGTGTCCGCACTGCGAGTCGCCGCTGTCCAACCCGGACACCGCCCAGTGTGAGACCTGCCTGAGGCCGCTGCGGGAGCAGACACCCGTGCTCCGCCTGATCTTCCCGACCGGGGAACTACGGGTTGCGTTGGGCCAGCATCTGGTGCTGGGCCGCGACGCCGGTCAGTCGCCGGTGGCCGCGACGTTCAGCGGCTATGACAACGTCTCGCGCCGCCACTCGGCGGTGTGGCTCGACCCGGCCGGAGCCGCCTGGGTACGTGACGAGCGCTCGACCAACGGCACCTTCGTCAACGGGCAACGGTTGCAACCGGGTTCGCAGGCCCCGCTGCGCGACGGAGACTCACTCAGGCTGGCCGCGGACGCGACCGGATCCGTCCACCTGCGCTGAATCGCCGAGCTTAAGATCATCCTTTCCGGGATCCCGGCCATTCGCCGGGATCCCGGATAGCAACCGTCTGGTCTTGCCCAACATACTCGCAATTCCGGGCAGGATATGACAGAGCGCAACATCGGCCTTTACGCAACATTTCTGCGCTATTTACAATCACGGCAGCACGTCGGTATCGCGACGACCATTACGTTTATCGTGAGCCGGCTTGCGCACAGGTTGTCTGGCCCGCTCCCACTCGTGGAGGCCATTTTGCGGAGAAAGACGTTGCTCACAGCGCTCGGACTGCTCGCTGTTCTCCTCGCGAGTTCGTTCACCAGCGGCGCCTCGGCCCGCACGAGCGTACAGACCTCGCAACCCTCACCCGTCTACCAGTACAACGTCGAAGGCGCCCGTACGGCGCAGCAGCGCACCCAGATCGTCGGTGTCGGCGCGGTGATCGACGAAGCTCGCGGCCGGCGTCTGGTCATCACCGCCACCGAGCAGGAGGCGAAGGCCGTCGCACGGCTGGGATTCAAGGTCAGCCCGCTGTCCGGCCAATCCCGGAAGACCAATATCCGCACCCTTGACTTCCCGCCGAGCGATTCGGGCTACCACAATTTCGCCGAGCTGACCGCCGAGGTCAACAAGGTGGTGTCCGACCACCCGAGCATCGCCCGCAAGTCGGTCATCGGTAAGTCCTATGAGGGTCGCGACATCATGGCCATCAAGATCAGCGATAACGTGGCAACGGATGAGAACGAGCCCGAAGTGCTGTTCACGCACCATCAGCACGCCCGAGAACATCTCACCGTCGAAATGGCGGTCTACCTGGTCAATCTGCTGACCGACAACTACGGGACCGATCCGCGCATCACCAACCTGGTGAACGGGCGCGAAATCTGGATCCTGCCAGACCTGAACCCGGACGGCGGCGAATACGACATCGCGAGCGGGTCCTACCGCTCCTGGCGAAAGAACCGTCAGCCGAATCCGGGGTCGACCAACATCGGGACCGACCTGAACCGCAACTGGCCCTACAACTGGGGCTGCTGCGGCGGGTCCTCTGGCAGCCCGTCGAGCGCCACCTACCGCGGATCGGCCGGCGAGTCCGCCACCGAAGTGAAGGTCGTGGCGAACTTCGTCCGTGGCCGGGTTATCGGAGGAAAGCAGCAGATCAAGGCCGGGATCGACTTCCACACCTACAGCGAACTGGTGCTGTGGCCCTATGGCTACACCTATGCCGACACCGCCACCGGGCTCACCCAGGACGACCACAACGCGCTCGCGGCACTCGGCCAGAACATGGCCTCCACCAACGGCTACACGGCGGAGCAGTCAAGTGACCTGTACATCAATGACGGGTCCATCAATGACTGGCTGTGGGGCACTCAGAAAATCTTCAGCTATACGTTCGAGATGTATCCGACCTCGACCGCCGGCGGCGGGTTCTACCCGCCGGATGAGGTCATCGGCCGGGAGACCTCGCGCAACAAGGAGGCCGTCCTCCGGCTGCTCGAATACTCCGACTGCGTCTATCGGATCATCAGCAAGCAGGCGCAGTACTGCCCGGCCGCCTAGAGCCGTCCGCCGCTGAGCCAGGATGGGTCGTCCCCCCGGGGGGGACGACCCATCCGCCAGTCAGGCGCGCTTGGCGCGGGCCCGGCTGCGTTGGCGGTCGTTTGCGTTCAGCACGACCTTGCGCAGCCTGATGGCGCTCGGCGTGAGCTCCACACACTCGTCATCGGCGACGAACTCCAGTGCGGCCTCGAGGCTCAGCACCCGGGGAGGGGTGAGCCGGTCGAACGTCTCGGCGGTCGACGACCGTACGTTCGTCTTCTGCTTCTCCTTGGTGATGTTCACATCCATGTCGTCGGCGCGCGAGTTCTCGCCGACGATCATGCCTTCGTACACCTCGGCGGTGGGCTCGACGAACATCGAGCCGCGTTCCTGCAGGTTGAACATGGCATAGGCGGTCGCCGCACCAGTCCGGTCGGATACCAGGGACCCGGTCGGCCGCGTGCGCAGCTCACCGAACCAGGGCTCGTAGCCCTCGAAGACCTGGTGGGCGATGCCCGTGCCGCGGGTCTCGGTGAGGAACTCGGTGCGGAAGCCGATCAGTCCACGGGCCGGCACCAGGAACTCCATCCGGATCCAGCCGGTACCGTGGTTGGCCATCTGCTCCATGCGGCCCTTGCGTACGGCCAGGAGCTGCGTGATGGCCCCGAGGTACTCCTCCGGCGCGTCCACGGTCAGCCGCTCCACGGGTTCGTGCAGCTTCCCGTCGATCTCCTTGGTGACGACCTGTGGCTTGCCGATGGTCAGCTCGTAGCCTTCCCGCCGCATGGTCTCGACGAGAATCGCGAGTGCCAGCTCGCCACGGCCCTGGACCTCCCAGGCGTCGGGCCGCTCCGTGGGCAGCACCCGGATGGACACGTTGCCGATCAGTTCTCGGTCGAGCCTGTCCTTCATCAGCCGCGCGGTCACCTTGGTGCCCTTCTCGCGGCCCGCCAGCGGACCCGTGTTCGTGCCCAGGGTCATGGAGATCGCGGGCTCGTCCACCGTGATCAGCGGCAGCGGGCGCGGGTCCTCGGCATCGGCGAGCGTGTCACCGATCATGATCTCGGGGATGCCGGCGATGGCGATGATGTCGCCCGGGCCGGCCTCCTCGGCCGGCTTGCGCTCAAGGGCGTCGGTCATCATCAGTTCGGTGATCTTGACGCGCCCGATGCTTCCGTCGTGCCTGCACCAGGCCACCTGCTGGCCCTTTTTGATGGTCCCGGAGTGGACCCGGCACAGGGCGATACGTCCGAGGTAGCTTGACGCGTCGAGGTTGGTGACATGGGCCTGAAGCGGCGTGTCCGGGTCGTAGGACGGCGCGGGGATCGTCCCCCGGATGACCTCGAACAGCGGCTCGAGATCTTCGCTGTCCGGCATACCGCCGTTCTCGGGCTGGTTGAGGCTCGCCCGTCCCGCGCGCGCGGAGGCATAGATGATCGGGAAGTCGATCTGCTCCTCGGTGGCGTCGAGGTCCATGAAGAGCTCGTAGGTCTCGTCCACGACCTCGCTGATGCGTGCGTCCGGCCGGTCGACCTTGTTCACCACGAGGATGACCGGCATCTTGGCCTGCAGAGCCTTCCGCAGCACGAAACGCGTCTGCGGGAGCGGGCCCTCGCTGGCGTCCACGAGAAGGACGACGCCGTCGACCATCGACAGCCCGCGCTCGACCTCGCCGCCGAAGTCGGCGTGGCCCGGGGTGTCGATGATATTGATCGTCAAGCCACCGTGCTTCACCGCGGTGTTCTTGGCGAGGATCGTGATGCCCTTCTCACGCTCCAGATCGTTGGAGTCCATGACGCGCTCGTCGACGTCCTGGTTTTCCCGGAAGGCCCCGGACTGCCAGAGCATGGCGTCTACCAAGGTGGTCTTCCCATGGTCGACGTGAGCGACGATCGCGACGTTACGGAGATCGTCGCGCGTGGAGATGGACATGCGAACTCGCTAGGGTTTGGGTTCGGGAGTCGCCGCGAAAACGGCGGCACCACTCAGTTTACTTTGACCGGCGGGGCCGTCTGGTCGATCGGCGGAGCGGCAGCATGCGACAGCGGCCGTATCCGGGCCCCTCAGGCCAGGTGCGGACGCACCACCTCGACGATCGGCAGATCGCCGGGGAGCCAGTCGACCTCGTACAGTTCATCGGCGGTCAGCCATCGCAGCGCTGTGTGTTCAAGGGCCTGTGGACTGCCGTCCATGATCTCGGCGGTCCAGACCCGCAATGTGCTCTCCACACCCAGGGGCCAGTCGCCGCCGACACGGTGGCCGAGCCGGACGCTGATGCCGAGCTCCTCGACACACTCCCGGACGAGCGCGTCCTCGTCGGACTCCCCGGGATCCACCTTGCCACCAGGGAACTCCCAGCCGCCTGCCAGCTGCGCGGGCTCGGCCCGCTGCGCCGCCAGGAGCTTGCCCTCCTTGATGATCGCGGCTCCAACCACGACGACATCGTGGTCCACTCCGGCCCCTCCCTGTCCCGAACGTGTGCGGGATCGTGGTGGTCTTACCCCTGGACTCCAGAGCACGCACCTCGCCGCAGCCTTCCGCTATGACTGTGCCTGGACCTGCTTGCTGATGTCGGGCCGCGCCAGAGGCCGTGTGGTCCCGATCCAGTCACCACGGATCTTGTAGTTCTGCACACCGATGTTGGGAACGCAGGTGGAGCAGCGTGCCACGATCATTTTTCCGTTGCCGATGACCATGCCGACATGGCCGGGACTGCCCGCCGAGGTGCCCGGACCGGAATTGAAGAACACCAGATCACCTGGCTGTTCCTGCCCCTTCGGCACCTTGACTCCGAAGGGCCACTGCTCGAAGGTCGTACGGGGAATAGTGATCCCGACCTGCCGGTAGGCAGCCTGCATGAGGCTGGAGCAATCCCACGCATCGGGGCCGGCCGCGCCGAAGATGTACTGCTTCCCGCGCTGTGCCAGGGCGAACGCGATGATCCGCGCGACGAGGCCGCTTGCGGCCACCGGTAGCCCCTGGGTATCCGCGCAGACCGGGCCGTTCGCCTGGACCACGCTGAAGCCGCCTCCGGCATAGCGCGTGGCCCAGGACAGGACCAGGTTCACGTAGTCCCAGGAGTGGTTGTACATGAAGATGGCCGTACGCATCCGGTTCGGGGCGCCGTTGTGCTTCAGGTAGCGAGCGGCCGTGGGGATCGCGTCCACGGGGTCGTACCGGTCCTTCTTGCCGTCATTGTTGCCGTCGACCGCGAACGACTTCCACGTGGCGGCGAGGAACTGCATGGGCCCCCCAGCGCCGGCGTAGTTCTCACCGCCCCGGACCCCTGGCAACTGCGAAGTCCCGTGACTCGTCTCCACCTTGCCGATGCCGGCGAGGACGTTCCATGGCATGCCGTAGTCCTTACCGGCCCTCTTGTAGAGCTCGAGGTAGTTCACCGGGATGGCCCTGGCGTCCCCCGCCTCTGCGGGCTGCGTCCCCGCCTGCGCGGTGTCCACGCACTTCTGCCCGCCCGCCCCTCCGTACAGGAACTGACTGGCGCCGAAGAACACCGGAACGACCAGGAGTGCGAGGAAGAGTACGGCCGCGCCACCGAGGGCGATGGGGAAGAGCAGCCGTGGCCTCATCCCGTGTCACCCGCCTGACCTGTGTCCGCGGGCTCGAAGGCGTAGACGCGCCAGGAGCCGCCGTCCCGTGAGACGGTCACGGCGTACTGCTGAGCGTTCTGGCTCTTCACACCCGCCTTCGCGAGCTGCTGTCGGCCCGTGACCAGGAAGACGACCGAGGTGGGTTGGATGTCCCGGATGGTGTCGATGGCGGCGCTGCTCTCGGCCACGGTCTTGCCGGCCTGCCGGTCCTGAACAAGGCCCGGGGCCGAGGCGCTCCGCTCGAGGTCGATCCGCAGCTGGTCGGTCACCAGTCCCTGCAGTCGCTGGATGTAGGCCTTCGGGTCCTCGTCGAAGCGATATGTCCCGTACGCCGCGGTGAAGCGCTGTGCGACGTCGGCCGCGCCGGCGAAGTCCCGCTGCGCGAAAGGCAGCAAACGATAGATGTCGAAGTTCTCCGGCGTCACCGCCGTGCCTATCCCTGGCGGGGCGGTCGTCGGAGCCGCGGGGGCCACGGAACCCCCTGCGGCCGGTCGCGTGGCTGCCGGCCGGGTCCTGACCTCCGATGCCGGCAAGGTGAGGTAAACCCCTACGGCGGCGAGGGCCACGACGATTGCGGCGAACGTGAACTTACGCTGACGGTCCGTCAAATCCATGTGAGCATCCCCTGCGGTACCTCAGTCGTCCCGGTCCACGGGGCGCAGCCAGAACGGCATCGAAGGCTCCTGCTCCGAGCCGTCCTTGCCCCACAGCGGGGGCGGACGCCGCGCGTCGCGAGGACCGGCCTCGCCGCCGCTACGGGGTTCGGGCACCCCTGACGCGCGATCCTGCACACGGCCGTCCCCGGTCCCTGAGTCGCCGCTGCGGGAACCCTCGCTCCTGCGGCCCCGCGAGCCTCCCTTGGAGTCCGATTCGGAGCCGGATCTGCCGCCGAACCAGCCACCGCCGCCGGATCTCTCCCGCGGGCGCTCGCCCTGAGAGGTCCCGCCGGTCCCAGCACCGCCGGACCTGACGCCGCCACCATCGGACGTCGGTCCGCCTCCGGACCCCGATCCGCCTCCACCGGTGGAGCCGCGTCCGCCCGTCCAGGATGAGGGGCGCGAGAGGCCCGAAGACCCCCCGGCCGGAGCCGCCGGGCGGGATCCGCCCGAGCTCCCGCCAGTGGTCCCCGAACCGCCGCCGGCGGCGGTGCCGCCGCGATCCACCGTGCGTCCCTGGCCGGACGGCTTCGTGTTGGTGCCGGACCCGCGAGTGAACCCCAGGCCCGCGTCCGCTGTCCGGCCGCCCGACGCCACCGTGGGAGCGCCGGTCCCAGGCGATGGCCCCCCGCGGGCCGGCAGGTTGAGCGGTGGAGCGCCGTTCCGGGAGCGGTCGGTACCGGCGGCAACCGCACCGGTGCCGCCGATGACGGGCCTGGCCTTGTCCACGAGAACGCCGGCCGGATCCGCCACCGCGCCATCCGCACCCTTGCCGTTCGCCATGGCCGTACCGGCTTCGGCCGCATCGGCTTTGGCCCACTTGGCCAGCCGGTAGCCCGCGCCGCCGGGCACGGCCGCGGTGGCGACGGCAGCGGTGTTCTTGCGTACCTCGGTGATGGACTTCTGCAGATGCTCTTCGCTCTTGGCTCGCGACCCGACGGCCGAATAGCCGACCGAGGCGAACAGATGCTGGAACGGCTTGCGATAGACGAACGCGGCGCCTGTCACCAGGGCGATCAACAGGATCTGCAGGCCCCACGGCAGGGTTTCCCCGAGAATCAGCCCATAGGCCCACAAGAGGAGGGCCAGGACCCCGATCAGCGCGGCCTGCTTCAGCAGCATGGACAGCAGGAGTTCGAGCCACCGGATCGCGATGACCCGGCCTATTCCCGGGTGGATCCCGATACCGAGAAAGATCGGGCCGGCGACCAGTAGCAGCAGAAAGGATATCTTCACGACGATGAGCGCGATCGCAATCACGAGGATGAGCAACCCCGCGACAAGGGCGGCGAAGAGCCCACCGAATGCGACGGCCAACCGGCCCGTCCACTGTTTGCCCTGGAACGTCGAGTAGGCGCCGGGGTAGTTGTCCTTGATGTCTTTCGCGACCTCTTTGTAGGCGTCGGCTTTCTTCCCCAGATCTACCTTCTGAGTGCCATAGGTCTCTGGGAGGTCTACAGCTTGAGACCAGAGCAGCTTGTCGGCGTGGTCCTTGACGATTTTGCTATTCGGATCAGTGGTGCCGAACTCGCCCATCAGCCAGGGCTTGCAGACCAGCGCCACCCAGAGCCCGTCCGCGTTCCGCGTGGTCGCATCGAGATTCGCCGCGTTCGACGGGTTCTGCCCATTGGGCGGCGGCACGCAGACTGTGCCCTTCGTATCGCTCTGCGGCAAAGCCGCATTGAAGGCCACACTCGTCGCCTCGGACACCTTGGTCCCGAGCGTGGTGAAATCCGCCGGCCTCGCTATCAACCAGGTCAACCCGACCATAGCGACGATCATCCAGATCGTGCCCTCGGCCACCTTGCTGGCCCTCCTGCGAAGCAGGCCCCACCAGGCGAGCCACAACGCACCCAGGATGACGATCCAGGCCCAATATTGTGCATTGAACGTCTTGCCGATGCCACTGATGACCCCATCGACAGTGCTCTTCAGCCAGCCCAGCAACGATTCGGACGCCGCAGCCTGGTAGACCGAGATCGTCGTCCGGTCTATCGCCCGGACGAGCGTGAAGATGGTGTTCGCCATGGAGTTGCCCATCAACGCCATTGCGTCAGAGCAGCCCATGTCAGTGGCGTGCCAGTTCTGACCAGCAGTCCCGTAGCGGTCGTAATAGGTGAGCTGCTGTGGTGGGGTCCTCTTGAGTTTGTCGCTCGGGTAGTCCGGCTGCTTGATCATGCCGTCGACGCCAGAGCCGTACGCCTCCGGCGCCGGGTTCGCGGCCGGAGAACATGCGTCATTCGGATTGGGGAGCGGGGGCGCCGCGCTGGCCGGGGTCAAGGGGCTCAGCAGGAACAGGCCCATGATGACGAGGAGCAGGACAGACCGCGTCCGGCGACGCCGGGGTGGCCGGGCGGCGCGCTCGACCGCCTTGTCGCGCGGGAGGCGCACGGCGGCCATTCCGGGCCGCGCTCGCACAGAAGACCTGCGCCTCCTCCGGACCGGCGGGGCGAGGTGGGGGCGCCTCATCTAGTGACCTCCTCGGTTTCTGCCCCCGCGGACATGGGCCCCCTGTCGGCCAAGGCCGCCTCCCCAGGCGACCGCGGTCTGGCGTGCGTCGGGTTGGTGTCGAGCCAGCGCAGCAGCTCCTGGGAGATCAGGTCGATGCCGATGCGCCCGGCTCGCCCATCCAGGTCACGGAAGACGCACTCCCCGTTGCCGAGGTTTCTCAGGACGGCCATGTGCTCCTCGGACGGCTCGACGCCGAGCAGCGCCATCACGTTCGTGACCTCGACCCGCTCCGAGGAGCGGAAGGAGAACACCGACGACAGACAGTTGGTCACCTGCTCATTCAAGAGGTCACCGGCATTCTGTGACACCAGAATCAACGCAGTGTTGCGAGAACGGCCCATGCGCGACACTTCCGGGACCAACTTGGCACCCTCGGGTGTCGATGTGATCGCCCAGGCCTCGTCAAGAAAGATCGCTTTGGGCAGCCGCCGGTCGAGGCCGTGCATCAACCGCCGCGCGAACTGCGAGACGAGGTACATCAGCGCGACCGACAGCCGCTGTTCGTAGGAGTAGTCCTCGCGGGAGATCGCGACGTCGGGCAAGGTGAGGCCGCCGAGGGTGAAGACGGTGGTCCACCCCGCGGTGTCGATCCGCTCACCGCCGGAGGGGTCGAAGCACAGACTCGCGAGCCGCATCTCGGACATGGACCTCAGCACGGCTCCGAGGTTCTTGGAAGCCGGATCCGAGGAGCCCTCCAGGCGGTCGACCACCTTGCCCAGGCAGGGCTCCTCGCCGTTGGCGACGGCGCCGACCGCCTGGATCATGGCCGACTCCCGCTCCTCGGACATGCGCGGCAGCAGAAGCCTGAGGGTCTCGGTCGCCATGGTCTTCTTGGCCGCGAGATCGTCGCCGAAGCTGAAGGGGTCCAGCAGTCCGGGAGCCGCGGAGCCCAGGGGCAGGATGCGGGCCTTGCGTCCTCGTGCCTGCAGAAGCTCGACCAGCGACTCCGCGTCGCCCTTCGGATCGATCGCGGCGATGGTCACGCCCCGCAGGGCCATCTGGTAGATCAGTAGCAGTGCGAGGGTGGTCTTGCCGCCACCCGGCTCGCCGGTGATGGCGACCGCCGTGGGCCGGTTACGGGACGCGGCGACGAGCGGATCGAAATGCACGATCGAGCGTGCCCGTCCCAGGGTCTCGCCGACATAGGGCCCCACCCATCCGCCGCCGACCTCATCGATGCGGTCGCCGAGGTCCACTGTGGCGGTGGGCATGCCGCCCGCGATGGTGCGCAGCGGCTGCCGCTGGGCATAGGCGTTCAGCCGGATACGGTCGCCGGGCAGGGACTCGCAGAAGAGTGAGAACTGGTCGCCGGTGGAGTTCACCACGTCGATGCCGATGTCGCGATAGTGCTCCACCACCGCGTCGACCCGCTGCAGCAGGAGCTCCTCGGTGTGGGCGCTCACGATGAGCCGGTTCCAGCCGTACACGAACGGCAGCCGCTGCTTGGTGATGCCGTGCTCGAGCATGCGCGCCGCGTCGATCTGCTCGGCCAGTGCGATGGGGGCCTCGGCGCCGGCCTCGCGGATGTGCTGGTCCATGTCGCGGGCGTGGGCGAGCTTGCGGGAGACGTCCTTGGAGGCCTTGGCCGGGGGGATCAGCTTCATCCGCGCGCTGATCTCCACGGGGAACGGCAGCGCGTCGGCGTAATGCAGCCATGGCTCGCCGTCCGGGAACGGCATCAGGTCGGGGAAGCGGGCGAAGGAGAGGTAGGCGACGTGGGACGACCCGCCCGGCTGCTCCACCCGCAGGTGCGATCGGCCGTTGTGGATGGCACCCTCGATGAGCGTCCCGATCTCGCCGGCACCCCATGTACGGCGCAGCACGGCCGAGGGTGGCGGGTCGGCCAGCGAGGCCGTGACCGCGTGCTGGAACAGCCAGGCCACCTGGGTGGAGGTCGCGTGACGGGCGTGCAGGGCCGAACCACCGAGGGCCCGGCCGACCCGCTCGGCCTGATCGGTCCACCGCGCGATCTCCTTGGGGTCGATCGCGTCGTCCTGCAGGCCCAGCGTCTGCTCGCTTCGCTTGTAGAAGCCGAGGAGCTGGGACAGCGCGCCGCCGGACAGCTGGGCGCCCATGCCACGCGCACCCAGGCGAACGCCGAGATAGACCTCTTTGGTCCAGAAGTCCTTGGCCCAGACGTGGGCGTACACCTCCTCGAGATAGTCCCGCCAGCCGGCGCCCCGGTCGGAGGTCTCGTCGAGCGCCAGCGCCCACTCCGCTGCGGGATAGGTGCGGTGCGCGACTCGCAGGTGGACCTCGGCGTCCTGCATGCGGATGCCCGCCAGCGCGATGGTGATGTTGGTGGCGAGTGACTCGCGCTCTTCACCGGTCGTGAACTCGTACGACACGGTGGGCAACCGGAAGTAGGCCCACGCCCCGCTGTCGGTGAGCAGGATCCGGTCGTCGAAGTACCGCACCGCCAGCCGGCTGGCGCGCGTCTTCGATCCCTTACTCATATGCTCCCCCGTCCGGCTGTGCCCGCGGACCCCGGTGCTCGGAGCGCACCGCGCACGGGCGGGCGGCACTGCGCTCGCTCGGCGGCTCGCGGCTTCATCGGCTGGCCTCCTGTTGCTGGTAACGCTCTGGCACGGCGGCGAACCCCCCGGCGACGACACCGGCGAGTGCGAGGTAGGCGCGCCGCGTGGGGGCACGCAGGGATTTCAGCTCGTTACGGGGTGATCGGTCCAGGCTGAGGTGATCGTCCCATGGGATCCGTACGAGAGCGCGGCAGCGCCCGCGTGCGACGGACTCGGCCTGCTCCACGTCGTCCATGCTGCGCCGGCTCACGCCGTTGATGACTGTAACGGCGTTGGACCGCAACTCGTTGTAACCGTGCCCGTCGAGCCACTCAAAGGTCATCGCGACCGCGCGCGGCGCGTCCGCGCTGGCCGGAGCCACCAGCACGATCTGGTCGGCGTACGGCAGGACCCGTGCGACCACCGCGGCGGCGGCGTCCAGCAGGGTGACCGAATAGAACCGGTCGAGTGTACGGATGGCCAGCGCGTAATCGCGATCGTCGAGGGCCTGCAGCGGGTTCTTGCCCGCCGTGATCACGTCGAGCCCGGACTTGGCCCGCGAGGCATAGCGCCGCATCGCCGTGAGCGTGTTGACCTGGTCGGCCCGGGTGATGAGGCCGGTGAGCGTCTCACTGGTCTCGGTGCGGCTCCGGCGGGCGAGCGCACCCGGGCCCGGGTTCACGTCGATGGCGACGACCGGCTCACTGGAGTGCCTGGCGAAGGTGTGTCCCAGCATGAGTCCCGTGACCGTCTGACCGGCACCTCCCGTACAGCCGAGCACCACAATGTGACGGCTGCCGTGGAAAGGCCGCTGCAGGCGGTCCGCGTAGCCGGAGTCGACCTCGTTGTGGCCGCCCCCGACGGCCTGAACGAGCCGTCGCAGCCCGCCGGTCGTGCCCTCGTGATCCTGCTCCGGCGCGGTGATGGTTGCCGGGGCCAGGGGCGGGGGTGGTGGCGGCGGGAGCGGACGCGAACGGACCGGTGAGGCCGGGCCGGAGCGTACCTCCCGCGCCGGCGCATAGGCCTCCGGAGCCGCCTCGGGACGTGCGTGTGGCAATCCTGCCCCTCCATGGCTCCCTGCGGGTGGACGCGACACACCGGCTTGGGCGGCTGCCTGCGGCTGGGCGGGTGCGCTCTGCACGCCTGGTTCGCCGGCCGCCGTGTCGGGGGCGACCCGCGCCGGTGCGCCCGCGGGCGGCTGCGGGCCCGG
>JAOPYH010000291.1 GCA_025964715.1 Streptosporangiaceae bacterium | reverse complement strand
ATTGGCGATGTTGTACACGCTCGCCTGATGGCCGCGCGGCTCGCCCGCGTAGACGGTTTCCTGGCCGGGCACGCCCCGCTCCCACTCCGCCGGCGGGACCGCGGGGGGTTCCGGCCCGGTCATGTCGGACTCGCGGTCTCCAAGGCGTCGGCGACGAGGTCGACGCCCTCGCTCCCGGTCACCCGCGCGGGCACGACATCGCCGATGGCGAGATCCGTGCCGTACACGACCACCGTGCCGTCCACCTCGGGAGCCTGGTGCGCAGCCCTGCCCTCATATCCGCCGTCTTCCAGTGACTCCTCCACGAGGACCTCGACGATCGAGCCCACCCGGTCCTCGGCGCGCTGAGCGGTCAGCTCCTCTGCCAGCTCGGTCACCTCGGCCAGCCGCCGCGCGACTTCTTCCGGCTCGAGCTTGCCATCGAGCGTGGCCGCCTCGGTGCCGTCCTCGTCGGAGTAGCCGAAGACTCCGACCGCGTCGAGCCGGGCGCCGGACAGGAACTGTGTCAGCTCGGCCAAGTCCTCCTCGGTCTCTCCGGGGAAGCCGACGATGAAGTTGGACCGTACGCCGGCCTGGGGGGCGAGGCCCCGGATCTGCTCGAGCAGCTCGAGGAACCGCACGCGGTCGCCGAAGCGGCGCATCCGGCGCAGCACCGGGCCGCTGGCGTGCTGGAAGGAAAGGTCGAAGTAGGGCACGACGCCCGGCGTCGAGCAGAGCACCTCGATCAACCCGGGACGGAGCTCGGCCGGCTGGAGATAGCTGACCCGCACCCTGGAGATCCCATCCACGGCCGCCAGGGCCGGGAGCAGTGTCTCGAGGGCTCTCAGATCCCCCAGGTCCTTGCCATAGGAGGTGGAGTTCTCACTGACCAGGACCAGTTCCCGTACGCCGTGACCGGCCAGCCAGCGGGCCTCCTCGACGACCTCACGCGGCGGCCGTGACACATAGGCGCCACGGAAGGCCGGGATCGCGCAGAAGGCGCAGCGCCGGTCGCAGCCGGACGCCAGCTTGAGCGGGGCGACCGGGCCGCCGCCGAGCCGCCGCCGTAGCACCCTGGGACCGGATGCCGGCGCCACCCCATCGGGAAGGTCCACCGCGGCGCCGTGCCCCGGGATGTGGACCTGTGACGCCCGGCGCTCGACCGGCGTGAGGGGCAGCAGAGTGCGCCGGTCCCGCGGCCGGTGGGCCTCGAGGCGCCGCCCGGCCAGGACGTCGTCGAGCCGCTCGCCGATGTCGGTGTAGTCGTCGAAGCTCAGCACCGCGTCGGCCTCGGGGAGCGCCTCGGCCAGCTCCGCTCCGTACCTCTCGGCCAGACATCCGGCCGCGACCACCTTGGCGCCGGAGTCCTGTGCAGCCAGGAGCGTGTCGATCGAGTCCTTTTTCGCCGCGTCGATGAAGCCACAGGTGTTCACGACCACCACCCCGGCGTCATCGGCGTCGTCGACGAGGCTCCAGCCGGCGGCCTCCAGCAGGCCGGCGAGCTCCTCGGAGTCCACCTCGTTAAGCGCGCAGCCCAAGGTGACCATGGAGACCGAGCGGCGAGCCGCCGAGGGAGCGGAGCGGTCGGCGGCCGTCATGAGGTTCGTCCCTTCCGCGCCGCCTGCCCTGGGACCGGGAGAGCAAGCGCGGCTGTCGGGACCGTGCGGGATCTGGACATGCCCTAACGGTAACGGCCTCGGCGACCTTCCCCGGACGCGGCGGCTAGGCCGGCTCGGGTTGGCCGGGCCCGAAGCTCAGCCGCAGCACCTCTCCGGAGGCGCCTGGCGAGCCCAGATCCTTGCCGTTGACGGTCAGCTTAACGCCTCCGCCGTTCCCGATGAGGATGCGGAGCCGCCTGGTGGCGGTCCATTGCTTGACGTCGCCGGGCCGGACGAGACCGCTGAAGATTTCTTTTCCGTTGGCGTCGCGGACGTCGAGCCAGCTCGACCTGCGGGCTTTGACCTTCAGTTCCACCTGCTTGCGCGGGAGGACCGGAACGGAACGGTCCTGCGTGGCCGAGGTCGGCTGGGCGGCGGGGGACGTGGTGGGACGGCCCGCGCGGGTCGGCGTCCCGTCGCCGCTGAACACCCGCACGAGCCCATAGATCGCCACGAACGCGAGGGCGATCATCATCGCGGCGCTCCAGTTCGGTGCCCGCCGCTCCCGGATCCGCAGCGGGATCTCCGGCTCGAAGGCCGTGACGGCGGACAGCGTCTCCGGGCCGCCGTGCGCCTGGTCGTACTCGCGCACCAGCGGCTCGGGGTCCATGCCGATGACCTGCGAGATACTGCGAATGTGGCCACGTGCATAGAAGTCGCCGCCACACATGCTGAAGTCGTTGTTCTCGATGCCCCTGATGACGGTTTCCCGGATCCGGGTCTGTGCGCTCACGTACTTGACGGTGAGACCGGCCTCCCGACGCTGCTCCGCCAAGGTTTCGCCGATCCCCACGTTGAGCCTCCCGGGAAACTCGGGCCGGCGCTCCCCCTGCCGCCGTACGTCCTTGCGATCCCCACCCTCTGGCACAAGTCTAAGAACCGGGACGCCCGTCATGCGATACGCAACGCGGCAGGAAACTCCCCAGTTTTCGTGCCTGGGGTAACCGCCGGCTCAGTCCCGGCCCCGGAGCTGGGCGAGGACTTCTGGTAGATCGTCCGGTTTCGCCAGCACATCACGGGCCTTGGAGCCCTCGCTCGGTCCGACGATGCTCCGGCTCTCCATCAGGTCCATGAGCCGGCCCGCCTTGGCGAAGCCGACCCGGAGCTTGCGCTGGAGCATCGACGTGGAGCCGAACTGGGTCGAGACCACGAGTTCGATGGCCTGGACGAGGAGGTCCAGATCGTCCCCGATGTCCTCGTCGATCTCCTTCTTCTGCGCCGCCACCTCGGCGACGTCCTCGCGGTAGGCGGGCTCCATCTGCTGCTTGCAATGGGTCACGACGCCCTCGATCTCGCTCTCCGCGACGAAGGCGTTCTGCAGCCGCATGGGCTTGCTGGCCCCCATGGGGAGGAACAGCGCGTCACCCTGACCGACCAGCTTCTCGGCGCCGGGCTGGTCCAGGATGACCCGGCTGTCGGCCAGGGATGAGGTGGCGAAGGCCAGCCGCGAGGGGACGTTGGCCTTGATCAGTCCGGTCACCACGTCGACGCTGGGCCGCTGGGTGGCGAGCACCAGGTGGATGCCCGCGGCCCGGGCGAGCTGCGTGATCCGGACGATGGAGTCCTCGACGTCGCGGGGGGCGACCATCATCAGGTCCGCGAGCTCGTCGACGATGACCAGGAGATAGGGGTAAGGCTGGTAGACCCGCTCGCTGCCCGGAGGCGGGGTCAGCTTGCCGGCCCGTACGGCCTTGTTGAAGTCGTCGATGTGCCGGAATCCGGACGCGGCGAGGTCGTCGTAGCGGCGGTCCATCTCACCGACGACCCACTGAAGGGCCTCGGCCGCCTTCTTGGGGTTGGTGATGATCGGAGTGATCAGGTGCGGGATCCCGGCGTAGGACGTCAGTTCCACCCGCTTGGGGTCCACCAGCACCATGCGCACCTCGTCCGGCGTCGACCGCATCAGCACAGAGGTGATGAGGCCGTTGATGCAGGTGGACTTACCGGCGCCGGTCGCGCCGGCGATGAGCATGTGCGGCATCTTGGCCAGGTTGGCCACGACCGTACGGCCCTCGACGTCCTTGCCCAGCCCCACCACCATCGGGTGGTGCTCGTTCGTGGCGGCGGGCGAGCGGAGCACGTCACCCAGGCTGACGATGTCCTTGTCGACGTTGGGGATCTCGACGCCGATGGCGGACTTGCCGGGGATGGGCGAGATGATCCGTACGTCGGCGCTCTTCACCGACAGCGCGATGTTCCGGGTCAGCGCGGTGACCTTTTCGACCTTCACCCCCGGACCTAGCTCGATCTCATAGCGCGTGATCGTCGGGCCGCGGGTGAACCCCGTGACCTGCGCGTCCACGTCGAACTGCTCCAGCACGCCGGTGAGAGCACTCACGACGACGTCGTTGGCCTTGGTGCGCGGCTTGGAGACCGAGCCGGGGCGGAGCGCGTTCGGCGGGGGAAGCTCGTAGATCTCCCCGGAGGAGGACAGCGGGAGCTGCTCCGAGCGCGGGGGGGCCGGCGTGGGGTCGCGGACCTCGGCCGGGGGCGCAATCTCGTCGGGCACGGCCATCGGCTCGGGGTCCATGAGTTCGTCGACCAGGTCGGGCACGAACTCGTTCTCGACCGGCGGCTGCTTCGTGCGGCGGGCCGGCTTGTCCTGGACAACCGGAGTGTCGTACGGCTTCTTGTGATCGCCGACCTCGACGTCGGGCTTGCGGTCCTTCGGCCTGGGCTTCCCGCCCTTGCCACCCTTGCCGCCGCCGGCGGCCTCGTCGTCCCCGGTGGGCCACTGCCGGAGCATGATCAGATCCCACAGCTGCGTGAGCCGCTCGGGGATGCGGTGCACGGGCGTCGCCGTGACCACAAGGAGCCCGAACCCGCTGAGCAGGATCAGCAGCGGCACCGCGACCCAGGCGCCCAGCAGGCTCTCCGGCGGGGCCGCAACGAGCCAGCCCACCACTCCGCCCGCCTTGCGCACCGGGTTCATGCCCTTGTCGGGGAAGGGGGTTCCCGCGCTGATGTGCGTGATGCCGAGGATCCCGGCGACCAGGGCGCTCGCCCCGATGGCGACCCGGCCGGTGTCCTCGTTGCGTTCCGGGTGGCGCAGAAGGCGCCACGCCAGCAGGGCGACCAGGACCGGCAGCACCATGGCAAGCGCGCCGAAGCCGCCCCGGACCACCCGTTCCAGCCCGATGGTGAGCATGCCGTGCGGCCGCCACCAGGTGACCGAGGCCAGCACGATGGCGAGACCGAGCAGGGCCAGGCCGCCACCGTCCCGCCGGTGCTCGGGGTCGAGTCCGCGCGCGCCCGCGCCGTACGTCCGGAACACCGAGCCGACAGCGTGCGCGATCAGCAGCCACAGCCTGGCCACCAGCCGGAAGGACCCGAAGATGACCTGCGCGATCGGATCGGGCCGCCGCGGCGGCCGGCTCCCGCCGGCCTTGGCCCGTGACGTCGCGGGCTTGCGGCCACCGCCCGGCGGCCGGCGCGCGGCGGATCCCGAGGAGCGCCCCGCACCGCCGCGCGCGCCTGAAGAGTTGCTCGCTCTCGCGGACGCACGTGTGGCCATGGTGGTGAGACTAACGAGGCGCCGGACCGGTTCCGGCTAATCACTCCGGCGTGTCGCCGGTTATCCGCCGTGATCGCCGGATCAGTCCGAAAACATCACGTGATCTCCGCCGTACACCCGGGGTGGCGGGCCCGGAGAACCGCAGGATCACGGCCGTCTTTCAGGATCCTGCGGCTCTCGGCTCGCTGTTACGCCTCGTCAGCGTGACGTACGGGTCAGACCTCGACGACCACCGGGATGACCATGGGTCGGCGGCGGTAGGTGTCACTGACCCATTTGCCCACGGTCCGGCGAGCCAGCTGGCTGAGCTGGTGCACGTCGCTGACCCCGTTGGCGGTGGCCTCCTGGAGGGCTATCTCGACCCGGCCGACGACCTCGTCGAAGCCCTCCGAATCGATGCCTGAGCCCCTGGCGTGGATCTCGGGACCCGCCACGATCTTGCCAGAGGTGGAGTCCACGGCGACGACGATGGAGACGAAGCCCTCGTCGCCGAGGAGGCGGCGGTCCTTCAGCGACGTCTCGGTGATCTCCCCGACCGACGTCCCGTCCACGTAGACATAGCCGGCGGGCACGGCGCCCACGATTTTGGCCTGGCCGTCCACGAGGTCCACCACGACGCCGTCCTCGGCGATCACGATGTTGTCCTTCGGCACCCCGGTCAGCTCGGCGAGCGCCGCGTGCGCGCGCAGGTGCCGCCACTCTCCATGGATGGGGATGAAGTTGCCCGGCTTGGTGAGGTTGAGCACATAGAGCAGCTCCCCCGCCGGCGCGTGCCCGGACACGTGCACGAGGGCGTTCCCCTTGTGCACGACCCGCGCGCCCAGGCGGGTGAGGCCGTTGATGACCCGGTTCACCGCGTGTTCGTTGCCCGGGATCAGCGACGAGGCGAGGATGACCGTGTCGCCCTCGGTGATGCGGATCTGGTGATCCCGGTTGGCCATCCGCGACAGCGCCGACATGGGCTCGCCCTGAGAGCCGGTGCAGATCAGTACGATCCTCTGCGGCGGCAGCGCTTCGAGTTCACGCTGGTCGACCATGAGGCCCGGGGGGACCTTGAGGTAGCCGAGGTCCCGCGCCACACCCATGTTGCGGACCATCGACCGGCCGACCATACAAACCTTGCGCCCGTTGGCCTTGGCCGCGTCCAGGACCTGCTGCACCCGGTGGACGTGCGAGGCGAAGGAGGCGACGATCACCCGGTTCTCGGCGCTGCGGATGACATCGCCGACCACCGAGCCGATCTTCCGCTCGCTCGTGACGAAGCCGGGCACCTCGGCGTTCGTGGAATCCGACATCAGCAGGTCGATGCCCTCGGCGCCGAGCCGGGCGAACCCCCCGAGGTCGGTCAGCCGGCCGTCGAGCGGCAGCTGGTCCATCTTGAAGTCCCCGGTGCCCAGCACGAGACCGGCGGGGGTCCGGATCGCGACGGCCAGCGCGTCGGGGATCGAGTGGTTGACCGCCAGGAACTCGCAGTCGAAGGGCCCGAAGCTCTGCAGGTCTCCCTCGGCCACCTGCCGCAGGACCGGCTTGATGCGGTGCTCGGTCAGCTTGGCCTCGATGAGCGCGAGGGTGAGCCGGGAGCCGACGAGCGGGATGTCACGGCGCTCCCGCAGGAGGTAGGGAACCGCGCCGATGTGATCCTCGTGAGCGTGCGTCAGCACGATGGCCTCGACGTCGTCGAGCCGATCACGGATGTACTCGAAATCAGGCAGGATCAGGTCAACCCCGGGCTGCTCCTCCTCGGGGAACAGGACGCCGCAGTCCATGATCAGCAGCCGGCCGCCGAACTCGAAGACCGTCATGTTCCGGCCGATCTCCCCGAGACCGCCGAGACCCACGATCCGCAGGCCCTGCGGCCGAAGTGGCGGCGGGCTTCCGAGCTCCGGGTGCGGATGACTCACGCGCTCACCCCGGTCGTCGGCCGCGCCGTTCGTCCTTGCCCGCCGCAAAATGTGGCGTTCTGATTCGCTCCGGTCACGACGTACTGCCCTCCGGCACTTTTACTCCCCCTATTGCTAGATCTTCACGCAGTTGCGCCGCGAACTCCGGCGTGGCCTCCACGAGTGGCGGCCGCAAAGTGCCGCCAGGCTGGCCAAGCAGGTTCAGCGCCGCCTTGACAGCGATGGCGCCCTGCGTACGGGTCATGATGGCGGTGACGACGGGTAGCAACCGCCGATGGATGGCGAGGGCGCGGCCGACGTCACCGGCACGGTATGCCTCGATCATCTCATGGAGGTCGACACCGACGACATGCCCGACCACGCTCACGACCCCCGCGGCGCCCAGGGCCAGCCAGGCGAGGTTCAGAACATCGTCGCCAGAGTAGAAGACCAGGTCTGTGCGGGCCATGACCTGTGAGGCGGCGAAGAGATCTCCCTTCGCGTCCTTGACCGCGACGATCCGGGGGTGCTCGGCCAGACGGATCAGGGTCTCGGTCTCGATGGGGACGCCCGTGCGGCCGGGGATGTCGTAGAGGAGGTTGGGCAGGCCCGTCCCGTCCGCCACCGCGGCGAAGTGGCGCAGCAGCCCCTCCTGGGGCGGCTTGTTGTAGTACGGCGTGACGACCAGCAGTCCATGGGCGCCGGCGCGCTCGGCCTGCCGGGCCAGCTCGAGGCTGTGGGCCGTGTCGTTGGTGCCCACCCCGGCGATGACGGCCGCGCGATCACCCACGGCCTCGGCCACGGCCCGGACCAGCCGCTCCTTCTCGACGTCACTCGTCGTCGGCGACTCTCCCGTCGTCCCACTCACGACAAGGCCGTCGTTGCGCTGCTCGTCGACCAGGTAGGTCGCGAGCCGCGCGGCCCCGTCGAGGTCGACGGCACCTTCGGCGGTCATCGGGGTGACCATCGCGGTCAGCATCCGGCCGAACGGCGCGTCACTGGTTGTGCTGGGTCCCATGGACCGAACGGTACCGTTCCCGCCGCTTAATGGGGGCCTCGACCGCCCGTGTCTGGTCTGTCCGATGAACAGAACCAGACACAACCGGGAGAGGCGCCGCGAAGCGGCATAGGAAGACGCCGCCGGTGATCGCGCTCGGGGGTACGCGTCCACCGGCGGCGTCTACCCCGTCATCGTCATCGGCAAATCCCGCGTTACGGGAAAAACCCCAGCAAGTTTTCCCCAGGCTCCGAGCTCAGCGCCTGCCACGTGTCCCGCGATCCTCCCGCCTGCGCTGTGGTGCGGCCAGTTCGCGGAGCCGGGTGCGTAGCTCGTCGACGTTGACGGTCCGTACGAGTTCGTTGCCCCGCACCGCCCACCAGACTCCCGAACCACCCCGGCCGATGCGCCAGCCGGCGAACTCGGCGGTCAGTTCCGTGAGCCGGTGAGACACCTGCTGCGCGGTGAGCTCCATACTGATCGACCTCGTTCCCTACAGGCCCGCCAAGGGGCTGCAACTACCGCGTCACGAACCGATGTTTACCCTTCGGCAACCGCACTGCAACAAGGCACCCGACCTGCGAAAACGCGGGAATCGGAACGTTACAAGGGGGGTGGCGGCCCGGCCAAGTTCCCGTTACTTCCGGCTACATGCCAGATCGGACAGGTCACGAATGGTCATTGCTTGCCCCGACCGATCGCAAATGGTGCCGGATATCGGATCGCGCCCCGTGGCAGCAGCGCCCGGTAGGCCGGCTCAGCCGAGGCAGAGTCGATCATCACCCGGAGATCCGGCGGGCTGTGTTGGAAAGAGGGCCCCTAGAACACCGGGATGATGTCCTCCGGATCGATCACATCGACCTTGACCCCCTCAATGTCCAGCTCGGGGATCGCGGGGAACTCGATCCCCCACCGCTCGACGATGGTCCGGACCCGGGCCATGGCCACCCGCCAGTTCTCGGCCTGCTCCTCGAAGGACAGCACGCCGAGACCTGCGTCCCGGGCGTGGTTCATGAGGACACGGTGGTTGCCGAGGAAGTAGGGCGGGAGGTCCCAGAAGCCCTCGGGAGGCTCCCACAGGATCATCGACAGGAAGACGAACCCGGCCCGCAGCTGCCGGGTGATCTGGGACTTGACGTCCTCGGTGAGCCCGGGCCACTCGTTCTCCAGGATCGTCATGCAGATTTGCAGATGGCGCGACTCGTCACGCCCGATGCGCTGGAACATCTCCTCGAACACGGGGTGACGCGCTCCCGACGCCATGCCTCGGAAGAGCGTGGAGGCGGCCATCTCGCCCATCATGAAACTGGTGAAGAGAACCGCTAGGGAATGTTTCCCGACCGCGCCCGAATAGCCGTTCCAATAGCGCCCGCCGTTGTGGTAAAGCCAGCCGATGTTGTTATGCGCCGCCTTCTCCAGCAGGGTGGCGGGCTCCCAGTTCAGCGGGCCACCCGGCCACAGCTTCGCGATCGTGCGCTGGCAGCACTCCTCATGGTTCATCTCGTCGCGGGTGATCGAGAAGAAGCACTTGCGGACCGGGTCCTCCTCGTGCTTCTCGAACGCCTGGATGGTCGCTTTCGCGAAGACCGCCGGGCCCGAGGCGTCGAAGTTGGCGAGCACCGCGAACCAGTACATGATCCCGAGCCGTTGCTCCACCGTGAACTCATCCGGGTCGATGCCGTCCCAGGGCAGGTCTGCGGGGTTCCAGACCGTCCGCTTCGACTTCTCGTATATGGCGGCGAGCTTTTCGGTCTCGACCCGCCACTCCATCGGATAGATGTTGGGCTGAGGGATCTCCGGAGCGGGCCAGAACCCGCCCTCAGGAACGATCAGCTTCTCTTCCACGTAGCACTCCTACCCGGGCACGCCGATGTGACACCGCAGCCCTTATCGTGCGCTTCGGCGTCACACCGCGCAAGAGCCCAGAGGACCGCGTCCGCTGGGTCCAGCAGACGCAGCCGAGCACGGCCGCCGCGGCGAGCCAGGTGCCGGCCTCGACGTGCTCCCCGAGCAGAGCCGCGGACCATCCCACGGTCAGCACCGGCTGGGCGAGCTGCACCTGGCTCGCCCGCGCGATGCCCGCGCGGCCCAGCCCCGCGTACCAGGCGAAGAAGCCCGCGAACGTCGAGACCGCCGAGACATAGGCGAAGCCGGTCAGCGCCTCGCCGGTCCACCGCGGCCGCCCGGTGTACAGGAGCCACGAGGTCACGGGGAGCGACACAGGTCCCGTGATCACAAGGGCCCAGCAGATCACCCGCCATCCCGCCATTTCGCGCGCGAGCCGCCCGCCCTCCGCATAGCCGATGGCTGCGGCCGGCAGCGCGGCGAACAGCAGCAGGTCGGCGACGCTGAAGCGGCCTCCTCCCCTGCTGAGCCCGAACAGGCAGACACACAGCGCCCCGGCCGCGCCGCCGGCCCACAGGGAGGCACGGGGCCGTTCGCCCGCACGCAACACGGCGAGCACCGCGGTCACCGCCGGCAGCAGACCGATCACCACCGCGCCGTGCGCGGCCGAAGCGCCGTGCCGGAGAGCGAGGGTCGACAGGACGGGGAACCCGAAGACCACGCCGAGTCCCACGCACACCAGCCCGGCCCACTGATCCCGGCGCGGGCGGGAGGCGCGGGCGACCGCGAGGGTGACGGCGGCGAGCAGGGTCGCGGCTCCGGCCCGGCCGACGCCGATGAGGTACGGATCGAGACCGTCGAGCGCCAGGACTGTCGCCGGCAAGGTGAAGGAGAAGGCCAGCACGCCCAGCCCGGCCAGGCCGAGCCCCGGGAGCGCTATCGGCAACGCGCTAGTAGCACTACTCTCAAGCTTCATGTCCGACGATAGCAGTATCGCCACGCTGGCCGGGTGGCTGCGCGCCGAGGTCTCCCGCCTCCTGCCCGGCGACCGGCTGCCGTCCAGTCGCGAGCTCATGGAGCGCCACCGGGTCAGCCCGGTCACCGTGTCGCGGGCCATCGGCCTGCTCGCGGCCGAGGGCCTGGTGGTCACCCGGCCCGGCAACGGGACCTACGTCGCCGAACCGTCACGGACACGGACCGGTCCAGCACCGGACCATGGCTGGCAGTCCGTCGTGCTCGGCGACCGTACGGTCGAGGCGGACGGCGTGAAGGCCATGCTGACGCCGCCGCCGGAGGGGGCCATCGCGCTGAGCGGCGGCTATCTGCATCCATCGCTGCAGCCGACCCGGGCGCTCGCCACGGCGGCCGCCCGCGCGGCACGGCGGCCCGGCGCCTGGGACCGACCGCCGCTCGGCGGCCTGGCCCGGTTGCGGGAGTGGTTCGGGCGGGAGGCGGGCGGCGACGTCACCGCGGCGGACGTCCTGGTCACCGCCGGCGGCCAGGACGCGATGACGACCGCCCTCCGTGCTCTCCTGCCGCCCGGTGCGCCGCTGCTCGTGGAGTCTCCGACCTACCCCGGCGCGCTGGCGGCGGCGCGGGTCGCCGGGCTGCGGCCCGTGCCCGTCCCCACAGACCAGCAGGGCGTGCGGCCGGATCTGCTGGCCGACGCCTTCGCCTCGACCGGCTCACGCGTCTTCTACTGCCAGCCGACGTTTCACAATCCGACCGGGGCGGTCCTGCCGGCCGAGCGCCGTGCACAGGTGCTGTCCGTGGCGCGGGCGGCGGGGGCCTTCGTCGTCGAGGACGACTTCGCCCGGCATCTCGCGATCGAACCCCCGCCGCCGCCACTGGTGTCGCTCGACGAGGACGGCAGGGTCGTATACATAGCCTCCCTGACCAAGGCGACGGCACCGAGCCTGCGCATCGCCGCGCTGATCGCGCGCGGGCCGGTGGCCGAGCGGATCCGGGCCGCACAGCTGGTGGAGGCCTTTTTTCCGGCCGCTCCCCTGCAGGACACCGCGCTGGAGCTCGTCACCTCGCCGGGCTGGCCCCGGCATCTGGCGGCGGTGTCCGCGGCGCTACGCCGGCGTCGCGACGCGCTGGCGGCCGCGCTGGCCCGCGAGCTTCCGGAACTGGTGGTCAGCCGGCCGGCCGGTGGCGCGCACCTGTGGGCGCGCCTGCCCGCCGCTGTCGACGACATGGCGCTGGCCGAGGGGGCTCTGCGGACCGGGGTCCTCGTCGGCGCCGGCCGCCCCTTCTACCCGGCCGAGCCGCCCGGACCGCGGCTACGGCTCACCTACAGCGCCGCCGGCGGCGAGTCCGAACTGGCCGAGGGCGCACGCCGGCTCGCCGCGGCGCTGTCGGCCATGCTCTAGGCGGAGGCGACCCGCCACTGCCCGGCGGCCCCCGAGCCGCCCGGCGCGGCTCTAACCTTGGACCGACCCCCGACGAGAGGACCCTGCAGAGATGGCCGATGTGGGCGTACGACCGGCCCGCCGCGAGGACGCCGACGCGGTGGCACGTATCCAGGTCCGGGCGTGGCTCGCCGGCTACCAGGAGATCGTGCCCACCGCGGCGCTGGCCGACATGACCGGCCCCCACGCGCTGGAGACCTGGCGGCAGCGGTGGGCCGAGGCCGCGGCCGAGCCGCCGACGCCCCGCCACCGGGTCCTGGTCGCCGTCCAGGGCACGACCGTGACCGGGTTCGCGGCGCACTCCCCGGCCGAGGACCCCGACCACGACCCCGTGACGACCGCCGAACTCCTGACGATGCTCGTCGATCCTGACCACGGCCGGGCCGGCCACGGCAGCAGGCTCCTCGCCGCCACCGTGGACCTGCTCCGAGAGGACGGGTTCACGACCCTGGTGACCTGGGTCTTCGAGGCCCACGAGGCGATGCTCGCGTTCTTCCTCTCGGCCGGCTGGGCCCCGGACGGCGCCGTCCGTACGCTCGACATGGGGGTCCCGGTCCGCATGGTCCGCCTGCACACCGACATCAGCACCCCATGATCCGGCGGGCCGGTGAAAGGCTTTGGTGACCCACGGTTATGTTTGAGCTCTGACCACCCGGGTTCCACCGCTCATGCCAGGATTTCCATGACTCCCCGTCCCACCGCCTCACCGCACCACGAGTCCGAGTCGCGTCACGCGAGAGCGCGGTGGCTGGGCGTGGTGGTCATGAGCCTCGGCGTGTCCCTCATCGTCATCGACGCCACGATCGTGAACGTCCTGATCCCCCGGATCATCGCGAACCTGCGCCTGGACACCACGGACGCGCAGTGGCTCACCTCCGTCTACTCGCTGGTGTTCGCCGCCCTGCTGATCCCCTTCGGCCGGGCCGGTGACATCTTCGGCCGGCGCCGGATGTTCGTCCTGGGGACGCTCCTCTTCGTCGTCGCCAGCATCATCGTGGCCACCGCCGGCGACACGGCCGCTCTCATCGGCGGCCGGGCACTACAGGGTGTCGGGGCCTCGATGATCATGCCGGCCACGCTGTCGACCGTGAACGCGCTGTTCACCGGCCGGGACCGCGCGATCGCCTTCGGCATCTGGGGCTCACTGATCGGCGGCATGGCCGCGCTGGGGCCACTGCTCGGCGGCTGGCTCGCGAGTTCACTGGGCTGGCGCTGGGCCTTCGCCGTCAACCTCCCGATCGGCGTGCTCCTCGTGATCGGTGCGCTGAGGCTGCTGCCCGAGACCAAGGAGGCCTCGGCTCGCCGCGGCATCGACTGGGCCGGCGGCGTACTGGCGGCGCTCGGCCTCGGCGCTCTGGTCTGCGGTCTCATCGAGGGACAGACGTACGGCTGGTGGATCCCCACCCGGCCCTTCACCGCCGGATCCGTCACGTGGCCGCTCAGCGGGCTCTCCCCGGTCCCCGTCTGCCTCGCCCTCGGGCTTGTGCTCATCGCGGCGCTGATAACGGTGGAACGGACCCGGGCCCGGGCGGGCCGCCCCGTCATGCTCGATCTGGAGCTGCTGCGCATCGCCGGTTTCCGCCGGGGCATCGCCGTGTCGGCTCTCGTGAGCGTGGGAGAGCTGGGGCTCCTCTTCGTGCTCCCGTTGTTCCTGCAGAACGTGCACGGCAACTCCCCCCTGCAGATCAGCCTGGCCATCCTCCCGCTGGCCGTGGGGGCGCTGTTCTCCGGCCCCTACGCCGGCCGGCTGGCGCACCGCTACGGCGCCCCGCGCGTGGTGCAGATCGGGATGGCACTGGAGGTCGTCGCCGTGCTGGCGATCGGGCTCACCCTGCATACCGGGACCACGGGCCTGCAGCTGGCCCCGTGGATGCTGGTCTACGGTGTCGGCCTCGGGCTCGCGTCGTCGCAGCTGACCAACGTGTCCCTGGCGGACGTACCCCGCGGGCACTCCGGCCAGGCGTCCGGAACGCAGTCCACCGCCCGCCAGATCGGTTCGGCCCTGGGCATCGCCATCATCGGCACCGTGTTCGCCACCAGCCTGAGCCATGCCATGCTCGGGCGGCTGGAGGGCACCCGCGTGCCGCAGGGGCAGCGCGCCGCCCTCGCCCACGAGCTGCGTACGACGGCCGGCACCTTCGCGCGCGACCTGCGGAAGCGTCCCGGGGCGCAGGCGAGGGTGGAGGCGCGGGCCGCGGACGAAAGCCTGGCGGTGGCCGCGGAGCGCGGGACCCTCACGACCTCGGCGATCCTGGCGGTTGGACTCCTCATGACGCTGCGGCTCAGCGCCTCCTCCGGCCGATCGGACATCCGGCGTCCGGAAGAATCGCCACTATGACCTTTTTCAGGAACGGAAGATAACCGGTGGCCAACCTTTCACAGTGGATCTCCGGCTCCCGGCCTCGCACCCTGCCCGCCTCGGTCGTGCCGGTAATGGTCGGCACCGGTGTGGCCGTGCACACCGGGGAGGCGGTCTGGTGGCGCGCCCTCGTCGCCGGTTTCGTGGCCCTCGTGCTCCAGATCGGGGTCAACTTCGCCAACGACTACAGCGACGGAGTCCGTGGCACCGACGAGGACAGGGTCGGACCGCTCAGGTTGGTCGGCTCCGGGGTCGCCGCGCCCAAGCAGGTGCTGGCCGCCGCGCTGGGCTGCTTCCTCGCCGCGGCGGTGGCGGGCCTGGCGCTGGCCGCGGTGACGACGTGGTGGCTGCTGCTGATCGGTGCCGCGGCGATCCTGGCCGCGTGGTTCTACACCGGCGGCGAACGCCCGTACGGCTACCGGGCGATGGGCGAGATCTCGGTGTTCGTGTTCTTCGGGCTGGTGGCCGTGGTCGGGACGACGTACGTCCAGACCGAGCGCCTGCCCTGGGAGAGCTGGGTGGCCGCGGTGCCCGTCGGGTTGCTGGCCTGCGGCCTGCTCGTGGCCAACAACCTCCGGGACATCCCGACCGACGAGCTCTCGGGCAAGCAGACCCTCGCCGTACTGCTGGGTGACACCCGCACGCGGCTGCTCTACGCGGCCTGCACCGCACTGCCGTTCACGATCGTGCTGGCTGCCGCCGCCCCGCACCCGTGGGTCCTCGTGGGGCTGCTGGCAGCTCCCCTCTCGGTTCCGCCCACGCAGAAGGTGCTGGGTGGCGCCAAGGGTCCGGAGCTGATCCCCGTGCTCGGCGAGACCGGACGGCTGCAGGTGGCCTTCGGCGCGCTCCTGGCCATCGGCCTGGCGCTCTGAGGCAGGCCACGGGGCCCATCAGGGGCCGGGGGATCCGCGCGGATCAACTGTAATCCAAATGTGATCGAACTGCCCTGTTCGGACGCTTTACGTAAAAGTAACTTACTCACAGGTAATTCGGCAGTGTGACGCAGGACACATCCGGCGCGTGCTGCTGTACCCCCTTCTCCCCCCGGAGGGACCTGTGTCCCGGGTCAAGCGTCTTCGCATCCTGCCCCTTTTCGTCACCTCTGCCCTGGCCTGCGCATTCCTGCTCACACCGGCCCTGCCCGCACACGCCGACGCCGTCGCCGACGCGAAAGCGCTGGCCGCCCCGTCGCTGCCCGGAGCCAACGACTGGTCGTGCAAGCCGAGCACGGCCCACCCCAGGCCGGTGGTGCTCGTGCACGGCACCTTCGCCAACGGCACCGTCAACTGGCCCATCGCGGCGCGGGCGTTCTCGGCGCGCGGCTACTGCGTCTTCGCCCTGACCTATGGCCAACTGCGCGGAGTGCCGGTCCTGCGGGCGATCGCCCCGGTCGCCGACTCAGCCGCACAACTCTCGACGTTCGTGAAAGGCGTGCTGGCCGCCACCGGCGCCGCTCACGTCGACATCGTCGGGCACTCGCAGGGCGGCATGATGCCCCGCTACTACCTGAAGTTCCTCGGCGGGGCCGGCAAGGTGCACACGCTCGTAGGCCTGGCGCCGTCCAACCACGGCACCACGCTCAGCGGCCTCAGCCTCCTCGCCCAGGCGTGGCCGGGCGCACTCAGCATCGTCGCCACCGGCTGTCCCGCCTGTGCCGACCAGATCGTGGGGTCACCGATGCTCGGCAGGCTCAACGCGGGCGGTGACACGCTGGCCGACGTCGACTACACAGTGATCGCGACGAGGTACGACGTGGTGGTCACGCCGTACAGATCCCAGTTCCTGGACGGGACCGGTGTCCGCAACGTGACCCTGCAGGACCTGTGCGCGCTGGACCTCTCCGACCATGCCGGTCTGGCATTCGACCAGATCGCCCTGCACGAGGTGCTGAACGCACTCGACCGGGCCCACGCCACCAGGACCAATTGCCTGTCCCACGTGTGACCGCCGGGCCACCGGCACACGCCACCGCGCGCGTGACCGGACCCGTTAAAGGACCTGCGCGACCCGGACGGGGTCAGGCCGGCAGAGCCCAGTCGATCTCGGCGAGGCCGGCGTCGGCCAGGGCCTTGTTGACGGAGCTGAACGGCCGGGTGCCGAAAAACTTCTTGGCGCTCAGCGGGCTCGGGTGGGCGGACTCGAGGACGACGTGGTGGCGCCCGGTCACCAGTCGCGCCTTCTTGCGGGCATAGGCGCCCCACAGCAGGAACACCACCCGCCCCTCCTTGGCGTCGAGGGCCTGGATCGCCGCGTCGGTGAACTCCTCCCAGCCCTTTCCGGCATGCGAACCGGCCGCACCCTGGCGCACCGTCAGCACCGCGTTGAGCAGGAGCACACCCTGATCCGCCCAGGGGATGAGCTCGCCCTCAGCCGAGGCGGGCACGTCGAGATCGGCCGAAAGCTCCTTGAAGATGTTGCGCAGCGAAGGCGGCTTGCGCACCCCCGCACGGACGCTGAAGCTCAGCCCGTGGGCCTGACCAGGGCCGTGGTAGGGGTCCTGGCCGAGGATGAGCACCCGCGCGTCTTCGTAGGAACAGTGCCTGAATGCGCTGAACAGGTCCTCGCGAGGCGGATAGACGGTGTGCCGCTCGTACTCGTCCGAGACGTAGGCGCTGAGCGCCGCAAGAGTGAGCGGATCGAGCCGTGGCTCCAGCTGTGCGCGCCAGTCGTCGGGCAGCAGCTCAAGCAGGTCGAGCGACATCGTGAGGGCCTCCGCGGCGAGGTTCGCAGGGTGAGGGTACGGCACCACGAAGCCTACGGCCCCGCTCCGGCGTCCCCGGGCGATCGTGCAGATGCCGGCCAAGGCTGCGCGACGCAGGTGCTTGCGGATAAGAGGCTAAAGCGCCATAAGATCTGGCATATGCCCATCTATACCGTGGGCCGGGCCTCGCAGTTGCTCGGTGTCAGCCCCGACACCGTGCGTCGCTGGGCGGACGCCGGTCGGCTGCCGACCCGCCGCGACGATCAAGGACATCGGGTCGTCGATGGTCATGACCTGGCCGCGTTCGCGGTCGAGCTCGGGCAGGAGGCCCCCCAAGGCCCCCAAGCGCCCCACCTCACCTCCGCGCGCAACACCTTCCCCGGGATCGTGACCCGGGTGGTGAAGGACGGGGTCATCGCGCAGGTCGAGATCCAGGCTGGTCGACACCGGGTCGTGTCACTGCTGACTTCGGAGGCGGTGGACGAGCTCGGCCTGGCGGAGGGCGTCGAGGCCGTCGCCCGGGTGAAATCCACCAACGTCACCGTGGAGCTCTCTTGAAACGTCTTCTCGCGGCCGTCACGGCACTGCTCGCAGTGGCGACCGGTTGTGGCGGGCCCGACACCTCCACCACCCTTACCGTGCTCGCCGCCTCCTCTCTCACCGACGTGTTCGGTGAGCTGGGCAAGGCCTACGGCATGTCCCACAAGAACGTGAAGATCCAGCTCTCCTTCGCGGGCTCACAGGAGCTCGGCGCGCAGGTCAAGGAGGGGGCTCCCGCGGACGTCCTCGCGACCGCCGACGAGACGACGATGAACCGCCTGGACACCAAGCTCGAGCGGCCGACCCGGCGCGTGATCGCCTACAACTCACTGACCATCGCGGTCGCCCCCGGCAATCCGCAGAACATCCGCGGCCTGGCGGACCTCGCCCGGCCGGGGCTGCGCGTCGTCCTCGCCGCCGATAGCGTGCCGGTGGGCCGGTACTCGCGGCAGGCCCTGGCCAAGGCCGGGGTCACGGTGACGCCGAAGTCGGAGGAGATCGACGTGCGGACGGTGCTCACCCGGGTGCGGACCGGCGAGGCGGACGCGGGGATCGTGTACATCACGGATCTGAGGTCGGCCGGCCGAGCCGCCAGCAGCGTACCGATCCCGGCGGCCCAGAACGTCACGGCGAGCTACCCCGCCGTCGTGATCAAGGACAGCGAGCACAAGGACGCCTCGGCCGCCTTCGTCAGCTGGCTCGGCTCCGCGGCGGCCAAGGCCACCCTCAATGAATACGGGTTCAGCACCCCATGACCCGCCGCGTGCCGGTGGCGATGTGGCTGCCGGCGGCTGGGGCGATCGCCTTCGTGGCCCTGCCGCTGGCCGGCCTGATCCACAGCACGCCCTGGTCCGGCCTGGCGTCCAGGCTGACCGAGCCCGGCGTGCTGACCGCACTGCGCCTGTCCCTGGTGTGCTCCTTCGGCGCGCTGGCGCTTTCGTTGCTCTTCGGGGTGCCCCTGGCCTGGCTGCTCGCCCGGGTCGACTTCCCGGGGAAGTCCCTCGTGCGGTCCATCGTGCTGCTGCCCCTGGTGCTCCCTCCGGTCGTGGGCGGTGTGGCACTGCTCCTGGCCTTCGGCCGCCACGGCCTGCTCGGCCCGCCGCTCGAGGCCATGGGTGTACGGCTGGGGTTCTCCACCGCCGGGGCAACGCTGGCCGGCGCGTTCGTGGCGCTGCCCTTCCTCACCCTGACCGTGGAAGGCGCCCTGCAGGGCCTCGACCGCCGGCACGAAGAGGTCGCGGCGACTCTGGGTTCCGGACCGACCCGGGTCTTCCGCACGGTCACGGTCCCGCTCATCGCCCCGGCCATCGCCTCGGGAGCCGCGCTCGCCTGGGCCCGCGCCCTCGGCGAGTTCGGTGCGACGATCACTTTCGCGGGCAATGTCGCCGGTCGGACCCAGACCCTTCCACTGGCCGTCTACCTGCTCCTGCACGAGGACCAGGACGCCGCGGTGGCGGTCAGCATGCTGTTGCTGGCGGTCTCCGTCAGCGTCCTCGTGCTCCTGCGCGGCAGCTGGCTGTCCCCCCGGCGGTCGCGATGAGCGTCGTCGCCGCGCTGACCGGCTTCCTGGACCTGGAGCTGAAGGTCCAGCCCGGCCGTACGGTCGCGGTGGTCGGTCCCAACGGAGCCGGTAAGACGACGCTCCTGCGCGCACTCGCGGGGCTTCCCGGACGGGCCCATGCCCACGTGGAGCTGGCCGGCCGGGACGTGTCGGCTGAGCCGCCGTACCGGCGGTCCATCGGATACGTGCCGCAGGACGGAGCGCTGTTCCCGCACCTGCCGGCCGTACGGAACGTGGCGTACGGGCTGCGCGCCCAGGGCTTCGGCCGGCGGGAGGCGCAGGCCCAGGCGATGGAGTGGCTCGAGCGGCTGGGCGTGGGAGACCTCGCCGGGCGCCGGCCCTCGGCGCTGTCAGGGGGTCAGGCACAACGGGTCGCACTGGCCCGCGCGCTGGCCGTCAGGCCCACACTCCTGCTGCTCGACGAGCCGCTGTCCGCGCTCGACGCGACGACCCGCGCGGACGTGCGGCACGCGCTGCGCCGGCACCTCAGCGCCTTTGAAGGGGTGTGCCTGATGGTGACGCACGACCCCGTCGACGCCATCGCGCTCGCGGACCGGATCCTCGTGCTGCAGGACGGCAGAGTGGCACAGGACGCGCCCCCGACCGAGGTGACACGGGCGCCGCGCTCGGCATGGGTGGCCCGGATGTTCGGCCGCAACGCCTATCCCGGTGTCGCTACCGTCACCGGCGTCGCCCTGTCCGGCAACGGGGGGCTCGTCGCGGCGGAGCCGCTGCCTCCGGGCACCGCCACCCTGGCGGTGGTCGACCCTGAGGACGTGGCGCTCTATCAGGACAGGCCCGCGGGGAGCCCGCGTAACTGCTGGCCCGGGACCGTACGGGACCTGACCCCGCTCGGCACCCGGCTCCGCGTCACCGTCACGGGCGAGCCCGACATCGTGGCCGAGGTGACAGCCGCGGCCGCATCCGAGCTCGGCCTGGCCGAAGGCGTCGAGGTCTGGGTCAGCGTCAAGGCCACCGGCGTCACCCTGACCGCCGTGTGACCGTCACCGGCGAACCATGCCAAGGTCCCAAGCCCCAGGCGACAGGTCTTGCCGTTGGATAACTGCGCCTTTTGGCCTGTGATCGTTTGTGTCCGGTTCACCATCCATGGTGCCGATCGCACGAACGATCAGGAGGACACATGGCCAACCCCCCGATGTCCAGACTCGCGTCCTGGGCACGCCGCGGCGCCTCCATCGGCGCCGTCGCGGCGATGGCTCTCACCTGGGCGGGCCCCGCGGACGCGGCCGACGGGGCCATCCGCCCCGCGAACGGCGCGGAGATCGTCCCGGGAAGCTACATCGTGGTCCTCAAGGACGGCACGATCTCCCGCTCCGCGGTCCAGGCCGACGCGCGGTCCCTCACCGCCCGCCACGGCGGCACCGTCCGCCGTACGTTCGGCGCGGCGCTCCGCGGCTTCTCCGTGAAGTCCACCGCGGCACAGGCCCGCAAGCTCGCCGGTGACGCTCGCGTGGCCTTCGTGCAGCACAACCTGGTGCACCGGGCCAGCGCCACCCAGGCGAATCCACCGTCCTGGGGCCTCGACCGCATCGACCAGCGCAACCTGCCCCTGAACCAGGGTTACACCTACTCGACGACGGCCTCGGGCGTCAACGCCTATGTGGTCGACACCGGGATGCGGACGACCCACTCCGACTTCGGCGGCCGGGCGTCCGTGGGCTACGACGCCGTGGGCGACGGGCAGAACGGACAGGACTGTAACGGCCACGGCACCCACGTCGGCGGCACCATCGGCGGCACGAAGTACGGCGTGGCCAAGAGCGTGAACCTCATCGCGGTGCGGGTGCTCGACTGCCAGGGCTCCGGCACGACCGACAAGGTCGTCGCGGGTATCGACTGGGTGACCGCCAACGCCCGCAAGCCCGCCGTGGCGAATATGAGCCTCGGCGGCGGCGCCGACACCGCCCTGGACAGCGCGGTGACCCGCTCGATCAACTCGGGCGTCAGCTATGCCATCGCGGCGGGCAACGGCCTGCTCGGGCTGATCCCGCAGAACGCCTGCAGCACCTCGCCGGCCCGCGTACCCGCGGCGATCACGGTGTCCGTGACCGACAATACGGACACGAAGGCCTCGTGGGGGAACTACGGCACCTGTGTCGACATCTTCGCCCCCGGGATCAACATCACCTCGGCGTGGAACACCAATGACACCGCGACCAACACCATCAGCGGTACGTCCATGTCCACCCCCCACGTGACCGGCGCGGCCGCGCTCTATCTGGCCGGGCACCCCGGTGCGACCCCGCAGCAGGTGCGGGACGCGCTGGTGAACAACGCCACGAGCGGGGTCGTCAAGAGCCCCGGGAGCGGCTCCCCTAACAAGCTGCTCTACACCCCCGGTCTCTGACCGGAGTGCCTCCGACGGGCCCGGCCTCCGGCGACGGCGGCCGGGCCCACCGCCGTAGAGGTCGCCGCCGGCTCAGCGCTTCACCCGGCCGCGGAGCGCGACTCCGCGAAGACCAGGGCCTCGGGAGACGGCGACGCGCTAGCCGAGGCCGAGCAGTGGTCCGATGCCGACGGTGAGCCGCTCCGGCAGTCCCGCGACGTTGCGGACCGCCAGCAGCACCCCGGGCATGAAGGACTCGCGGTTCATGGAGTCGTGCCGGATCGTGAGCGTCTCGCCATGCCCGCCGAGCAGCACCTCCTGATGCGCGATCAGCCCCGCGAGGCGTACGGCGTGCACCCGGACCCCGTCGACGTCCGCGCCCCGCGCGCCGGCCAGCTCTGAGGTGGTGGCGTCCGGCGACGGCGCCACACCTGCCTTGTCGCGCGCCTCGGCGATCAACTCCGCCGTACGGAAGGCCGTGCCACTGGGCGCGTCCGCCTTGTTCGGGTGGTGCAGCTCGACGATCTCCACGGAGTCGAAGAACGGCGCGGCCTTCTCGGCGAAGTGCATCATCAGCACGGCGCCGATCCCGAAGTTCGGCGCGATCAGCACATTGCCGCCCTCGGTGGAGGCGAGCCATCCACGCACCTGCGCGACCTTGTCCGGGCCGAAGCCGGAGGTGCCGACAACGGCGTTGAGCCCGTGGTCCACGCACCAGCGCAGGTTGTCCATGACCACATCGGGATGGGTGAAGTCGACCACGACCCCGGCATCGATGAGGGGCTCGCGGTCGTCACCCGAGTCGAGTGCCGCGACGAGCTCCATGTCCTCGGCACCGTCCACGGCCCGGCAGACCTCGGCGCCCATCCGTCCCTTGGCGCCGAGCACCCCGACCTTGATCACATCTGCCTCCTGTCGCTAACAGTGCACATGAGCCTATCGCCTCCGGCAGTTCGGGCTGCGGACACCGACTTCTACGTGCACGAACTGGGCGCCGTGCGGTACGTAAGTCTTGAGCAGACCATCGCCGACACGGCAGAGGCCTACTATCGGTCATTGCTGGACTCGACCCAGGGGTGGCATACCGGCGAGGCGGATCCGTGGCCTTGGCTGGGCTGTCTCGTGGAGATACTTGCACGGGGGTACACCGCCTTCACCGCCCGTGCCGCGGCCGGGCGTGGCGACGGAAACAAACAACAATCAGTGCGGAAGTATGGCAGCGCATCGGAAAGACCTGAGCAGGCGCTGAGCCGCACACTCGCTCACGACTGTGCGGCTCAGCGATTGCTTCAGACAGTGAACTCGCGGTCCTCGAAGGGCCCGATGACGGTGAGGGTCATGGGCTGGGCGAGGACCTCCGCGGCCACCTCGCGGATGTCATCCGGCGTAACGGCGTCGATCTTCCCGAGGATCTCGTCGACGGACAGCAACTGCTCGTAGACGAGCTCGCTCTTGCCGATCCGGCTCATCCGCGAGCCCGTGTCCTCGAGGCTCAGCACCATCGAGCCACGCGCCTGGCCCTTACCCCGGGCCAGTTCCTCGTCGGTGATGCCGTGCTCGGCGGCCTTGAGGACCTCGTCCCGGCAGATCTCCAGCACTTCGTCGACCCTGCCGGGCTGGCAGCCGGCATAGACGCCGAACGTGCCGGTGTCGGCGTACTGCGACGTATAGCTGTAGACCGAGTAGGCCAGGCCGCGCTTCTCACGGATCTCTTGGAAGAGCCGGGAGGACATGCCGCCGCCGAGCGCGGCGTTGAGGACGCCCAGCGCGAAGCGCCGCTCGTCCGTGCGGGCGAGGCCCGCGCCGCCGAGCACCAGGTGAGCCTGCTCGGTCTCACGCGGGACCACCCGTACGCCCGGGCTCGTCGCTGCCGGAACACCGCCGACGCGCGGCAGGCTCGGGAGCACTCCGCCGGACAGGCGGTCGCCGAAGGCGGTGCTGACCAGCCGGACCAGCTCGTCGTGGTCGAGGTTTCCCGCGGCCGCTACCACCAGGTTGGGCGGAAGGTAGCGGTCCTCGTAGTAACGGGCGATGCCGTCCCGGGTCAGGGAGTTGATCGACTCGATGGTGCCGAGAATGGGCCGGCCCAATGGCGCGTCGCCGTACAGGGCGATGGCGAACTCATCGTGGATCAGATCGCTCGGGTCGTCGTCCCGCATGGCGATCTCTTCGAGGATGACCCCGCGCTCGGCCTCCACGTCGGCGCCCTCGATGAGCGACGACGTCACCATGTCGGAGACCACGTCCACCGCCAGCGGCAGATCGCTGTCCAGCACCCGCGCGTAGTAGCAGGTGTATTCCTTGGCGGTGAAGGCGTTCAGGTCACCACCGACCGCGTCCAGCTCCGCGGAGATGTCCATCGCGGAGCGGCGCGGCGTGCCCTTGAACAGCAGATGTTCGAGGTAGTGGCTCGAGCCCGCGTCGGGGATGGACTCGTCACGCGAGCCCACGCCGACCCAGATGCCGAACGCCGCCGAACGTACGGTCGGCATCGTCTCGGTCACGACCCGCAACCCGCCGGGCAGGACCGTGCGCCGAACCACCCCGGCGCCGTCGGCGCCGGGGTGGATCGTCTGCGTAGTGTCGGGCCCCTGGGCCCGTGCGCTCAGCAGGCTCACGAGTTGCGCTGGCCTCCTTCGCGCGAACCCTCACGGCCGCCTCGGGTGCGCCGGCGACGCTCGCCGCCGCGGTCACCCGAGCCCTGGTCCGCACCGGCCTCGGCCGGGGCGCCCTCGGCCGGCGCGCCGTCGGCCGCACCGCCGTCGGAGCCTGCCTCGGCGGCCTCCCGCTCGATCACCTCTACCGGCACCAGCGAGAGCTTGCCCCGCTGGTCGATCTCGGTGACCTCGACCTGGATCTTGTCGCCGACCTTGATGAAGTCGTCGACGTTCTCGATCCGCACGCCGCCGTGCAGCTTACGCAGCTGCGACACGTGCAGCAGGCCGTCCTTGCCGGGGAGCAGTGAGACGAACGCACCGAAGGTGGTGGTCTTGACGACCGTGCCCAGGTAGCGCTCACCGGTCTCCGGCATGTGCGGGTTGGCGATCGAGTTGATCGCCTGCCGCGCGGCCTCGGCGGACGGCCCATCGGTGGCGCCGACGTAGATCGTGCCGTCGTCCTCGATGGTGATCTCGGCGCCGGTGTCGTCCTGGATCGAGTTGATCATCTTGCCCTTCGGGCCGATGACCTCGCCGATCTTGTCGACCGGGACCTTGATCGTGATGATCCGCGGCGCGTACGGGCTCATCTCACCCGGAGCCTCGATGGCCTCCTGCATGACTCCCAGGATGGCCAGCCGGGCGCCCTTGGCCTGCTTGAGGGCGGCGGCGAGGACCGACGCGGGAATGCCGGTCAGCTTGGTGTCGAGCTGCAGCGCGGTGATGAGGTCACGGGTGCCGGCGACCTTGAAGTCCATGTCTCCGAACGCGTCCTCGGCACCGAGGATGTCGGTCAGGGTGACGTACTCGCCGGCCTCGTGGATGAGCCCCATCGCGATCCCGGCCACCATGTCCTTGAGCGGGACACCCGCGTCCAGGAGCGACATGGTGGAGGCGCACACCGAACCCATCGACGTGGAGCCGTTGGAACTGAGGGCCTCCGACACCTGCCGGATCGCGTAGGGGAACTCCTCCCGCGTCGGCAGCACCGGGAGGAGCGCCCGCTCGGCGAGCGCGCCGTGGCCGATCTCGCGGCGCTTGGGCGAGCCCACGCGCCCGGTCTCACCGGTGGAGTAAGGCGGGAAGTTGTAGTTGTGCATGTAGCGCTTGGTGCGCTCGGGGTTGAGCGTGTCGATCATCTGCTCCATGCGGAGCATGTTCAGAGTCGTCACACCCAGGATCTGGGTCTCGCCGCGCTCGAACAGCGCCGAGCCGTGCACCCGGGGCACCACGTGCGCCTCGGCCGACAGCTGGCGGATGTCCTTGAGCCCTCGGCCGTCCATCCGGACGCCGTCGCGGATGACCCGCTCACGGACGAGCTGCTTGGTCACCGACCGGAAGGCCGCGGAGATCTCCTTTTCCCGGCCCTCGAAGTCGGGGCCGAGCTTCTCCACGGCGCCGGCCTTGATCGCGTCCAGCCGGGCCTCGCGCTCCTGCTTGCCCGGGATGGTGAGCGCCTCGGCGAGCTCGTCACGCACCGCGGCGGCCACGGCGTCGTAGACGTCGTCCTGGTAGTCCAGGAACAGCGGATAGTCGGGGGTCGCCTTGGCGCCCGACTCGGCCGCGACCTGCTCGGCCAGCCGGTTCTGTGCCTCGCACAGGGTCTTGATGAACGGTTTTGCGGCCTCGAGGCCCTCCGCGATCGTCTCCTCGGTCGGAGCGGTCGCGCCCTCGGCGACGAGCCTCAGGGCGTCCCTGGTTGACTCGGCCTCGACCATCATGATCGCGACATCACCGTCCTCCAGCACCCGGCCCGCGACCACCATGTCGAAGGTGGCGCGCTCGAGCTCGGGGTGGGTCGGGAAGCCGATCCACTGGCCGTCGATCAGTGCGACGCGAACGCCGCCGATCGGGCCGGAGAAGGGCAGCCCGGCGAGCTGGGTCGACATCGACGCGGCAGTGATCGCGACGACGTCGTACAGGTGCTCGGGGTTCAGGGCCATGTTCGGCTCGACGATCTGGATCTCGTTGCGCAGGCCCTTGACGAAGGACGGGCGCAGCGGCCGGTCGATGAGACGGCAGGTGAGGATCGCGTCCTCGGAAGGACGGCCCTCACGGCGGAAGAAGGAGCCGGGGATACGCCCTGCGGCGTACATCCGCTCCTCGACGTCCACCGTCAGCGGGAAGAAGTCCAGGTTTTCCTTGGGCTTCTTGGAAGCGGTGGTGGCAGAGAGCACCATCGTCTCGTCGTCCAGATAGGCGACGGCCGAACCGGCTGCCTGACGGGCCAGGCGGCCCGTTTCGAACCGGATGGTGCGAGTCCCGAAGGGTCCGTTGTCGATCACGGCTTCGGCGCTCTGCGCTCCATCTATGCGCACAGCATCCACGGGGAAACCTCCTTGGTTTCATGTGTCCCGCGGTCGTCTTCCCCGTCTGCGGCTTGACTTCTCGAGAAGTGCCGGTCTTCGATCGAAGCTCTCGGCTCATGCGGGGCACGACCCGAGGGCCACTACCGAGGACCGGCCCTCGACGCACCGGATCGGCGCCCGCGGGCTGTCATCTTCAGTTGTGGCGCGCGTCCCGCGTCGGGGCGCGCACCCGCGATAAAGGGCGAGGGAGTGACTCTTCAGTCACTCCCTCGGCGATCGCTAGCGGCGCAGACCGAGTCGCTCGATCAGCTGCCGGTAGCGGCTGATCTCCTTGTCCTGCAGGTACTTCAGCAGGCGGCGACGGCGGCCGACCAGCAGCAGCAGCCCACGGCGGCTGTGGTGGTCGTGCTTGTGAGTCTTGAGGTGCTCCGTCAGATCGTTGATCCGGCGGGTCAGCAACGCAACCTGGACCTCCGGCGATCCGGTGTCACCCTCACTGGTCGCGTATTCGGCGATGATCTGGTTCTTCACAGCGGTGTCGAGCGACACGTGGCTCCTTCATGAGTCGTCACCCGCAGATCCCGGCCATGGATCCGGTCGTGGATCAGGCGCACAGGTCCGCATGATGCGTTATCGATGCCCTTATCGATGGCCGCCGCATGAGGGTGCAGCAAACCGGCCGGATCTCTTACCCGGCGACTACCCACCGTACCACGGTGTGTCAGAAGCCCGCGATTTCACGAGCCCGGGCCACGTCCCGGTGCATCTCCTCGGTGAGTGCCTCGACGGAGTCGAACCTGAGCGTGTCGCGGATGCGGGCGCTGAAGTCCAGGGCCACGTGCTCGCCGTAAAGGTCGAGGTCGTCGCGGTCCAAGGCGTGCGCCTCGACGGTCCGCTCCTGCCCGTCGAAGGTCGGATTGGTCCCGATCGAGATCGCCGTCGGCCATTCGGACCTCGGATAGCGCTCGGAGTCGCACACCAGTCTGCCGGCGTAGACCCCGTCGCTCGGAATGGCGGTGTGCGGCAGCGTCTCGAGGTTGGCGGTCGGGAAACCGAGGGCCCGCCCGCGCTGGTGACCCCGGACCACGACACCTTCGACCCGATGCGGCCTGCCCAGCGCGTGCGCCGCCTCCTCCACGTCGCCGGCGGAGATCCGCTCCCTGATGTAGCTGGAGGAGATGGTGTCGCCGTTGGCCACAAGTGGCACGCCCTCGGCGGTGAAGTCGTACTTCTCCCCGAGTTCGCCCAGCAGCGCCACGTCGCCCTTCGCCTTGTGCCCGAACCGGAAGTTCTCGCCCACGATGACATGGGCCGCGTGCAGCCGGTCCACGAGCACGGACTGAACGAACTCGTCCGGTCCCATCCGGGAGAGCTCGAGCGTGAACGGGAGGACGATGACGGCGTCGGTGCCGAGACCGGCGAGCAGCTCCGCCCTCCGCTTGGGCGGGCAGAGCAGGGGCGGATGCGTGCCGGGACGCACGACCTCGTCCGGATGAGGGTCAAAAGTGATCACCACGGACTGCAGACCGCGCTCGCGGGCGAGCTCCGCGGTGCTCTTGACAATGCGCTGGTGACCGCGGTGGACGCCATCGAACACGCCGATGGTCACCACTGATCTGCCCCAGCCCGGAGGGACCTCATCGAGGCCGTACCAGCGCCGCACCCGCTCGCTCCTCTCGTGAGCCGCCGCCCCAAGCCTGCCATGCGATGAGCACTGGGCAGGACATCGGCCCCATGACTGTCAGCCGGCCTGGTAGACCACCAGGGACACCGCGACGTACTGCGCAATGTAGGCGGCGAGCGTGCACGCGTGGAAGACCTCATGGAAACCGAACCAACGCGGCGAGGGGTCCGGACGCCGCAGCCCGTAGACGACTCCGCCCAGGCTGTAGAGCGCGCCGCCCACGATGACCAGCACGGTGGCCGCCACGCCGGCACCGGCGGCGAACTGCGGCATCACGAACACCGCGACCCAGCCGAGGCCGATGTAGAGCCCTGTGTAGAGCCAGCGCGGCGCGCCGATCCAGACTGTCCGGAATATCACACCGGCGAACGCGCCCGTCCAGATCACCGACAGCACGACGACGCGTTCGACTCCGGTCAGGGCCAGGACGGCGAAGGGCGTATAGGTCCCGGCGATGATCAGATAGATGTTGGCGTGGTCGAGTCGCCTGAGCACTTCGATGGTCAGTCCGGAGTGCGCGCCGCGGTGATAGGTCCCCGAGACGCCGAACAGCAGGACAGAGGTCAGGGCGTACACCGCGGCCGTGAGCCGGGCTCCCGTGGTGGGCCCCAGTGCGACCAGCACCAGGCCGGCGACCAGGACCAGGGGAAAGGCCCCCAGGTGCAGCCATCCGCGCAACTTCGGCTTCACGGCCGGGTGATCCAGCGCTTCCGTGGTCATGCGGACACCTCCTCTTCCATGCAACCTACGTTAGCGTAGGTTACGCAACCGTAGGTTGACGCCGCTTGGTGACGCTGCTCACGTGCGACGCGGGAGCCCTCAGGAGACGAAGACGGCCAGCGGCCTGGCCACCTCGCCGGTCTCCTCGACCAGAGCGAGCAGCGTGCCGTCAGGCGCGTAGACCCCAACAGGCCCGGGCCCGAGCCCGGCCGCGGCGAGCCGGCCGCCGTGCGAGATCTTCCGCGCGTCCTCCGCGGACACGTCACGGCGCGGGAACGCGGCCGCCACCGCCTCGGCCATGGGGAGCACGTCGAGGGTCCCGGCCAGCTCATCGAGCGTGCTGGCCATGCTGAGGTCGTACGGTCCGACGCGGGTGCGCCGGAGGAACGTCAGGTGGCCACCGACGCCGAGGGCCTCGCCGAGGTCGCGGGCCAGAGATCGGATGTAGGTCCCGCTCGAGCAGGTGACGGAGGCATCCACGTCGATGAGGTCTCCGTGCCGCCGCACCTCGCGGATCGCGAAATCATGCACTGTCACCGGCCGGGCCTTCAGCTCGACCTCCTGGCCCGCGCGGGCCATCTTGTAGGCCCGCTTGCCGTCCACCTTGATCGCACTGACCTGCGGAGGCACCTGGTGGATCTGGCCGCTCAGCGCGGCGATCCCCTCCTGCAGGGCCTCCTCCGGGACCCCGGAGGCGCTCATAGAACGGATGAGCTCACCCTCGGCGTCGTCGGTGTTGGTCGACTCACCGAGCCGGATCGTGGCGTCGTAGGCCTTCTCAGTGAGCGCGAGATGGCCCAGCAGCCGGGTCGCCTTCTCCAGCCCGACGACGAGGACCCCCGTCGCCATCGGGTCGAGCGTCCCGGCATGCCCGACCCGCCGCGTCCCCGCGAGCCGGCGCAGCCTGGCGACCACGTCATGGGAGGTCCAGCCGGCCGGCTTGTCGACGACCACGAGTCCTGAGATCACTGTGCTTCCAAGAGTTGGCGCAACCGGCCGAGGCCGGCGGCGACGTCGTCGATGGTGAAGGCTGCGGCAAGGCGATGGCCGCCACCGCCGAGCCCGGTGCAGGCCGCGCCGACGTCCGCGCGGCCCTTCGACCGGACCGAGACATACCAGCCAGCGTCATCGGTCTGCTTGCAGACGACGGCCACCTCGGCCTCGTCGGTGCGGCGGACGATATCGATGACCCCTTCGAGGAGGTCGTAGGAAAGCTCCGTGGCGGCGCGATCGGCCCGGCTCACCGTCGTCCACACGAGACCAAGGCCCCCCACCGCGTCCGGTTCGAGACGTGCCCTGCCGAGCGCGCCGGCCAGGACCTGCAGGTAGCCGAACGGTGCCCGGTCCCACAGCTCGCGGCCGACCACGTCGGGCCGCACGCCGGCCCGCAGCAGCCGCCCCGCCAGATCGTGCACCTCGGGTGTGGTCGAGGCGTACTTGAACGACCCCGTGTCACTGGCCAGTCCGGCGTACAGACACAGCGCGATGTCCTCGGTGAGCTCGGCGCCGAGCAGCCTGATCAGCGTTTCGGTGAGTACGGCCGTCGCCGCGGCCCCGGGGCTCACCAGCCGTACCGTGCCATACGGGGAGTTGGAGGCATGGTGATCAATGACGATCAGCTCACGCGCCTTCTCGGCGTGCGGTGCCAGGGCGCCGAGCCGGTCGAGGCCGGCCGCGTCGAACGCCACCATGACCTCAGGCTCCGCCGGGAACCTGACGGGATCGGCCAGCAGTCGCTGCCCGGGCAGGAACCGCAGGATGGCCGGGACCGTGAACGGATCACCGAACGACGCCACGCACCGTTTGCCCAGCAGGCGCATCGCCTGGCCGAAAGCCAGCATGGACCCGAGTGCGTCGCCGTCCGGGAAGACGTGACAGGCGAGACAGACCTCGTCGGCAGCCCGGAGCAGGGCCACGGCCCGATCCCAGGCCAGGTCGCCGGCACGGGCCACGGAGCCGCCACCGGCCACGATCGCGTCGCCGGCCACGGCCCCGTCCCGGTGGGTGCTCACGGAGCGGAGTATCCCGCTTCCCCGTCCTCACCGCTGTCGCTTTCAGCCGGCTCGGGTTCCTCGTCGGAACGGTACGGATTGGGGTCTCCGGCCGGCCGGGCGCCTTCGGCCGCCTTGGCCACCTGCTCGTCCTGGGCCCGGGCCTTGGCCAGCAGCTCGTCCATGTGCTTGGCGTCGTCCAGCAGGACGTCGGGCACGAAGGCCAGAGACGGGGTGTGACGCAGCCCGGTCTGCCTGCCGACCTCGGACCGGAGCACGCCCTTGGCGCTCTCTAGCGCGGCGGCGGTGTCGGCGCGTTCACCCGCGGAGCCGTAGACCGTGTAGTACACGGTGGCGTCCCGCAGGTCATTGGTGATCCGGGCGTCGGTCACCGTGACGAATCCGAGCCGGGGGTCCTTGATCCGCCGCTCCAGCATCTCCGCGACGATCTGCTGAATACGATCGGCGAGTTTGCGGGCCCGAGCGGGGTCCATGGCACACTCCTTTTCCCATGAGGGCCCGCCGTTCACGGGCGCTCTTTGTTGTCAACAATCCCATCACGGCTTCGCGGGGGACCGTCACTCCTCGTCGCTGAACAGCCGTTGCCGCGCGGACAGCAGATCGATTTCCGGGCGTCCGGCGACGAGACGCTCGCAGGCATCGAGCACCTCGCCACAGTTCGCCGCGTCGGCGGACACGACCGCCACGCCGATCTCGGCGCGGCGGTGCAGATCCTGGTTGCCGGTCTCGGCGACGGCCACGCCGGGGAACCGGCGCTGCACCTCGGCGAGGATCGGCCGGATCACCGATCGTTTCTGCTTCAACGACCGGACGTCACCGAGCAACAGGTCGAGTGTCAACGCACCGACGTACAACTGAGCGATCACCTCGGTAGTCATGTTCCGCGTCAACGAACCGGTCCGCGCGGCCGCCGTGGCGGCCACGCGGACCTGGCGGTCGAACCCCTCGTACGCGCACAACCGCAAGGTCGCG
>JAOPYH010000184.1 GCA_025964715.1 Streptosporangiaceae bacterium | reverse complement strand
GGCCCAGAAGCTGGAAGACGCGCGACGAGTCACCTTCTGAGGTCCCAGGGGTGGCGTAGAGTCGAGCGCCATGACCGAGGCGATGGTCGCTGCCAACGGGGTGGACCTGTGCGTCGAGACCTTCGGCGACCCGGAAGCGCCGGCGATCCTGCTCATCTCCGGTGCCGCAGCCTCGATGGATTGGTGGGACGCCGAGTTCTGCCGCCGCCTGGCCGCGGGTGGCCGGTTCGTCATCCGCTACGACCACCGTGACACCGGCCGCTCGGTCAGCTATCCGCCGGGCGCGCCCGGCTACACGGGCCCGGACCTGGTCGGTGACGCGGTCGGCCTGATCGACGCCCTCGCCGGCCGCCGCGCCCATGTAGTGGGACTGTCGATGGGCGGCGGCATCGCGCAGTACCTCGCCGTCGAGCATGCCGACCGGGTCGCGACGCTGACGCTGATGTCGACGAGCCCAGGCCCGGCGCCAGATCTACCCCCGATGGCCGACCGGCTCAAGGCGGCGTTCGCCGACCCAGCGCCCGAGCCGGACTGGACCGATCACCACGTGGTCGTCGAGCACCTCGTCGAGAGCCAGCGGCCATTCGCCGGCCCGGACTCGTTCGACGAGGCCTACGTGCGCGAGGTGGCCCGCCAAGTGGTCGACCGCACAGTCAACCTGGAGTCGAGCGAGAAGAACCATTGGCTCGTCGATGGTGGCGAGGACACGCGGCCCCGGCTAGGCGAGGTGACCGCCCCGACGCTGGTCATCCACGGCACTCAGGACCCGTTCTTCCCGTCTGGGCACGCGGTCGCGTTGGCGCGCGAGATCACCGAAGCCGAGCTGCTCCTGCTCGATGGCATGGGTCACCAGGCGCCACCGCCCTCGACGTGGAATCTCGTCGTGCCCGCGATCTTGCGGCACACCGCGCCGTAATCCCCCGGCCGACGGCACGAGCGGTCATCCGCGCCGGGGCCGGACGTCCTGGATTGCGTTGGAGCCGGTGGTCGGGCTGGCAAGCGCGCAGCTCGGGACGCACCCTCCTGCGGAACCGCAGCCTCTTGGGTCAAGGCGGCCTCTGAACCAGGTGAACTCACTGGTCACACTCCTGCCGGGAGGCTATCCCCGCAGATCAGAGGTGGTGTGGAGCCGGTGGTCGGATTCGAACCGACGACCTGCCGCTTACAAGGCGGCTGCTCTGGCCTGCTGAGCTACACCGGCATGGCGGTCATAGGCTAGCCCGTGACCTGCGAGGGGTCGAATGGAGGTCCCCACCCTAGACCGAAAAGCGGCTGCTTCCTAAGGAATCTTGGGGAGATCATACGGCGACCTGCCGAATGGCGACTCGTATGTGATCCAGGCGTACCGGTGCAAGCGCCGTCTTGCTCAGCGAGATCGTCTGATGGCAGGAGGTTCCCCACGGAGCCGGGGAGACCCGAGTGCGATCGCGTGGCCGATCACCGCCTTCGCCTGGCTGACCGCTCAGTACGCCTTCATGGCGACACCGACCTCCTCGCGGGCCGGATCGCCGGCATGCTCCCCGACCTCTTGAAGGAGGGTGCGGCCTACTACGACGACGAGGGCAACCTGATCCTCGGCTGCGCGGACAAGGGCGACTGAGCCGGCCTTCCCCGACCTTTTGGGGAACAGAGGACCCACATCGGGGCGATGTGGGTCTTTCTTATTTCCGAGGTCATAACGGTTTCCGTACGGGGTCATAACGGTCGCCATCGCTATCGGACGCGGCTCACCATATCGGCATAATGTCAGACCAAACAGCCGAGCGGTGCACGGAGGAGATCCGAGTCAGGGTCCAGCCGTCGCCGGCGTGAGCCCAAGACCGAGACCGCGGAGATTTAAAGAAGTGCATTCGAGTAACGCCAGCGAAAAGCCGAACCGTTGGTGAGCCCCCTTACCAAGACGCTCACGGCTCTGGCCCTTTCGGCCTTCACCCTCCTGCTGAACCCGCTCGCCGTTCCCGAGGCGCACGCGGAGGCGAGCTGCCCGATCGGGATCGCTCACCGGGGGCGGGTCACGAGCACCCAGCCCGAGAACAGCATCCCGGCCTTCAACAACGCCTGGAAGTACATGGCCTGGTCGGAGACCGACATCCAGTTCTCCCGGGCCTCCTCGTCCAACCCCAACGGCGTGCCGGTCATCATGCACGACGCCACGGTTAACCGGACGACGAACGGCAGCGGGAACGTCTCGGGGCTGTGGTCCACACAGTTCACCGCCCTGAAGCTGAAGGGCCCGAACGGCAATGTGCTGAACGTGCATCCGCCGACGCTGTATCAAGTGCTGTCAGCCGCCAAGTCAGCGGGCAAGTACGTGCTGCTGGAGACGAAGTCCCGCATCACCGCCGCGCAGGCCCGCGAAATCACCAAGCGGATCGTCGACTCGGGGATGCTCTCCCGAGTCCGGGCGCAGAGCTTCGACGCCACCGACCTGAGCCGGATCAAGGCGGCCGAGTCCAGGCTCTCCGCTGGCCTGACCCTGCTCACAGACGCCGAGCCGGCCCAGTCCGCCTGGCCGTACGTGGCCCCCAGGGCGGCCGACATGACCCAGCCCGCCACCAAGCAGCTCCAGGCCAAGGGCGTCAAGATGACGCCGTGGACGGTCAACGACTCCACGGCCTGGCCCACCCTGAAATCCTGGCGGGTGGACGGGATCGTCACCGACGCGGTGTGGACCTACGCCGACTGGAGATCCAAGAACTGCTGATCTCCCTGGAAACTCGGGAAGCGAGGGGACTCACATCACCGCGATGTGGGTCCTTTTCGCTTACCTGTACGGCTGACTGGGAAGCTGATGGAACGGCCAAAGCCGAAGGGCGAAGGCTTGTAGCCGGGCGAGTCGATGTGAGCGGGAATTTGAGGTCCAAACCGTTGGTCCGGGCGGCCGTCTCCGGCGCCCGGACCAATGCGTCGTCAGGAGCCGCCGCGGCGCTGGGCGACCTCGTACAACGCGATGCCGGCGGCCACGCCCGCGTTCAGCGACTCGGCCCGGCCGCTCATCGGGATGTTGATCAGCAGGTCGCAGGTGTCGGCGACGAGGCGCCCTAGCCCCTTGCCCTCCGAGCCCACGACCAGGACGAACGGGTCCGCGGCGGCCTCGAGGTCGCCCACCGCCACGGCACCGGCGGCGTCGAGCCCGGCGACGAAGCAGCCGGCCTGCTGATAGGCCTTGAGCGTCCGGGACAGGTTGGTCGCCCGCGCCACGGGCAAGGACGCGAGCGTTCCGGCGGAGGCCTTCCAGGCTCCAGCGGTGACGCCGGCCGCGCGCCGCTCCGGCACCACGACGCCATTGGCGCCGAAGGCCGCGGCGGACCGTATGATCGCGCCCAGATTGCGGGGGTCGGTGATCCCGTCCACCGCGACGATCAACGGTTTCGTGCTCCCGCGCAGCAGGTCGTCCGGGTGCGCGTAGCGATAGGGCCGCACCTGCAGCGCGATGCCCTGATGCACGGCACCGTCGGTGAGCCGGTCCAGCTGCGGCTTGCCGGCCTCCAGCACCGGGATCCTGCGGTCGGCGGCGATCTGGATCGCCTCACGCACCCGTTCGTCGGTGTGCTCCGACATGACGTACAGGGTCGTGCCGGGGACCCCCGCCCGCAGGGCCTCGACCACGGGGTTTCGCCCCATCACGATTTCGGGACTGTCGAGCGTACGGCGCTGCGGCGCCCCACCCGTACGGGTGCCGGACGAGCGCGCTCCCGCCGCCGGTCCGGACTCCGCGGGGCGCTTGCCGCCGCGGCCGGTGGTCGGAGTGCCGGTGCGCGACGCGGACTTGGCACTGCGGGCGCTTTGGCGCTTGCCGAACCAATGCCGGTCCTCGGCCTTGGGGGTGTTACCGGTCCCCTTCTTATGACGTTTGGTCATCGGACGCATGCCCTCCATCAGTTCGGGCGGCACACTCAGGCGAACGCCCCCGGACACAGAAGCGTACGGGGCGTGCCGGGTGCGGCGCGCACGGGCGGCGGTCAGGCGCGCCTGAGCTCCCACCGCGGTCCATGTGCCGTGTCCTCGACGACGATGCCGGCCGCGCTCAGCCCATCGCGGATGGCGTCGGCTGCGGCGTAGTCCTTGCGTGCCCGGGCGGCCTGCCGCTGCTCCAGGGTGACGGCCACCAGCGCGTCGACTACCGAGCGCAGGTCGTCGCCGCCCTTGTCCCGCCACTGGGCGGACAGCGGATCAAGGCCGAGCACGTCCAGCATGGCCCGGACCGACCCGAGCGCGTCGCGGGCCTGGTCGTGCTCGCCGGCCGCGAGAGCGTTATTGCCCGCCCGTACGGTCTCGTGCACGATCGCCAGCGCCTGCGGCACCCCGAGGTCGTCGTCCATGGCCGCCACGAACGCCTCGGGCAGCTCCGCGCCCGTGACCGGGGAGCCGGCCACCTCGGCCGCGCGGGTGATGAAGCCCTCGATCCGCTGGTAGGCCGCGGCGGCCTCCGCGAGCGCGGCGTCGGTGTAGTCGATGTTCGACCGGTAGTGCACGGCCCCGAGGTAGTAGCGCACCTCCACGGGACGGGCCTTCTCGAGCAGGTCCGTCAGCTGCACGACGTTGCCGATGGACTTGCTCATCTTGTCGCCGTTGACGGTGAGCAGGCCGTTGTGCATCCAGTAGCTCGCGAAGCCGTCCCCGGCCGCCTGCGACTGAGCCGCCTCGTTCTCGTGGTGGGGGAAGATCAGATCCATCCCGCCGCCATGGATGTCGAACGCCTCACCCAGGTATTTGGTGGCCATCGCCGAGCACTCCAGGTGCCACCCCGGGCGTCCCGGTCCCCAGGGGGTCTCCCAGCTGGGCTCCCCCGGCTTGACGCCCTTCCACAACGCGAAGTCACGGGAGTCGCGCTTGAGATCGGCGCCGGCCGTGTCCCGGCCGTCCATCATATTGTCGAGCTTCTGGTTGGACAGCTCGCCATAACGGTCGGCCCAGGACTTGACGTCGAAGTAGACGTCGTTGTCAACGCTGTAGGCGTGACCGGCGTCGATCAGCCGGCGCATCAGCGTGATCATCTCGGGCACGTGGCCGGTGGCCCGCGGCTCGATGGTCGGCGGCAGGCAGCCGAGGACGTCATAGCCCCGGCCGAAGGTGCGCTGGTTGGCCTCGGCCACCGCGAACCACGGCACCCCGGTGTCGGCGGCGACGGCGAGGATCTTGTCGTCGATATCGGTGATGTTGCGGGCGAACGTCACGTCATAACCGGACCTGAGCAGCCAGCGGTAGACGAGGTCGTAGATCACGCCGGAGCGCAGGTGGCCGATGTGCGGAGCGGCCTGCGGGGTGGCGCCGCACACGTACATCCCGGCGCGGCCCGGCTCGAGCGGGACGAATTCGCGGATTGTACGGGTGCCGGTGTCGTAAAGGTGCAGGCTCACAGGCTCAAGGCTAATCGATGAGGCCCGCGGCACCACCGCCGAACGCCGCAACGGCGGCATGGCGATGATCCGCCAGGCCGCACATCCCTGGAAGGGGCCGCAAGTCCTTTCGGATCAGCCGCGGGCCCACGTCCAGGCGTACTCGGGATCCTCCGACTGCCGTGCGGCCGGGCCGAGCAGCAGGGGCCGGAAGGTGTCGATCATGACGGCCATCTCCGAGGTCGCCGTCCTGCCCTGGCGTACCCCTTCGATTGCGGCCTCGACGGCCCCCGGCTGCGGTCCGTGGGTGAAGCCGGAGGGGTGCAACGAGACCGACCCAACGCCGATGCCCGATCCCTTGCGGGCCGAGTAGTCGCCGCCGACGTAGAACATCATCTCGTCAGAGTCCACGTTGTGGTGGTTGTACGGAATGGGCACCGCGTCCTCGTGGAAGTCGAGCGGCCGCGGGCAGAAGGAGCAGATGACGAAGTTCGGCCCCTCGAAGGTCTGGTGCACCGGCGGCGGCGCGTGGGTGCGCTTCACGATCGGCTCGAAGTCTTCGATGTTGAAGGCGTACGGGTAGAGGTACCCGTCCCAGCCGACCACGTCGAAGGGGTGGCGTACATAGGTCAGCCGGGACAGCCCCGCACGGTGGCGGACCAGCACCGGGACCTCGCCGCCCTCGGCCAGCAGCGGCTCGGTGGGAGCGCGCAGATCCCGTTCGCAGTAGGGGGCGTGCTCGAGGAACTGGCCGTACTGCGACAGATAGCGCTTGGGCGGCCGGATATGGCCCCGGGCCTCGATGACGAGGGCCCGCAGCGGCTCGCCGTCTTCAGCGGGCCGCGGCACCCAGCGGTGGATCGTGCCTGTGGGCACGACGACGTAGTCGCCCTCCGCCACATCCATGGCGCCGTAGGTCGACTCGAACCGCGCGGCCCCGGACTGGATGTAGACCACCTCGTCGCCGACGGAGTCGCGGTACAGGTCGCTGACCGAGTCGGCCGCCACGAACGACAGCCGCACGTCGTCGTTGCCGTAAAGGACCTGGCGGCCCATGACGAGATCACCGCCCGCCGGGAGGTCCTGCGTACGGCACGCGCGTGGCTGCAGCGGGTGGTTGGGGCGCAGATCGGCCTGGCCCACCGGATCCTCGGCGCCCTCGCTCTTCAGGATGGCCGTCGGGGCGAGCACGTGGTAGAGCAGGCTGGAGTCGGAGGTGAATCCCTCCTCCCCCATGAGCTCCTCGGCGTACAGGCCACCGTCAGGACGGCGGAACTGCACATGGCGCTTCCGCGGGATCTCCCCCACGGCCCGGTAGTACGGCATCGTCGCCTCCAGATCCGGACGTCTGCGTCGTGTTCACCGTACGACGCCGTGGCGGAAAGACACGACACGCGACGGATGGTCCGGGCGGGACGGGATCAGGGGGGTGAAGATAGGACTCAACTGGCGGTCTCGTGGTCACCCTCCCCACGGGCCGATCAGCTGTCCCCCCACATAAGTGGCTCCCTCCCCCGAGATGAGTCAGATGCCCTCCGGTAACTCCGGCCCCGCAGGGGTCGCGCGATATTCGACGACGCAGCGACGGTTGCTGACCCTGTCCGCCGGGGTCGGTGTCGCCGTCCTCGCCGGCGCGTTCTACGTGCTCACCTATGACGATCTGCGTGCCCTGGCCCTCGCGGGCCGTGCGGCCAGGCGCTTCTCGCCCGGCTATCCCATCGCCTATGACGCGCTCGTCGCCGTCACGATCCTGTCCCTCCTGGTCGCCCGGCACGCCCGGTGGTGGACGCGCTGGACGCGCTCGGCGGTGCTCCTGCTCCTGGTGGGCGGAGCCGCGGCTGCCGGTGTGCAGCGGGCGGTCAACGGCTATGGGTCGCTGTCCGGCCGTCCGCTCGCGGCAGGCGTGGCCGCCGCGCCGCACGTGATGCTGGTGATCGCTGTGTGGCTGTGGCTGACCATGTTCAAGCAGGCGCGCGCGGCGATCGGCTCGGGGCCCCCGGCTCCCTCCGACCCGCCTGCGGCGGCCGGGAAGCCGGCCGCACCGCAGCCCGCGACCACGGCGGACACCGTGCCGGGACAATCCGCGGTCGCGGTTCCCGCCGTGGAGGCCGCGCGGGTTCCTGCGGCACGGCCCGCGGCGGCACTCCCCGCGGGACCCGCGCCCGGCGCCGGGGCTCCGCAGCCGGCCGCCGAAGAGCCGGCCGGGCCGCTCCCGGCCTATGCCGCTGAACCCACCCGAGACCTCGTGCCCGGGATGAGAGAGGTCGCCGCACCGCTGCCGCGCCGGGACAAGCCGTCCCAGCCCCCGAGCGGGCAGGCACCGGCCGGGCCAGGTACGGCCGGCTCGCCTCCGGCCGAACCACGTCCGGACGGCGTACGGGTGGAGGCGGCGCCTGCGGACAGCGGGCCGGCCGAGGAGCCGCGACCCCCCGAGCTCCCGCAGGGGAAACGAGAGCTCCCGCAGCGGAAACCGGGTGCGAGGCCCGGTGCCGAGCCTTGGCTCGACGCCGGAGAGTCCCATTCGGCCGAGTCCGGCGGCGGTCCGCCGGCCGTCCCACCCGCGCCTGACGCGCCGGATCCGGAAGCCGTCATGGCGCAGGAGGAACCGGCCAGGACGGCCCCGTCGAGCCTGCCGACGGACGTCAGGCTGGTCAGCCGGCCGCCGGCCGGACCGGCGGCGATGACCCGTCCGGACATCGCTGCCGTGGACGCGGAGCCTTCTATGGCCGCGCAGGATCAGGCCGGACACGACCGCGATGGGGACGTGGCCCGGGACACCGACGACGACCTGGCCGACGACCTGGATCCCGAGGTGGTCGACCGGGCCGAGGACCCCGACGCGGGACAACAGGAGGCTGCGGCGGCGCCCGGGTCAGGACCCGAGCGCGACCCGGGGCCTGACCCGGCGCCGAGCATCGAGGGGCCGCCGTCCAGCATGTTGCGGAGCTCGCCCACCCCGCCCAGGGACTGAGGGGCCAGGCGCGCCGACAGGACCGGGTGGCCGGTAAAAGCGCCGGCTGCCCGGCCGTTGCGTCAGTGCACCGGCGCGCCGGGTGTGTCAGAGAGGCCGGCTGCTGGGCTCCTGCGCGGGCCATACCAGCGCGGTGGCTATGGCGGCCAGCCCCTCGCCCCGGCCGGTCAGGCCGAGCCCGTCCGTCGTGGTGGCCGAGACGCTCACCGGGACGCCGCCGATCGCTTCGCTGAGGACCTTCTCGGCCTCGGTTCTGCGCGGGCCTATCTTGGGCCGGTTGCCGATGATCTGTATGGCGACGTTGCCGACCGTGAAGCCGCTATCGCTGAGCAGCCGTACGATCTCGCGGAGCAGGTCGACGCCGGACGCCCCGGACCAGCGCGGGTCGGCGGTGCCGAAAACGGCGCCGAGGTCACCCATCCCAGCGGCGGACAGCAAGGCGTCACCGGCCGCATGCGCGGCCACATCACCATCGGAGTGGCCCGCGAGGCCGTCGCCCTCACCGGGCCATTCGAGGCCTGCCACACGCAGCCGACGGCCGGACCTGAACGGGTGGACGTCAGTGCCGACGCCCACCCGGGGAAGCTGTGTAATCACGTATTCATTAAAGGTCACTGACGCAGGGATGCTGCCTCAGCCGGTAAGGACTTCGTCGAGGAGAGCCTCTGCTTTGTCCTCATTGGTCTTCTCAGCCAATGCAAGTTCGCTGACCAGTATCTGCCTGGCCTTCGCAAGCATGCGCTTCTCACCCGCCGACAGGCCGCGCTCCTTGTCGCGACGCCACAAGTCGCGTACGACCTCGGCGACCTTGTTGACGTCCCCTGAGGCAAGCTTCTCAAGATTCGCCTTGTAGCGCCGGGACCAGTTCGTCGGTTCCTCGGTGTATGGTGCACGCAGCACCTCGAACACCTTCTCCAGACCCTCCTGGCCCACCACGTCACGAACGCCCACGAGCTCGGCGTTGTCCGCGGGGACGCGCACTGTAAGGTCACCCTTGTCGACCTTCAGGACCAAGTAGGTCCTGTCCTCACCTTTGATGGTGCGGGTCTCGATGGCTTCGATCCGAGCAGCCCCATGGTGGGGGTAGACGACGGTGTCGCCGACCGTGAAAGTCATATGACAAGTACCCCTTCCGCTAAACCCAAGGGTAGCACGGGCTGCGCGGGTGCCGCACCGGCCTTAGGGACATATGCGCAGGTCAGCACCCTAATTGGGGTCTTGACAAAGCCTTGCCTTGGTGCATCTACACTTTGCCATCACCCTTGTTTGCATCTCGCAACGCGATCGCAACGCGACCGCAACATGCTGCCGAGTGGCTTCGGACAATGCTCATAGGACCTTCCCCGGGATCATTCGCGCCACCCCGGCCGCGGCTCATACTGGGAGAGGAACAGGCCGGGCCACGCGAGCCAGCAGGCTGGTGAGCGGAAGGGCAAGGTGCGGCGTGAGGCACAGTGGCGATCCCGACGACTATGGGCTACCGCGCATCGACATCGTCGTGCCCGACGACGCCCGGGAGCTCGACCGGGACATCCTCGCCTACCGCCGTGAAGAGCGGCGGCACCGTCGCCGAAGGCGCTGGCGCCGGCTCGCCTCACCCCTGACACGTTATGGACTCGCCGCCCCCATCATCGCCGGAGCCCTGCTCATCGCGCTCCTCAGCGGCACGCTGATCACCGTGTTCGGGCCCAAGCCGACCCCGCGCCGCCCCGGCCAGCCCGTGGCCGACCGGCCTATGGCCCGGCCCGGCCAGATCGGCGGAGTGCTCCCCGGGTGGCAGGTGACCGTACCCGGTCACCGCAAGAGGCTGATCGACCTGCGGCCCGCAGTGATCCTGATCGTGCCACCGGGCTGCCGTTGCGAGGCCACCGTGGACGAGCTGAGCCGGCAGACGGAGCAGTACCGCATCGCTCTGTACCTGGTGGCCGACCGGCGCGATAACCGGCAGTCGGCCGAGGACTCCGCCAAGGAGATGCGGAAGCTGGCCGGGGCGGCCCGGCACGCGGTGGCGATCGTCGCGCAGGAGGACACGCCCCAGCTGGCCAAGACCTACCAGGCCGCGGGGCTGACCGCGGTGCTGGTGCACACCGACGGCGTGGTGGACGAGGTAGTGCCCAGCCTGCGCCCGGACGTGCATCTGGACAAGCAGCTGAACAGGCTGCAGACCTGATCGCCGGCTCCCCCTGGGGGTGCGGAGCCGGGCGCGGCACACCATGAGCAGGAAAGATCACTTTCCCCGGGCCCCGGCGCCACGACGGCATTAGTACTCGCTAATCTTCGGTCTGACGATCCGTACCCCGCACCCCCCTGCCTAGGAGATCGACCCCCGTGATCCCCAACAGCCGCAGAGTGGCCGCACTCGCTCTTGCCGGTGCCTTCACCCTCGCGCCCGCTGTGTCCGGTTGCGGCGCTGGAATGCGACCGCAGACGGCCTCGCCGGCTCAGCTGACGGAAGGCGTCAACGCCTCCACCGACTCCGGGGTCGACGTCCGGAACCTGTTCGTGCTCGGACCGGCGCCCGGCGAGAAGCTCATGCCCGGCACTTCAGCGGCCGTCTACGCCTCGGTGACCAACGACGGCCGCGACCGCAAGGCCGACCGGCTCGTGGCGGTCGAGTCCCCGACGTTCCAGCAGAAGGCGAAGCTGCCCGGAGGCGGCCTCGACCTGCCGGCCGGGCAATTGGTACAGATCGGCACGAAGACCGCGACCGCGCAGGACGTGAAGACGACTCCGCAGCCGAGCGGCAAGGGCAAGCACGCGACGCACACCCCGGCGGTCCAGCGGAGCGGGGGGCCCGCGGGCACGCCTGCCGTCACGCCGGACGGCCTGCCGGGTGCCCAGTCCGGCACTCAGAGTCCGGACCAGCAGGGCACCGGGACCGGCCCGAAGCCTCGTCCGGCCGTGGTACTGACCGGACTCACCAAAGAACTACTCGTCGGCGAGTCGATCGAGCTGACCCTGCGGTTCCAGCGGGGCGGCTCCATCACAGTGCTCGCCCCGGTCGTCCCGCGAGCCGAGCCGTACGCGACCTATGCCGCGCCCTCCACGCCGTCACCGGCGGGCAGCGCGACCTCGTCATCGTCAGCCGGCGCCGCCCCGTCCGGCTCCGCCGCACCGGCGAGCTCGGGCTCACCCTCGGCCTCGCCATCGCCGGCGGCCTCGAAATCACCCGGCGGGTCGGCGTCCCCGGCGCCGGGCGCACACGGCTGACCCCGCCCCGGCCCCAGGGCCGAGAGCTCGCAGTCGTTCGGCCGGCCCGTGCTCCAGCACCAGCTCACGGGCCGGCCGTACAACTCACCTCACGCCCGCACCGCCGAGAGCCGGCGACAGCCGTTCGCGGGCCTTGGGATCACGGCTCGAACTTGTAGCCGAGTCCTCGCACGGTGATGATGAAGCGCGGCGCCGACGGCTTCGGCTCGATCTTGGCGCGGAGCCGCTTGACGTGCACGTCCAGCGTCTTGGTGTCGCCGACGTAGTCCGCTCCCCAGACCCGGTCGATCAGCTGCATGCGCGTGAGCACCCGGCCCGCGTTGCGCAGCAGCACCTCGAGCAGCTCGAACTCCTTGAGGGGCAGCTGCACGGACATGCCACTGACGCTGACGATGTGCCGTTCGACGTCCATCCGGACCGGACCCGCCTCGAGCGTCGCGGGAGCGAGCTCCTCGACGTCGCCCTGACGGCGCAGGACGGCGCGGATCCGCGCGACGAGCTCGCGGGAGGAGAACGGCTTCGTGACGTAGTCGTCGGCACCGAGTTCGAGCCCGACGACCTTGTCCACCTCGCTGTCCTTGGCGGTCAGCATGATCACCGGCACGTTCGAGCGGGACCGCAGCTCCCGGCACACCTCGGTGCCCGGAAGGCCTGGCAGCATCAGGTCGAGCAGCACCAGGTCGGCGCCGTTGCGCTCGAAGGTGTCGAGCGCATCGGGTCCGGTGGCCGCGATCGCGACTTCGAAGCCCTCTTTACGGAGCATGTACGACAGGGCGTCGCTGAATGACTCCTCGTCTTCCACGACGAGCACGCGGGTCACGGTGTGGCCTCCTGGACGGGTTCATGCGCAGGCGCGCTGAGCAGCGGCAGGCACAGCGTGAAGGTGGATCCGGAGCCTTCCTTGCTCCAGACCCTGACTTCCCCGCCGTGCTTGGTCGCCACGTGTTTGACGATGGCAAGCCCTAACCCAGTGCCGCCTGTCTGGCGGGATCGAGCTGGATCGACCCGGTAGAAGCGCTCGAAGATGCGCTTCAGGTCCGCCTCCGGTATGCCTATGCCCTGGTCGGTGACGCTGATCTCCACTTGTTCGGCGTCCGGCTGCCGGGTCGCGATGACCACCCGGGTGTTGTCCGGGCTGTAGGCCACCGCGTTGTCGACCAGGTTCCGCAGGGCGGTGACGAGCAGCTCTTCGTCGCCCCGGACCTCGAGGCCTCCGCATCCGCCGGTGGTGAGCTCGATGTTCTTGGCGCCGGCCTTGAGCCGGCACCGGTCGATGGCCTCGACGGCCACCTCGTCGAGTGCGACGGGCTTGAGCTGGGGCAGCGGCTCGTCGCCCTGGACCCTGGCGAGGGTGATCAGGTCATGGACGAGGTTGGTGAGCCGTACGGACTCCTGCTGCATGCGGCCCGCGAAACGACGCACCGCCTCGGGATCATCAGCCGCGCCCTCCACGGTCTCGGCGAGCAGGGACAGTGCCCCGACTGGGGTCTTGAGCTCGTGGCTTACATTCGCCACGAAGTCGCGCCGGATGGCCTCGACACGCCGCATCTCGGTGAGGTCCTCGGCCAGGACCAGGACAAGGCCGTTGGTTCCGAGCGGGGCGACCCGCACGGCGAACCAGCGGCCGTCGCGCCGGTTGCGGAGGGAGCCGAGCTGGATCTCGATCTCGCGGATCTCACCGTCGCGGCGCACCAGCCGTGTCATGGCGAGCAGTTCGTCGACCATCAGCCGGTCGCCGGTGACCATGCCGAAGGCGCGTGCGGCAGAACTCGCCCGCAGCACGCGATCCTCGGCGTCGACCACGACGGCCGAGGACGGCAGGACGCTGAGGACCGAGGCGACGCCTGGCGGCAGCTCGGAACTCGGCGGCTGGTGGTCCACAGCACCTTGAGCTCGTTCGCTCACCCGCACCGCCAATCCGGTCAACAGTCCGGTCGCGAGCCCCACCAGCCCGGCCAGGCCAGCGACAACCTCGACTTCCACACTTTGGATCGTAGGTGCCATTCGAGGCGTTCATGCACCACAGTAGGACGTACCACGACCGCGTTCGCCCAGAGTTCACCTCTATATCCGGGTTCGTTCACACCCAAAAGGCAGGGTTTGGGCTGGATAATTCTGGGTTGCTGAGGGCGGCCCCATCACGGAAGGACTTCAATTGCGAGACGCTTACCACGAGGAACTCGACAGCCTCTCAAGTCGGCTTGTGGAGATGACCCGGCTGGTGCGCTCCGCCATGGCCCGCGCGGTGACGGCGCTGCTCGACGCCGATCTCCGGCTGGCCGAAGAAGTCATCAGCGCTGACGAGCACGTCAACAGGATCGACGCGGCCATCGAGCAGAGCGTCTTCGACCTGATGGCACGGCAGCAGCCGGTGGCCGGAGACCTCCGTATGGTGATCACCGCGCTGAGGATGAGTGGCGACCTGGAGCGGATGGGGGACCTGGCGGTCCACCTTGCCAAGACGGCCCGGCGGCGGCACCCCGAGTCGGCCATTCCCCCGGAACTGCAGGCGACCGTTCTGGAGATGGGACAGATCGCGGAACGGATGATCGCTAAAGCCGGCAGTGTCATCGCGTCGCAGAATGTCGAGCTCGGGTTGGAACTCGACGCGGACGACGACGCCATGGACCGGCTGCACCGCAAGGTCTTCGACCAGCTCCTGTCGCCGGACTGGAAGTACGGCGTCGAGCCGGCCGTGGACATCACCCTCGCCGGGCGGTATTTCGAGCGCTACGCCGACCACGCCGTGCACGTGGCCGAGGACGTGGTCTACATGGTCACCGGGCAGCGGCCCGAGGAGATCAACGCGATCTGAGGACGGCCGCGAACAACTGTGGGATCACGGTGGTGGGAGCCCTCGGGCTTTCACCACCGTGATCCCACAGTTCTGTTCAGGCGTGTCTGTCCGGGCATGTTTGTTCAGGCGTGCGGACCGGACGGGCGGCGCGGCGACTCAGGACTTGGGGGCTGCGGCGCCCTGGTTCTTGACGGCCTCGATGGCGGCCTTGGCGGCCTCGGGGTCGAGGTATTCGCCCCCGCGCTTCAGGGGCACGAAGTCGTGGTCCAGCTCGTACACCAGCGGGATCCCGGTCGGGATGTTCAGCCCCGCGATCTCGTCGTCGGAGATGTCGTCGAGGTGCTTGACCAGCGCGCGCAGTGAGTTGCCGTGCGCCGCCACCAGGACCGTCTTGTCCGCGGCCAGGTCCGGGACGATCGCGTCGTACCAGTACGGCAGGAGCCGGTCCACCACGTCGGACAGGCACTCGGTCCGCGGGATGAGCTCGGAGGGCAGCCCGGCGTAGCGCAGGTCGTTGACCTGGGACAGCGGGTCGGTGTCGGCGATCGGGGGCGGCGGCGTGTCGTAGGAGCGGCGCCAGATCTTGAACTGGTCCTCGCCGAACTCCTCGCGGGTCTGCGCCTTGTTCTTGCCCTGCAGCACGCCGTAGTGCCGCTCGTTGAGCCGCCACGACCGCCGGACGGGGATCCACAGCAGATCCGCGACATCGAGGGCGATGTTGGCCGTACGGATGGCCCGCTTGAGCATCGAGGTGTGGACGACGTCCGGGAGGACGTCGTTGTCCAGGAGCAGGTCGCCGCCGGTGGTGGCCTCGGCCTCACCCTTCTCCGACAGGTCGACGTCCACCCAGCCGGTGAACAGCCCTTCCGCGTTCCACACGCTTTCGCCATGCCGTAGCAAAACCAAGGTCGCCATGCGCCAGAGCTTATACGGGTCCGCCTGTCCGGCCATGCCGGGTCAACGGCGCTCAGCGGGTGGTCAGCGGTGCTCTGGGTCGGCGAAGGAGGCGAAGGCCTGGAGGTTCGCCAGGCTCTCGCCCCGCTTGACCCGCCAGTCCCACTCCCGCTGGATCGACGACTTGAATCCCAGCTCCAGGGCCTTGTCGAAGTTGTCGTCGGAGTAGGTCAGCACACAGCCCAGCAGCCGGTCGATCTCCTCGGGGCTGACGGAGTCGAGCGACACCCGTCCCGTGAGGTGGACGTCGCCGACCTGGTCGAGTGCGAACCCCACGCCGTACATCCGGCCGTTCTTCTCCAGCAGGAAGCGGTAGAACTCGGCGTGGTTCTCGTCCGGCTGACGGCAGAAGAACGCCTCGACGTGCAGGCTGTACTCACCGACGATGAGCCAGGTCATCGTGGCCAGTTTGTGCTTGCCGGGCAGCTTGACGAGGTAGGCGCCCTCGCGCGGGCGTTCGTACTCGAGCTCGGCCGCGTCCAGGGTCTCTTCGATGACGTGCGCTTGGGCGCTCACGCCCCGATCACCGACTCAGTGAGTTTGGCATGCATGGCCCCGGTATACACCGACAGGAGCCGGTCCACCGTCGCGTCCCAGCCGAACGCGCCGGCGTGGCGTACGGCGCCACGCGCCAGGCGGGCCCGCAGCCGCGGCTCGGCGAGCAACCGCCGCAGCACCATGGCGTAGTCCGCCGGGTCATGGCCGTCGATGAGCATGCCCGAGACGCCGTGGCGTACGGCCGTGGGGAGGCCGCCCACCGCGGCCGCGACCACCGGGGTGCCGCAGGCCTGCGACTCCACCGCCACGAGCCCGAAGGACTCATTGTGCGAGGGCACGACTGTGACGTCCGCCGCGCGGTACCAGTCGGCCAGCTCGTCCTGTGGACACGGCGGCTCGAACCGCACGGATCCGGTGATGCCCAGATCCGCGGCGAGCCGTTGCATTTCCTCCGGCCGGGCCCGCGCCGATCCGCTGGGTCCACCGACCACGACGACGAGCAGCCTGCCTCGCAGCGACGGGTCCTCCGCCAGCATGCGCGCCGCGGCCCGGAGCAGCACGTCGGGAGCCTTGAGCGGCTGGATCCGCCCGACGAACAGCAGGACGCGGGCATCCCGCGGCAGGCCGAGGCGGCGCCGCGCCGCCATGCCCGAGCCGGGCCGGCCGGGCCTGCCGGGACGGAAGACCGAGAGGTTCACCCCGGGCGCGACCGTCTCGACCCGTTCGGGGTCCGCCCCATAGAGGTCGATGAGCTGGCGGGCCTCCTCGGGCGTGTTGGCCACCAGCCGGTCGGCGGACTCCACGACCTGCTCCTCGCCGAGCACGCGCGCCATGGGCTCGGGGGCGTCGCCGGCGGCCAGCGCGGCGTTCTTGACCTTGGCCAGCGTGTGCATCGTGTGCACCATGGGCACGCCCCAGCGCCGCTGGGCGACCCAGGCCGGCTGCCCGGACAGCCAGTAGTGGGAGTGCACGAGGTCGTAGTGCCCGGGCTCGTGCGCCGCCTCCGTGCCGAGCACACCGGCCGTGAACTCGCACAACCGGGCGGGGAGCTCGGGCTTGTCGAGCTCCTCGAACGGGCCCGCGACGACGTTGCGGACGAGGACTCCCGGCGCCAGCTCGGCCACCGGTGGAAGCGCCCGCGAGGTGGCGCGGGTGAAGATGTCCACCTCGACCCCGCGAGCGGCGAGCCGCTTGGCGACCTCGACGATATAGACGTTCATGCCACCCGCATCGCCGGTCCCGGGCTGGTCCAGCGGCGAAGTATGCATACTGATCGTCGCTACCCGGGTGATTCTCTGCGACACGGGCAACACCTCCGATACGGAAACCCATCGGTCAGGGCACGTGTTCCCGGGAGGAGCCGGACAACATTGCCCTGGGAGCGGTTGAGGATCAGCAAGGCACGGCTGGAAGGATGTGGGCGTGCGTAAGACGGCAGTGATAACTGGAGCAAGCAGCGGCATCGGCGCGGCGACCGCCCGGCGCCTGGCCGCTGAAGGGTTCAACGTGGTGGTCGCCGCCCGGCGGCGCGACCGGCTGGACGAGCTGGTGAAGGAGATCCAGGACGCCGATCCGGCCGGGCGCCATGACGCGGTGGCGGCGGTCACCCTCGACGTGACCTCGCAGGAGTCGGTCGACGCGCTCGCCGCCGCGCTCCCCGAGTGCCACGTCCTGGTCAACAACGCGGGTGGCGCACTGGGGCTGGACCCGGTGGCCGACGCGGACCCGGCCGACTGGCAGACCATGTACGACACGAACGTGCTGGGCCTGCTGCGGGTGACCAAGGCCCTGTTGCCCAAGCTCATCGCGGGCGGCGACGGGCATGTCGTCAACATCACGTCCCTGGCCGGCCACGTTCCTTACGAGGGCGGCGCCGGATACGTCGCGGCCAAGCACGCCGCCGCCGCTGTCAACGACACCATGCGGCTGGAGTTGGTAGACCAGCCGGTTCGGATCACCGAAGTCGCTCCGGGGATGGTCCAGACCGAGGAGTTCTCCCTCGTGCGCTTCCGCGGTGACGCGGAGCGGGCCGACAGCACCTACGCAGGCGTCCCGGACCCACTGACCGCCGACGACGTCGCGGACTGCGTCGCCTGGGCGGTGACCCGGCCGGCCCACGTCAACATCGACCGGATCGACGTGCAGCCGCGGGTCCAGGCGGCTCCGTACAAGATCCACCGGGTCTCCTCGTAGCGCTCTTCCATGGCACGCCCGACCCGGCCTGAGGGTGAGATCACCCGCGGCACCACGGCCCCCAACCGGCTGCGTCGCGTCGACCGGTGGACCGCGGCCACGCAGGCCTGTCTGCTGCGCTCCGCGAGCCGGCCGCTGGTGGTGGACCTGGGCTATGGCGCCTCGCCGGTCACCACCGCCGAACTGTTCCAGCGGCTGCACACCGTCCGGCCGTCCGTGGAGGTCGTCGGGCTGGAGATCGACCCGGTACGGGTGGCCGCCGGCGAGGCCTATCTCGCGGCCCTGTGCCGCGGCGGCCCGTCGGCGGCCGGTGCCCCCGGTCGCGGACCGCACCCGATGGCGCTGCGGGCCGGCGGGCTCTCGTTCCGCAGGGGCGGGTTCGAGCTGCCGGTCGGCCGGGCGCCCACGCTCGTCCGGGCCTTCAACGTGCTCCGGCAGTACGACGAGGTCGCGGCGTGGACGGCATGGGACCGGCTGTGCCGCCGGCTGGCACCGGAAGGGCTGCTGGTCGAGGGGACCTGCGACGAGATCGGCCGCCGCGCCGTCTGGGTGGCCCTCGGCCGCGAAGGGCCGCGGAGCATCACGTTCTCCGCACATCTCGAGTCCCTCGCACGCCCGTCCGAGCTGGCCGAGCGACTGCCCAAGACGTTGATTCATCGCAACGTGCCGGGTGAGCGGGTACACGAACTGCTGACCGACTTCGACAGGTGCTGGGCCACGGCGGCGCCCCAGTCGGTGTTCGGGCCCCGGCAGCGCTGGCTCGCCGCGGTGGAGTCGCTCGCCGGGTCCTGGCCGGTGGTCACCCGCCCGCCCATGGGCGGGCGCGGGCGGTGGCGGCTCGGCGAGGTGACCCTCCCGTGGTCGGCCGTCGCCCCGGCAGCCTGATCAGGCGGTGCCGAGCGTCCGCTGGAACACGGAGTGGATCTCCGCGGTGAACAGCACGAACCGGATATCCGTGACCGCGGTGGGCGTCTCCTGAACGGTGCTTATCGCGATGTGGGCCGCGTCGTCGAGTGGCCATCCGTAGATGCCCGCCGACACCGCCGGAAAGGCGATCGAGGCCGCGCCAAGCTCATCGGCCACCCGCAGTGACTCTCGATAGCAGGAGGCGAGCAGGCCTGAGCGGTCCTCGTGCCGGGCGTAGACCGGTCCCACCGTGTGAACGACCCACCGGGCCGGCAGATCGCCGGCGGTCGTGGCCACCGCGTGTCCGGTCGGCAGGCCGTCGGCATAGCGCGAGGCGCGCAGGGCCCTGCACTCCTCCAGGATGGCCGGTCCGCCGCGCCGGTGGATGGCGCCGTCGACGCCGCCACCGCCCAGCAACGAGGAATTGGCCGCGTTCACCACGGCGTCCACACGTTGCCCGGTGATGTCTCCACGAATGAGCGTGAGGTCCATGACCTGAGCCTAGTGACGGGCCCGGCGCCGGCTCTTCACTCCGGCTCGGCCTGCCGCCCGTCCACGACCGCGGGACCCGCGGCCCGCTGGAAGAGCAGGAACAGCCAGGCCATGGACGGCACCAGGACGACGGCTCCGATCCCGAGCGCGCAGAACGCGACCTGGAGCACGGCGTCCTGTGCGGCGGCCTGGCGGAAGTCCAGGCCACTCAGCTCGGCGGCGCCCCACAGGACCGCCGCGACGGCCGGCGCCGCTGTCGCCCGTACGAGCAGATAGCGCCGCAACAGCAGTAGTCCCAGAGAGATCACGCCGGCCGCGGCCGAGACCCCGATCAACGGGGAGCGCACGCCGAGCACCGCCGCGCCGGGCAGCGCCAGCACGCCTACCACGGTCCCGGCGGCGAGCGCGTGCAGCCGGAAGCGCGCGACGACCTCCGGCCCGGCGACCCGGCGGGCGTCGCCCGTGAGATACACGGCCGCCAGGTAGGCGCACAACGCGGTCGTGAGCAGGCCGGCGTACACCGCTGGGCCGCTGAGCCAGCTCGCCCGGTGCGCGGCGATGGCGCCGGCGACGGCGCCCATGCAGTACGGGGTCAGGATCGAGGAGACGCCGAAGGCGAGAGCGTACCAGCCGCGGTCCGGCACGGCCTTCCAGAAGACGAACGCGCTGCCCCGCACCAGGACGCCCAGGGCGGCCAGGGACAGCGGCACCCAGTATTCGGTCATGAGGGCGGCGAAGATGGGTGGGAAGGCCGTCCACGTCATCACCATCACGAAGATCAGCCAGACGTGGTTGGCCTCCCACATCGGCCCCATCGCCTGCTCGATCACATCGTGCTCCCCGGGCACGCCTGCGAGATCACGCGCCCCGTGGGGACGCTCGTGGTCGCGGCGACGGAAAGCGAGGAGGTGCCAGAAACCCGCGCCGAAGTCGGCTCCGCCGAAGACCAGGTACGCCGACAGCCCCACGAGGATCAGCCCGAGCGCTATATCCGGATAAGTCATCGTTGGTCGCTAGAGGCGGGACGGCGGGTGCGGCGGAGGACGCTCACGGTCGCGGCGGTGAGCCCGGCGTACACGGCGAAGACGATGTAGAGGCCGAACCTGAGTCCCGGAGAGGGGTTGACGGCCTCGCTCGACCGCATGACGCCGTACACGATCCACGGTTGCCGGCCTACCTCGGTGACCGTCCAGCCGGCCTCCATGGCAAACGCGGCACCGATCCCAGCCACCGTCGCCGCGCGAAGCAGCCACGGCGACCACGAGGAGCCGGGCGGCGTCGCCGTCTCACCGCGCCGGAACCACCGCAGCAGGCGCCGGTTGGACCAGAACCACCAGGCGCCCAGCGCGAGCAGGCCGGTGCCGATCGCGATCATGATTTCGTACGCCGTGTGCACGACGGCGTCCGGCGGCCGCACCGCGGCGGGCCAGGCGTCGAGCCCGCGCAGCGTGGCGTGCGCGTCGAACCGTAGCGCGATGGACAGGGCGTTCGGGATCTCGAACACACCCACCTTCAGTGGCACGCCCGCCTGGGTGTGCTGGACCCCCTCCATCGCGGCGAACTTGATCGGCTGCCGGTCCGCGACGAACCGTACGGCCCAGTCCCCGACGATGATCTGCAGTGGGGCCACCACGGCGCCCAGCGTGAAGGGGATCGCGAAGCCGAGGCGGTGGTAACGGTCCACGACGCCGCGCCGCCGGTCGCGCAGCAGCGCGACGGCGTAGACCGACGCCACGATGAACGAGCAGACCATCAGCGAGGCCAGGATCAGATGGGCCCCCTGCGGCGGTGTCGCCGGATTGAACATCGCGGCCAGCGGACGTACGTCCGTCACCTTGCCGTTCACCAGCCGGAACCCGCGCGGCTGGTTCATCCAGGCATTGACGGTCACCACGAAGAAGGCCGACAGCACGCCGGAGACCACGATCGGCACGCCGGTGAGCAGGTGGACCTTGGGCGTCAGCCGGTCGCGGCCGTACAGGTAGATCCCGATGAAGATGGCCTCGATGAAGAACGCGATGCCCTCGAGCGCGAAGGCGACGCCGAACACCTGGCCGTAGGTGTCCATGAACCGCGGCCACAGGGTTCCCATCTCGAACGACAGCACAGTGCCCGACACCGCGCCGACCGCGAAAAGCACGCCGGTCGCCTTGGCCCAGCGCCGCGCCAGTTCGCGGTAGACCGGGTCGCCGGTACGCAGCGCCCGCCAGTCAGCGAGCAGGGTCAGGGCGGGCAGGCCGATGCCGATGCTGGCCAGGACTATGTGGAATCCGAGAGTGAAGGCCATCTGCGTACGGGCGGCGGCGAAATCCGCGGGAGACGCGCCCACAGCGACAAGATCCATACCGCGGAAACTACTACTACACTTCGTAGTACTAGGCATTGTAGTACTATAGTGTGTCGCAGGTCACACCAGCGTCCGGTTAAGCTGTTCCCGTGAAGGGTTTGGGAGAGCTTGAACGCGCGGTCATGGAGGTCCTCTGGGCACACGAGGACGCCGGCGGACAGCCGGCGACCGCTCGTGAAGTCGGTCATGCCCTGGCCGGGGAACGCGACCTGGCCTACACGACCGTGATGACCGTGCTGGACCGGCTCGCCAAGAAGGGCTTCCTGCGTCGCACCAGGGACGGCCGGGCCTGGCGCTACCGCCCGGCGGCCAGCCGTGAGGACTACGTCACCGAGCTCATGCTGGGGGCGCTGGAACTCACCGGCGACCGCGGCGCGGCGCTCGCGCACTTCGCCCAATCCGTCTCAGGCGACGAGGCCGAGGTGCTGCGGCGGGCGCTGGAGGATCTCACCCGCAAGGAGCCTCCGGGATGATCGGTGCAGCCCTGCTCGCGGCGATCGCGGCCGGCACGGTGGCCGGGGCGCACGTGCTTTCTCGCGCCCGGTGGCCTTGGCGCACACCTCGCACCGCCATCGCACTCTGGCAGGCCCTCGGGCTGGCCTGGGGGATCGCCACGATCGGCACCCTGCTCAGTGTCGCGCTGCTGCCCTACGACGACGGGATCGCCGGCGGGCTGCGGCGGCTCAGCGAGGACTCGGGGACCCGGCTGGGGGTGCTGCAGCTGATCGCGCTGCTCGCCGCGCTCGGCCTGGGTGCGGTCCTCCCGGCGATGCTCCTCTTCGCCGTCTTCCGGGTCGTACGGGCGCGCCGGCGTCACCGCGCCCTCCTGGCGCTCATCGCCCGCGGCGAACCGGACGGCACCCTGGTCCTCGACCACCCGGCCGCGGCGGCCTACTGCGTGCCCGGGGTTCGCTCGGCCAAGGTCGTCATCAGTGCCGGCACGCTGCGGCTGCTCGACAAGGCCGAGCTCGCCGCCGTGCTCGAGCACGAGCGGGCCCACGCCCGCGAACGGCACGACCTCGTGCTCCTGCCGTTCTCCTCACTGCGGCAGGTCTTCCCGCGCTTCGGCCTCGTCGCCCGCTCACTCGACGCGGTGGAGTTGCTCATCGAGATGGCCGCCGACGACCGGGCCAAGCGACACCGGCCGGCACGCGAGCTCGCCACCGCGCTGCTGCGCTTCGCCGCCGCCCGGCCCGCCGCCGCACCCTCCGGGGCCCTGGCCGCCGTCGGCGCCTCGGAGCAGGCCAGGCCGGCCTCCCCGGCCACCGCGCCCCATAACATGACCTTCCGCCCGGAGGCGACCGCGGCAAGCCCGATCCTCGCCCGGGTCAGCCGCCTGGTGCAGCCCGCACCCTCACGACCCGCTACCCGCTTCGCCGTCCTCGCCGCCGCGAGCCTGCTCGCGATCATCCCGCCGCTGCTCTACGCGTTGCCCCGCTAGCCGTCCCACTGGTTGTGGAAGCAACACGCCGGTCGATATCGGTGGGTACGCCGGCTTTCCAACCGCCGCCGGTGTGGTGGATCTCGTCACAGCCATGACGGGATCTGGCGGACCGAGAACTCGAAGCTATGTTCGAGTCTGGCGTTGGGTTAGCGGGTACAGCTAGCGGGTTTCACGCCGGTTCGAACTCACGCTCGCGCCGGCCGGCCTCGGCGTCTCCAGCGGCGACCTCGGGTGCCGGCCGGCGCCGGCGGCCGGGAAACCACCAGTTCGCGTGGCCGAGCAGGCTCATCAGGGCGGGCACCAGGACCAGCCGTACGATCGTGGCGTCCACTGCCACGGCCACGGTCATGCCGAGGGCCATCATCTGGATCATCGAGTCGGGCTGCCACAGGAAGCTGGCGAACACCGAGATCATGATCAGCGCGGCCGAGGTGATGAGCCGGGCCGTCGAGGCGATGCCCGTGACGACGCTGCCGTGCGGGTCGTTGGTCCGGTCGTACTCCTCCTTGATCCGCGACAGCAGGAAGACCTCGTAGTCCATGGACAGCCCGAAGACGAGGGCGAACATGAACAGGGGAACGAAGGACACGATGGGCGCCGGCTGGTCGAGGCCCAGCAGGCTCATGCCCCAGCCCCACTGGAAGACCGCGACCACCACGCCGTAGGACGCGCCGATCGACAGCAGGTTCATGAGCGCCGCCTTGAGCGGCACGAGGATCGACCGGAACGCGATGACCAGCAGGAGCAGGGCGACGCACACGACCGCCGCCATGACGGTGACCATCCGGGACCGCACGACCTCGGCGAGGTCGATGATGGCCGCGTTCTCGCCGCCGAGATAGACCACCGCTCCCTTGTAGTGCTTGGTGACCGCCGGAATCTCGGTGCCCCGCAACCGGTGCACCAGCGCGGTGGTGGCCTGGTCATGGGGGGTGGTACGCGGGACGACACTGAGGAAGGTCGTGTTGCCGTTGGTCACGGGCTGCGCCACGGACGCCACCCCGGGCACGCGCAGGATCTGCTGCCGGAGATCCTTGGCGAGCCGCTCGGCCTGCTTGTTCGGCTTCTGCGGCGCTCGCCCGCCCAGCATCGCCGGCCCAGGGGTCTTCACACCCTGAGTCTGGGCGCCCTGAGGCTTGGCCGCCGGAGACCGAGTGCCCTTGCCGGCGTCACCGCCCTTGTCGCCCTTCTTCGCGGGCGACGTCGGCACCGTCCCGGGCACGCTCAGTCCGGACAGGCCGTCGGGCCCCTTGATGACCGGCGTCGTGTCCCGCTCCTTGCTCTTTTTCTTCTTCGCCGGCTTCGCCGCAGGAGCCGGCACCTTGGCGATCACAAGGAAGGGGCTGTAACGCCCGGGTCCGAACTCTTTCGCCACGACGTCATAGGCCTGCCGCGCGGGGTTGGCGACCGGCATCGTGCTGTCGGCCATGACGCCGAAGCGCAGGCTGAGCGTGGGCACACTCATGAAGAGCAGGATCACGATGGCGCCGATGGCGTAGGGCCAGGCGTGGCCGTCCACATGACGGCCCCATCGCTCCCAGCCCGACACCCGCTCTGACGGCCCCTCGGCGGCAGCGCCTCGCCGGGCACGACGGCGGCTCCGCCGGCGGCGGCGCGGCAGTTTGTAGCGGTCGATCCGCGTGCCCAGCGAGCCGAGGATGGCCGGCAGGAGGGTGAGCGCGGCGAGGATCATCAAGGCGACCGCGAGCGCGGCCCCCATCCCGATCCGGCCGATGAACGTGATGCCGGACAGGAAGAGCCCGCAGATGGCGAAGACGACGGTGCCTCCGGCGAACACGACGGCGTGCCCGGCGTGCGACATGGCACTGCCCACGGCGGCCTCTATGTCGTCGGTCCCGGACAGTTCCTGGCGATAGCGCGTGACGATGAACAGCGCATAGTCGATGCCCGCGCCCAGACCGAGCATGGCCGCTACAAGCGGCGCGGTCGGGTGCAACTCGAACTGTGACGCCCCGAAGTGGATCAAGGAGTAGGCCACGGCCATCCCGCAAAGGGACACCACGATGGGGATCCCGGCGGCAAGGAAGGAACCGAAGGCGATCAACAGGACCACCAGTGCCAGAACGAGGCCGGCGGCCTCACCCGGGCCGCTCTTGGGCTGGTTGATGATCATCGCCGCGATGCCGCCGAACTTCACGTCGACCCCGGCCTGGCGGGCCGGATCGACGGCCTTCTGGAAGCTGTCCAGGTCGGACTGGCCGACGTCACCCATGGTCCCCTTGAGGAAGACCTGCACCATCACGGCGTCGCGGTTCTTCAGCCCTCCGCCGCCCTTGCCGTAAGGGTTGTTGACGTAGGCGACCCGGTCGAGCTTCGACAGGTTGTCGATGGCCTTCCCGATGTTGACGGCGATGCGCCAGTCGTCCAGGTGGGCACCCTGCGTGCCGTGGAAGACCACGGTCGCGGTCGGCCCGGTCATCCCGGGAAAGTCCTGCTTCAGGGTGTCGAGAGCCTTCTGGGTCTCGGTCCCCGGCAGGTTGGCCTGCTGGACGAACACACCGCCGTGGGAGACCCCCACATAGCCGACGCACATGATCAGGACGAACCAGACCTCGAAGACGGCTCGCCTCCGACGTACGCAGAAACGGCCCAGCCTGTCCAAGAATCGCGTCACTACCGAAGAAAAACACATCCGCTGCAACCTTGCAACAATTGTAACTTTACAGCCATGTTAATCTTCGTGACGTGGATCACGTCGAATCTCTGGGCCTGCGCGAACGCAAGAAACTGCGGACGCGGCAGGCCATCGCCGCGGCTGCGCTGCGGCTGTTCGCCGAGCGCGGGTACGAGGACACGACGATCGCCGAGATCGCCGCAGCGGCGGATGTGTCGCCCCGCACCTTCTTCAGCTACTTCCCGAGCAAGGAGGAGGTGATCTTCGCCGAGGTGGACGACCGGCTGGCGGAGGTCCGCGAGCGGCTCGCCGCACCCCTCGAGGGCGAGACGCCGCTCGCCGCCATCCGGCGCAGCGTCGTCGATGTCATGCACGCGCTGGCCACTGAGCACGGGGAGTACGGCGCCGTCCAGGTGCGCCTTGTCTTCGAACGCCCGGCTCTGCAGGCCCGCGCGCTCCAGCGAATGTACGACGCGCAGCAGGAGGTCCAGGAGGTGATCTGCGGGCTCTCCCCCGACATCACCGAGGCGGACGCGGTGGTCGTCGCCGGCATCGCGGTGGGCGGTGTGCAGGCAGCGGTCATTCACTGCCGCCGGTACGGCTATGACGCCGCCCAGATGCGGGCCGCCCTCGACCGGGCACTCGCGATCATGGAGGACGGCCTCGGCTCCGTCGCCGCGCTCTCCAAGCCCGGGCCGGCGAACTATGGCGGCATGCGGTCATCGGGTGGCCGGCCTTCCCAGCCTGGATAAAATGGCCGACCTCTTCGTCGCGGCCGGGTCGGTGGAGACGAATCGGTAGAGAAGGGCTCAGCAGGATGCGCCGTTTGGTCTCGTACTTCCTTGCCGGGGTCCTGGCCCTGAGTGGCTGCACGGCTTCCGCGTCCGATGCCCGGACCAGACCTCTTCGCGCGGCGCCGAAAACGCACGGGCCGGCCCCGGCTCCGGTGGTCATGGTGCTGGGCGACAGCTATACAGCCGGCATCGCGGCCACGCCGCCGGAGGAGACCTACGCCGCCGAGACCGCCCGCACGCTGGGCTGGCAGATCATCATCGCCGGCTACGGCGGCACCGGGTTCGCCACGCCGGGACGAGTGCGGAAGACCTTCAGCACGTCCTACGAGGAGAAGCTCGCCTGGCGTCCCGCGCCGGACATGGTCATGGTCGCCGGCGGTCACAACGACTGGAATCAGCCGCCGGACCTCGTGGCGGGCACCGCGCGGCAGCTGCTCATGAAGATCCGGCAGCGCTGGCCGGCCACCGAACTGGTGGTCACGGGCCCGATGTGGGGCGGAGACGCCCCTCCGCGCGCACTTCGGATCCGGGACGCGCTCAAGGGAGTAGCCGCCGAACTCCGGCTGCCGTTCATCGATCCGATCGAGGAGCGCTGGGTCACCGGCAACAGGGGCAGGAGGACCGGAACGGCCAAGTTGTACATCCTCGCCGACGGCATCCACCCGAACCCCGCGGGCAATCGTCACTTCGCCGACCGGCTGATCACCGACCTGCGCCGCCTGGGCCTGGACCGGCCCCATCTCCGCGGCACCGACTGATCACGCCAGGCCCCAGCAGCCCATGACGAGGGCCCTGTCACCGGACGAGGCTCACCAGGGCCCGTAGGGGCCGGAGGCGCCGCCACGGCCACCCCTGTATTCACGTACGGCCGGGCGTACGTCGGCGAGGTAGACCGCCGAGGCGATGAACGCGGCCACGGGAAGGATGCCGAGCAGAAGCGTGATGGGCGAGAAGCCGCCCAGCGGCGCGACCGCGTGGGCGAAGCCGAGTGCCGTGGCCACCGCGAGGATGATGAGCCACCACTGCTTGGTCAGCTTTCCGGCGGAGGCGTATGCGCCAGCGGGCTGGCGAACCGCGTCGATCAGCGCCCAGGACTCCATGACGAACGCGATGATCAGGAGCAACCAGAAGAAGTACTGCAACAGGTTGAAGCTGGCGTTCACCGGTGATCAGTGCTCCTGTCCAACCAGGCGGCCCCGCCAGGTCGCGGACGCCGCAGGATCCGTCGTGCGCCCCACCCTATGTCAACGAAAAGCCCGGCCGGAGGCGATCCCGGCCGGGCTTCCGGTCAACGGCCCGAACCTCAGTCACCGACCTTCTTGGCCGCGCTCTGCGCGGTCTTCTTCGCGGTGGCCACCTTGGCCCTCGGGGCCGACTTGGGCTCCGAGATCTCCGTCGGCTTGGGCTCCGAGATCTCCGGAACCTCCGCCTCGACCCGGTTCACGAGCGTCTTGCCGCGCTCGGCGAGGCCGTCGATCACTTCGGCGACCCGCGAGCCGAGCTGCGTGGCGTAAGCGACCGCAGTGCCCGGCAGGTCCTTGGTGTCGACCTTTTCCTGGAATTCCTTGATGTTGTCCTGCAGCTTGGAGGCGTTCTCCTTCGCCGTGTCCTGGAGCTTGTTCACGTGGCCCGGGACCTCGCGGAGTTTCTCCACCGCGAGGTCTACCGCGCCGGCTCCCGCGTAGACGGCCTTGTTGTCGCGCAGCTTGGTGGCAAGCGTCATCCGACCTGTTCCTTCCCTACGTCTGCGTGCTCTCTGCCATTGCTGGCTGCTTCGTTCTCCTTGGCGAACGACAGGTAGATGTCTAGCAACACCTGCTTCTGCCGTTCGGTGAGGAGAAGGTCGGCCCGGATAGCGGTCTGGACGTCGGTGTCCGCCTCACGGTCCTCGAGGATCCCGGCCTGCACGTACAGCACCTCAGCGGAGATCCGCAGCCCTTTGGCGATCTGCTGGAGGATCTCGGCGCTCGGCTTGCGGAGCCCCCGCTCGATCTGGCTGAGGTAGGGGTTGGACACACCGGTGGCCTCGGCCAACTGCCGCACCGAGATCTTCGCCCGCTGCCGTTGCTCCCGGATGTACTCCCCGATGGAGCCGACCTTCGAACTTGCCATGCCTCCACCCTGCGCCTTTTTGCTTGCAATTGCAAGCGGAGGAGTTAGCACATGGCCGTGAGGCCGCTCACAGAGGCGCCGGCGGCAAGACCGGCACTGGGCTCAGGACACCTTGGCCGCGGGGGCGGTCCAGGTGTTGCACACCGCTGTGCTCCCGGACGTATAGCCCAGGTTGAGCCACCCCGCGTAGTGAGCGCCGGTGCCGTGGTCGCGCGCCTCCGGGGCGGACGGGTCGTCGCCGCGGCCGTAGGCGTCCCGCAGCGCCATCCGCCACTGCTCCGGCGAGACCGGGAACGTGGGCCGCACGGCGGCCATGAAGACCCCCGCGAAGCACTGCGCCTGCAGTTCGCTGCGGCGGGTGACGGCGTTGCGTTCGTCCACCGAGGTCTCCCGCATCCTCAGCTCACGGCTGTAGGGCAGGATCCCGGACGTCTCCTGTACGTGATGGGCGTATTCATGCGCGAGGTTGCGGGCGTAGGCGACGTTGTAGGTCACCGGGAGGTTGCCCGCCGACTTCTGCGCGTGGCCGCCGGCGCCGATATAGATGGCGTTGTTCAGCGAGCAGTAGAAGGCCGCCACCCCGGGGGCGGGATAGTCGCCGCACGGACTGCGGCCGGGCGTCGTCCAGAAGACCCGCTGCGGTGGACTGAACGGGAGCCCCGCCCGATTGAAGGCGGCCGCCCAGGACCGGTCCAGGCAGTCGGCGGTGGTGCCGAGGAAGCCGCGGAACGAGGCGCTGTCCCGCGGCCTGATCCGCCGTCCGACGCAGCCGAGGCCGGTCACGGCACCCACCTGGTAGAGCCGGCTGGCCGTGGCCACCCGGGCCCCGGTGGAGGTCCCGGCGACGGACCCGGCGGGCACCGCGCCCCGCGACCCCGAATGGCCCCGGCCGTACGGCGCGGCCACGGGAGCCCGCGGGCTGTGCGCTTCGATCCCCGTTCGCGCCGACGCGGCCGATCCCGCGGCGGCCACGACCTGCAGGAGCACGGCCGCGCCCCCCACGACCAGCGTCGCGAAACCGAGGGCCAGCGTCAGCCACAGCAGGCCGCCACCGCCACCGCGGCGCGGCCTCGGCGCGGTGTAGTGGTACATCGGCTGGGCCGGCGGCCCCCACTGCGGTACGGCCGGTCCGACCGGCCCAGGCCGGGGCGTGCCCAGCGGCCCGGGCGGCGCCGGGGGCGGTGCACCGTACGGACCTCTCGGGGGATACGGCCCACTCGCCCCTGCCACCACGTCGCGCCTCCTCTTGGAAATGCTTTAAAGCATGCATTTACCAGGAAAACGATCTCTTGGATGCTAAATCCAACTAAAACGTGCCTACGAGACAGCCGAGGGGGCCCCGCTCCAGGTGTCACAGACCGACAGCGCCCGGTCCCGGAAGCCCTTCTCCACCCAGCCCGCGTAGTGCCGGCTGGAGCCGTGGTCGCGCTGGGCCGGCGGCTGATTCTCGTCACCACGTCCGCGGACGTCGGCCATCATGGCGTGGTACTGCCTGGGCGTCATGGGCAGGGTGTAGCGCTCCGCGCCGAGAAAGGCCCCCGCGAAGCACTGGGCCTGCAACTCGATGCGACGGCTCGCCTCGGTGCGGGCCGCGGTGGACCGCCGGTCCATCTCCTCGTGCCCGTACGCCAGGATCCCGGCCTCCTCCTGGACGTGGTGGCCGTACTCATGAGCGATCACGCGGGCGTACACGGCGTAGTTCGACACCGGCTCGTTGCCGGCCGTGTCGATGATGTCGCGGAGACCCACGTACATCGCGTTGTCGGCCGGGCAGTAGAAGGCGGCCGCGCCCGGCTGCGGGTAGGACCCACACGGGCTGCGGCCCGGCTCGGACCAGAACACCCGTTGCGGCGGGCCGTAGCGTAGCCCTCCCTTCGCGAACTGCCGGCGCCAGGAGGCGTCCAGGCAGCCCGTGAGTACCTCCATGAACCGGCGCATCGACTCGCCGCTTGCCGTGGTGATGTGCGGCACCCGGCAGCTCACGGCCGTCAGCGGGCCGGTGCGATAGAGCTTGTTGTCGGTGGCCACCGCCCGGCTCACCGTGGCGGCCGACCGCCCGTCCGTAGCCGCCGCGCCCTGGTGGTGCTGCGTGAACACGGCCACGACCAGGATCGAGATGACGAACACCGATGCCAGTGCGCCGAGGGCCAGGACGACGGTCCCGGCGGGCGTGCGCCGCGGCCTGTGGCGGGCCGGGAGAGCGTAGGGATCGTGGCCGGGCTGCACGGGTCGCGGGCCCGCGGGCGCGTATCCGTTTCCCGGAGGCGGATACGCGGGGTTTTGGCCAGCAATAGGTAAAAATCATGTCATAACACCAAAACCCCAGAAACTGGCCGCTCAGATCAGCGGACTAAACGTTCATCATCGGACAATTCCGGACCCGCACATACCCGACTTCACCTCCGATCCAGTCCAGACCGGTACCATTTCCGCCCATGCTCCTGCGCTCCCTCGCCGGCTCGTTGGCCATCACCTGTTTTGTCGGTGTCCTCGGCCTCGCCACGCCGGCGTCCGCGACTCGTCTGCCCGGAAACGAGCGCGTCCTCAAGGACGACGTCGTCCTCACCGTCGGCTCCGGCGGCGTCGTGCACGCCAAGGAGACGATCCTCTACGAGTTCGCGGGCGGGAGCGGCCTCGAGCGGGCCTTCATCACCAAGATCCGGCATGACGACACCCGCGACCGGGTCTTCGAGGTCCACAGCCTGACGGCCTCGAGTCCCGACGGCGGCCCGGCCAAGGCGACACTGTCCCGGGACGGGGATCGTACGGTCGTGCGGGTGACCGGCGCCGGCGCTCTGAACGGCCGCCGCACCATCACGCTGCACTACGACGTGCGCGGCGGCATCTCCCCCATGGGCGACGGCGAGGAGCTGCGCTGGACCGCGATCGGCGGCTGGGCGGTGCCGGTCGTGTCGGCCAAGGCCTCGGTGGAGGCGGGCGCCGTCGTCCGCAACCTCAACTGCTTCGCCGGTGTGCCCTCCAGCTCCGTGGGCTGCACGCAGTTCTTCACCAACCACACCCACACGCACAGCGAGTTCGTCCAGCGCAATCTCCTGCCGCAGGAGTACATGACCGTCGTGGTCGGCTACCCGGGCGACCTCGCCTCGGCGCATCCGCTGTACGCCAAGCGCCACACGCTCGCCACGGCCTTCACCGTGAACGCCATCACCGGCGGTTCGCTGGCCGGGCTGCTGGTGCTGCTGCTCGGCGGCGTGGCCCTGGTGTACCAGCTGCGCGGCCGGGACGCCCGGACGGTCGGCAAGAAGGCCGCCGAAGGCGATCACACGCCGGTGAGCGGCATGTCCTTCGAGCCGCCGGACGGGGTGCGTCCCGGGCAGATCGGCACCTTGATCGACGAGCAGGCCGACGTCATCGACGTCACCGCCACCATCGTCGACCTCGCGGTTCGCGGCTATCTCCTGGTGGAGGAGGACTCCCGTGACTGGACCCTCAGGAAGCTGAAGCGGCCTGCCGACGACCTCCTGCCGTACGAGCGCACGCTCTTCGACGCGCTGTTCAACGGACGCGAGGCGGTCCGGCTGGGCGAGCTCGGCGGGACATTCGCCGCCGACCTCGCCGAGGTCCGCAGCGCCTTGTACGACGACGTGGTCCAGCAGGGCTGGTTCGCCCGGCGCCCCGACTCCGTACGGACCCGCTGGACCACCACGGGCATGGTCCTGACCGTCCTCGGCGTGGTGGCCACCGTCGCCCTGGCGCTCTTCACCGACCTGGCCCTGATCGGGCTTGCCGCGATCATCGCCGGCGCCGCGCTGTCCATCGGCGGGCAGTACATGCCCGCGAAGACCGCCAGGGGCGCCACCGTGCTGGCGCACATGATCGGGTTCCGTGCCTATCTCGCCCGGGGCGAGGCGGCCGACGTGGAGTCACGCCAGCGCATCGCCATGTTCTCGCGCTACCTCCCGTACGCCATCGTCTTCGACAACGTGCAGAAGTGGGCCAAGACGGTCGAGGACGCGGGTGCGCGGGCGGAGCGCGCCGACAACCTGTACTGGTACGAAGGCCCGGCGGAGTGGGACCTGTCGAGGTTCGCCGACTCCATGCGGACCTTCGCCCTGGCCACCTCGGGCGCGATCTCCCAGGCCCGCCAGTTCCGCGGCCTCTCCTGAGGCGCGGCGGAGCTCGGCCGGCAGGTGTTGATTCCTCCTGTGGGGTACGTCCGGCTGGGAGGGGGTGGGCAGCGTGGCACAGGAACTCGGCAACAACCAATGGCTGTTCATGGGACCAGTGATCATTGTGCTGGGCCTCGCGGTCTGCATCTGGTTGACCGTCTTCGCCGCCCGGCGTCAGCGGCGCTACAGCACACATGGCACGGCGACCCGTCACGGCCCCGTGACCAGGGGCACCGCGAGGGGCCGCCGTGGCGGCCGCGGTGACGAGACTCCGCACCGCGATCCGGACTGACCCGAAGCCATGGGGCAGCCCGGCCGGCCGCACGGAGCCGGCGGTCAACGGTCCCGGCGCCGGACGCCCAGGAAGACCCGGGCGTCGTCGGCCGGCATCGGCGGCCGCTCGGCGGTCCGGGCCGCCGCGGCCGCGCGCTCGACGAGTTCCGCGTTGCCGGCGACCGGTTGCCCTTTCCGGTAGGTGAGCGTGTCCTCCATGCCGACGCGCAGATGTCCCCCGGTCGCGAGCGCGGCGTACATCACCGGAAGGGACGTGCGCCCCACGCCGGTCGCCGACCACGTCGCCCCCTGCGGCAACCCGGCCACGGCGGCGACGAGCGTCCGCGTGTCCCCCGCCATCCCCCCCGGAACACCCATCACCAGGTCGCAGTGCACGTGCCCGCCGTACGGGGGGCCGTAGGTGTCCAGCAGCCGGTGCAGGGCCGTGACCTGGCCGAGGTCGAACAGCTCGAACTCCGGCACGACCCGCAGTTGCTGGGTGCGCTGGTAGAGCTCGGCCATGAAGGGCCACGGGTTCATGAAGACCTCCTCGCCGAAGTTCACCGTGCCGCAGGTGAGCGAGCAGGCGTCCGGCTCGGCGTCGAGGACCCGCAACCGGTCCTGGTACGGGTCGGTGACCGCGCCGCCGGTGGACAGTTGCACGATGAGGTTCGTGGCCTGCCTCAGGGCCTGGACCGTGTCCCGCAACCGGGCCGGATCCAGCGTCGGCCGGGCGTCGTCGTCGCGGATGTGGATGTGGATCACGGCCGCCCCGGCGGCCTCACAGTCCTTGGCCGTCTGGACGAGTTCATCGATCGTGACGGGCAGGGCCGGGACGTCGGCCTTGGCCGACTCCGCGCCTGTCGGCGCCACCGTAATGAGCGTCGTTGCTCCCATGACCGGCAGAATGCCTCCTCATGAGGGCTGTCGTCCAACGGGCGCGTCAGGCGAGTGTCGCGGTCGCGGATCGGGTGGTCGGAGCGATCGA
>JAOPYH010000181.1 GCA_025964715.1 Streptosporangiaceae bacterium | reverse complement strand
CAAAGACGGACCCGTCAACCGTGTGGTGAGCACGGCGGCCTAATTACTAGGGGAGTCCTTCGACTGCTGACGAGGCGAGGCCCTACAGGCACCGTCGTGGGGGCAAATTTGCTCACTCGACGAGTCGAGTGATGGTGCCGCCGTGCCACGCTTGGGGGCTCACTGGAGGCTGCCGTCGAGGTGGCCGGGCGTGCTGGTCAGTCCTGTCGGGGGGGACGCGCGGCGAGGTGGGCTGAACGCTTGTCCCCGATGTCGCAGTAGCGCCAGCTTGGCAAGCCGATCGGTGACCGGCGTGTCGATCGGGGCGGCTGTGGCGGGCGGCCGTTCGGAGAGCCGGCACAAGCGCCGGGTCACCAGCCGCCGTGACCGCACTCCGGGCAGACAAAGCCCGCCGGCCAGCGCAGCGACTCCAGGTAGTTCAGGGAGTCCACGTCGCTGGACAACTAGGCCAGGAACTCCCGGTCGACGCCGGGTACTGCAGCCCGCCGTCGGCGCTCGACCATGGCCGGCAGCGTGCGGAGTTACCCCGGTCGTTGGATATCCCGGTCGATCCTAAAGACCTGGAAGGCGGCCTGGACGACCGTCGGGGCAGCCAAGACAGCTTCGACGGCCCCTGCCGACGGTCGATGTCTCTTCCTCGACCATGACGCCCACGACTCGAGGGACGATGTCGCAGGCCAGCTGCTCGGCTCCGGCCAGTCCGGGCGTCACCGTGGAAACGGCTTCATGGTGCCGTCGTCCAGTCGGTGGCGATCGCTTCCTGGGCGGCGGCCAGCGTCAACGTCCCGGTGCAGACCTCGTCGTGCAGGCGGTTTTCCACCTTGTCCTTGGGGTTCGGGATCGATCCCGACTCCACCCACAGGTTCGACGCGGCATTGGTGCCGCCGAGTTCGAGCGGCACCAGGTCGTTTTCGCCGCCGATGGAGGTGTCGAGCCCATAGAAGACGTAGGTCCGAATCTTCCAGCGGCCGGTGTCCGAGGAAGGCGGCCGGAGGGTCGCGGTGTAGCCGGAGCGGCAGATCGTGGTGGCGATGTCGGCCTGGGTGACGGCTGGGTCGATGGCGCCCGGGGTGCAGGCCGGGTCCGGAAGTGGCTGACCACCGGCGGCGGTGCGAGCGTGGCATTGACCCGGAGCGAGGTGTTCATCGTCGGTGACGACGCCGGGCGAGTGGAGGACATGCAGTCCGCCGGCGGCGGTCGCTCCAGCGACGGGCGCGGGTGACGACGGGACGGTCGGCGGGGTTGTGCCGGTCGCAGCGGACGCCGGGGCCGGTGTGCTCGCCATGGTTGGCGGCCGCGTCTCAGGTGCGCTGGACGTGACAAGCGGGCCGCAGGCGGGGAAGAGCAGTAGGAGCAGCAACCCTGGCAAGGCACGCCGGGCGTTCACCGTGGGGTCCTCAGGTCGAGAGTCTGCAGGCCCGGTACGACATGAGCGTCAGCCCACGCTGGCCGACTCCTGATCAAGGTGCCGGCTGAGGGCGTCGTGCAGTCGGCGGAGGGGGGTCCAGGTCGCCGCGGTCGCGGTTCCAGTGCACGATCTTGCGCACGATCGGGCGGCCCGTGCGCCGCGGGCAGGAGTGCGGCCGCGAGCTGCGGTCGGCCATCGCCGCCGCACCGCCCTGCCGATCCCGGTCGGCCCACTGGTTCGCCGTGGGCCAGGCGACGTTTTAACACCGCCGCGGCGAGGAGGTCCCGATGTCGAGTCCCGAGGCCCCGTGCGGCACCTGGACCGCGTACAAGCGGCACAAGCGGCGCGGCGAGGACGCCTGCGGACCGTGCATCGAGGCCCAGCGGGTTCGGAGCCGTGCGCGCTACGGCGAGCACCGTGATCGCTACTTGGCCAACGCCAACGGCCGCTACACCGAGGGTGGTGGCGCCCGCGCGCCGAGCCCGCGCCACCCGCCTGTTGACCTGCCGGGTCTGCGGCACGGTCTTCGAGACGACCAACGCCGTCAAGCGGTACTGCGCGGCGTCGTGCCGGCAGCAGGGGGTACCGGCCGAGGCGCCTACGCGGAAGCCGTACCGGTGACGCCTGCCGGCTGATCGGCGTCCTGCGGCATGGCGCTCCACCGCTCGTAGGCCGTGTCGAGGATGGGATTCGCCGCATCCGGCAGGCCGTCGGCCGCCTCACGCAGATGTCGCCGCCACGGCTCAGCGGCACCCAGCACCCCCAGCAGCCGGGCGCCCGCGTCCTCCACTCCGGCCAGGAGTGCCACGGTGCCCTCAAGGTCATGAGCCCACGCCGTGCCAACAGCCAGCTCTGCGCTGGTCAGCAACTGCTCGGCCCGGCCAGTCTGGTGCAGATGGAACGGCTCCAGCGTCACGACCAACCCCACCATGGGCCGGTCATCCGGGATCGCCGCGAAGGCGGGGTGACGTTCACGTACGAGCTGGGCAGTCCGGATGAGCTGGTCCCGCGCGTGCCCGATCCGCTTGGTCAGCTCGGTCTCGCCGTCGTCCTGCCCGGTACGCACGAGGACGGTCGGACGCAGCGTCTTGACCTCTACCAGCAGGACCACCTCGTCGAAGACAAGCAGGTAGTCACAGCTTTTCTCCCCGTTCGGGCCGTAGACGATCTCCGGATGCAGGACGGCCTGCGTCAACAGCCCGAGTTGTGTGCCGACATACCTCTCGAACATCGTGCCGAGCGCGTCGGTGAACCGTGATCCCCAGACCGGGGCTGCGGTGTAGTACAGCCCCGTGGTCGTGATCTTGTCGAGGATGAGGTGTGCGACAGGGGCAACGAGGTCGCCGCCGATCTCCACCAGCGGGGTGGCAGAGAGGGGGTTCCAGGACCACTTCTCTCGCCCTGCTGCCTCCGCACCTCGGGCTTGTTCACGCAGCCGGTCCAGCGGAGCCACGAAGTGCCGGTCGAGCACGGCGAGGGCCTCCGCTGGCGAGAGCGGGGCGAAGACCGGCGCGAGAAGGTCGTCCAGGAGCAACTCCCGTGGCACGGAGCCACCGTTCTCGACCATGGCGACGAAGGCGGCGAACCCGAGCCGCACGTACTGCTCCAGGTCGACGCCGAGCAGGTCGATCCAGTCCTGGGTGCTCGGGGCTCCTGGGACGCCGTCGGCATGATCAAGCAGGAGCGCCCCGCTTCGGGCCAGGTTCTCCATCATCGAGTACTGGCTGCCGAACTGCTCGAAGGCCATCTTCGTGATCACGCGCTCGATACCAAGGCCGACTGCGACATCGGGATCACCGACGTTGACGAAATGCGAGCACAGCGAGGCGACCGTGTTGTCCGATACGTTCGCGGCGCGGTCCTCCGTTCCGACCGCGAGGCAGGTCCGGGCCACCCCGGCCAGGCTCCAGGGCTGCACGCTCACGTGTAGCGACGGTTGCCGCTCGGCCCACACCTGCTCCAGCGTGGCTGACGTCGCCGCGCAGCGCCGTAGGAGGGCCGTACGCGGGAAGCGCCGGACCCGGCGCTCGAACTCCCGATAGGGCGTTGACTTCGGGACGGGCCCGTACCTCACCCCCGGGGCCATGCGGATCTGCACCGGCTACTCCAACGCGACGCGGTTGATTTTTGATGGCGCCCGTAGCTGCCACCGCTGGTCACGGTATCCGGTACCGGATCGCGCCCCGTGACCGTCGAGGACCTGGTGGTGGCCTGGCACCGGCGCACACCTTCCGGCTCCCGGTGGCCGCCGTCCTGACGCCCGTGACCCGTCGTCGTCTCCGCACTCGCCGTCCTCGTCCCCTCGGCGATGACGACGTCTCGCACATGGCCCCGGCGGCACGGCGGCAGCCAGGTGGGCGACGGCGCGTGCGGCTGCCGGAAAGGAACAGCGCGATCGTCCCTGGCCGTTGCTACCTTGCGCATGAACAGGTGGACACCTGGACGCACCGATCGAAGGAGGGTTCATGTCGACCAAGGCGGTCGCCGACATGCCCTCCTCCGAGATCCGGGCGACGGCGGACGAGATGGCTCGCGAGATCCTCGACGAGTTCTGGCCGGACCGGTTCCTGCCGGTCGACCCCGTGCAGATCGCGCGGGACATGGGTGTGGAGGTCTTCTCGGCGGAGCTGGGCAACGACGTGTTCGGGCTGATCTTCGGCAGCCCCGGCGCGACCCAGATCTACATCGACCAGGACCAGCCGCCCAACCGCTACCGGTTCACCGTCGCGCACGAGCTGGGCCACTACGTCGAGCACAGCGAGCGCCCGGGTGGCCAGGCCGAGATCGACTACGTCGACAGACGCTCGGACGAGGACCGGGGGGCGCCCGAGGAGGTCTACGCCAATCACTTCGCCGGCGCCCTGCTGATGCCGGAGCGGCAGGTCCAGGAGGCCCGCGCCCGGAGGCTCAACGACGTGCAGATGGCCCGCCTGTTCGGGGTGTCCCTGAGCGCGCTGCAGTACCGCCTCCGCCTGTTGGACGTATGACGGAGGACCTGCTCGACCCCCTGCGAGACGACGTCCCGGACGAGGAGCCGAAGGCCGACGCCCGCGCCCTCGCCAAGCGTGCCAGCGACGTTCGTCCGACGGCCCACGTCCCGCAGCAGACCGGCGTCCCGGAGCCGCCGGCCTACGAGGACCCCACGGCCGGCGGCGCCCGGTTCCTGAGCCACCTCCTGACCCGTTCGCCCTTCCTCGACTACTTCTGCCAGGTCGCCGAGTCCAGCTACCAGGGAAAGACCACCGAGCCGAAGGTGCGGAAGGCACAGCAAGAACACCCGGTGCTGTTCCGGTCCTGCGTCGTTGCCGACATGATCCTGCGGATCGTCGTCGTGCTCTTGATCCTCGCCCTGATCATCGCGGTGGCCATCAAGACGCTCTGGCCGCTGATCCAGTGACTGGTCCGCCGCCGGACAAGCGATGGGCACTGTTCGTCGGTGGATTCGACGCGGCCGGCCGCCCTCGCCCCATGTCCCACACCGACCTCGTCCGGCTGACCGAGAAGTGGCCGACGACGACCGCTACGCCGCCGGGTTTCGCCGACCTGCTGAGCACGGCTCGAGCCCTGGTCACCCTGGCGTGGTTCCACTACGAGTCACTCGTCGTCGCCGGCATGTGGTCGCTGTTGGCCGTCGAGGCAGCGCTGCGCGTCCGACTCGGCAGTGAGCAGCGCCTCGTCAAGCTGATCGACCGCGCCCAGCGCGAGGGGTTGATCACTGACCAGTGGGCAACGCGCCTCCACGCGGCGCGGCAGGTGCGCAACGACCTTGCCCATGCCCGACAGCAGGACGCCTGGACCATCGGCATGGCCGCGCCGATCCTCGCGGCGGCCCACGAGCTGATCGCGGTCCTCTACCCGGACTAGTGCGCGGTCTCCGGCTCGCTCTGATCCGGGCCGGTCGACGTCCGGCCAAGCGTCCCCAGTACCCGAACCACACCTCCCCGCGCTCGTCGGTGAATTCCTGCGGCCCGGTGACAGTGAGGGTGGACCAGTCGGGCGCGGCCAGGACGCCGGCCGCGAGCAGTTGCTGCCGCAGCGCGCCACGGAGCCCGGCCGTCGCCCGCTCCAGATGCGGGTACGGCAGGGCCGTGGTCGCCGTGAAGGTCACGCCGAAATGATCACCGGCGGCCGCCGGTCGGGCACGGCTCGGTCACGACTCGTCACCCGCCGGGGTGGCGCGATGGTCGAACATTCGTTCGGCCGACTACATCAGCGCCGTGATGGTGCAGCGGCTATCCGAGGGTCGGCTTGAGTATGAACGGGCCAAGGTCAACCAGCCGCGCGAGCCGCCGTTGCCCGTGTGGGCGTGGCTGCCCCTGGACGGCCGGGAGTGGGCCGGCGAGCTCTACGGCTGGGCGAACCCGAACGGCGCGGACGACCGCTGGCGAGGGCTGGTGCTCGCGCCGCGCGAGTTCGCTCCCGGCTTCTGGGCTGAGTTCCTGGGTTGGTGCGGGCCGAGTAAGTCTCCCCGCGGCGCGGGGACGCATCTCGCCTACCCGCCGAGATTCGATCGTGATCGGCGTCGTCCTGGACTGCCGGTCGGCATGTCAGCCGTGCCACTACGGTCGGGAGCATGCCATCGACAGCGTTGTCGCCCGCGGTAATGGACGATCCGCGGACTTCACGGCCGCTGTCGCTCTGTGCCGGCCAGCAGGCTGCGCTCTGTGCTCCCCGGCCATGGTCACGCGAGGTAGACATGCTGCCCGCGGTGATGCGGAACCGACGGCTGCTTGCGCCCGGCGACGGATGGCAGTCCTTCTCGGAGGTGCCCGGGCCGAACGGGGGCATCGTCGACCTGGTGTGGGTCCGGTTCGCCCGAGGCTCGCTAGCCGAACGGGACGGGGGGGCGCCCATCCTGGACCTCACGGCGTTGCGCTGCGTCATCGCGATCGGCTCCGGCGTCGCTTCGAGCGACCTGCCCCAACACACGGGCGTCAGTCGGGCGCACCTGAGCCGAGCCGTGCTTCCGAGGCTGGTCGGCGCGGGCTGGATCGCTCGCGAGGGGGCGTCGTGGGTGCCCGTGCGGCGCTTCCGGGCCGCCGCGACGAGGTTGGTGACCGTGGAGCTGAAGCGGGACAACTGGCGTGGCGCGCTGAGGCAGGCGGCTCGGCACTCGACGGCGGCCGACGCCAGCTGGGTCGTGCTGGACGCGCGACGAGCGGCAGCGGCCCGCCGGGCGACACCCGCGTTCCGGCACGCCTCCACCGGGCTCGCAGCGCTGGCGCTGCGCTGTCCCGCGTGCATCAGCGATCAGCCGGAGCTCGAGGTGCTTCAGCCGCCCACGTACTCGGCCATCAAGGACCGCGTTGCGCACGCCTTCCTCGGTGAGCAGTGCCTGGAGCTGCTCAACAGCGGAGCGGACTCGGGGCCGGCGCGGCCTGTATTCGGCCGCCTGCTCATCCCCGCCGGCTGAGCGGATATCAGACCAGGCGGGCCCTCCACAGCGGCAGGTGGGTGGGCGCGTCCCGCTCGGTCAGCGGCACGGTGACCGACACGCTGCCCGCCTTCTTCTCCGCCCGGCGCACTATCCGCCGAGCCACGCCCCGTCGATCGGGGCCAGCCAGGGCTGCGGTCATCTCGCCGACGGTGAGCACGTAGTGCGCCGCGCTTAGCTGCGGGTCCCAAGTCGGCCGGGTCCGCAGCTCGGCGCAGTACCGGCAGGTACAGGTGGAGTAGCCAGGGATGCGGGCCAGCCGGTCGGCTGTGTTCTTCTCCACGGTGTGTAGCAACGAGCGCTCGAAGTAACGCGGAACAGGCTCGGGCCGCTTCTTCATCCGGATCACCTTGCCGGTGGTGAAGCCACGCGCGGCGTTGCCCAGGCCGGTGCCGAAGCCGGTCGCACCCCAACCCAGGGACACCCAGCCCGTGCCACCGGAGTTCGGCAGCAGCAGGGCACGCTCCTCGTCCTGCATCAGCGCTGCCAGCTCGCGGTACGCGTCCAACAGCACCCCGTCGACGAGTTGCGCGTACGACGGCTGCTGCGGCCACTTGACCCGCATATACCACGTGTCCAGATCGACTTCGACGATCCAGTTGAGCAATCGGGTGCGCAGCGCCGGTGTGGCCAGCCACGCGCCGTCGATGGTGAGGTTGACGGCCAGCCGCTCGCTGGGCGCGATCCCCGCCCGTGCCCAGGCCACCTGCTGCTCGAGCCCGGTCAGGGCGACGTCAGGATTGTGGGGGTCGAGCGGGACGCCGGGGGAGAGCAGCAGGTTGGCCCCAGCTCCGCGCTGGGCGTCGAGCACCTCGGTCACCCATGCGGCGTCCGGGCCTGCCGGCAACGGGCGGGTCCAAAAACCCCACTCCTCCGCTGTCTTGGGCATCAGCCGCTTGGGCGGTTCGCCGTCCTTCGGCGGGAGTTCGCGTTCGGACAGCAGTCGCGGCCCCCACATGTCGTCGCGCGTGTACAGCTCCGGATCGGCGATCCGCAGTGATGCCGCCGCCCGGGTGGTCAGCCACGCCCGCGCGGCCTCGGGCTTGACCCGCGGAAGGTTGATGACCGTGCCGAGGCTGAGGCTGGCGGCGTTGGTGCGGTGAAGCTCGTCGAGGGCCGCGCGGATGTGCCGCCAACCGTTTCGCTCCCAGTGCAACATCAGGAGCGGCAGGCCACTGTCGAGCGCCTGGTCCCTCGATCGCACCGTGCTCGAGCCGCCGAGTGAATCGGGGCTCATCTCGACGACGGCTACGTCCTCGGGGTCGAGGGCGAACGCGGGGTCGTCGGCGTCGAAGCCGTCGAAGTCGATGAGGTCGTCGAAGTCGTGCGGTTCCACTGTGCCTCCGTCGGTCACGTGTCCACCTTTCGGGAGAGTCGCCGGTGGGCAGCCGCGGCGCTTCCACGCTGGTAGGGCTCCGGCTGTAGGCACCGCCCGACGAGTTCGACCAGGGCCGGGTGCGTGTCCTCGGGCAAGGGCGGCGGCGCCGACTCCTCCACCCGGGCGATCGCCTCCGGCAGCGTCAGCTGCTCACCGAGGCGGAAGAACGGGTGCCGCCCGGACAGCACCTCGTGGAGCACGACCCCCACCGCCCAGACGTCGGACCCCCGGTTGGCCCGCTGGTGGCGCAGCTGCTCGGGGGAGGCGTACATGAACGTCCCCATCAGGGCCGGATACCGGGTGATGGTGTCGAAGTCGAGGAGCTTCGCCAGGCCTAGGTCCAGCAGCACCGGGTTGCCCGGGTCGCCACCGCGGAGGCCGATGTTGGCCGGCTTGATGTCGCGGTGCAGCACCTGGGCCTCGTGCAGAGCGCCGACGCCCTGCAGGAGGCCGGCCGCGAGCTGAATGGCGTCGTCGCCGATGCCCTCGCCGCGGCGGAGCCAGTCGTCCAGGTCGCCGCCCTCGATGAACTCGAAGTCGAGGTAGGGGATGCGGCGCCCGTCGAGCCGCCCCTCGCCCACCTCGAGCAGGCTGACGACCTGCGGTGAACTCACCCGGCGAAGCCCCTCGACCTCTCGGTCCAGCCGCTCGACGTCGGAGTCGGTGCGGTGGAGAAACTTCCTGGCCACCGGCTCACCGGAGGCGATGTCGAGGCGCCACGTCTCGCCGAAGGTTCCCGTGCCGAGGTACTTCGCGGCCGTGGCTCCGGACATCTGCAGTACGTCCTCGGCGGTGAACTTCTGATCCACCGCCAGGGCCTCCCTCATCGGCTACGAAGGGCCCAGAGTCTGCCGTGTCCTCCAGCCAAACGCCAGCGTTTGCCCAGGCCAGGCGCTTGCACGACGGGGCGGACTGGCTTTGCCGGTGGCTCGGGTCTTAGGAGGTCTGCCTCCGCGGTCGACCTCCGCGTGACCTGGGTCCGGGCACCCTCGACGGATGGACGTGCGGACGCCGACGAAGCAGCCAGGGGACGCTGAATCTAGACATGTCCTGCTCGATGCATTGACCTCGCCGCCGCGGGCCGCTCACGGGGGCCGAGCAAGGTGCGGTGCTCAGCGTCTCCTGGACAACCAGTTGTCGCACCGGGCATGGCGGCGGTTCCAAGTCGCACACGCATCTGGGTGACGAAGAGGGTGTCCTCGTCCTCGAAGGCGCGCCCACCATCTGGCTCGACGCGGATCCGTACACGCTTGGCCCCGGCGACTCGGCGACCTTCTCCTGCCAGCGGCCACATCGCTGGCTGAACGACAGTGATCGCACCTGCCGGGCGTTGTGGATCATCACCCCCGCCGTCTACTAGCACTACAGCCGCAGATTCATGCGGTTCTCACGGGTCGCGTAGTGGCAGCGCCTCGCGGGCTTGGTGTCTGCGGCGCCAGCGAGACCAGCGCAGGACCCGTTCGGCGTTCTCTCGGGACTGCCAGGCCAGACAGTTGAGGGACTGCCGCACGGATCGGTGACACGTCGGCTGAGGCAGTCCCCATCTCAGGACAGCGGCGTCATACGTGCGCCCATCGTGGGGGCAAATTTGCTCACTCGACGAGTCGAGCGATTCCGCCCTGCCGTCGTGCCGGTTTTCCCCTATGGGGTCTCCGACCGCCGTCTGGGCAGCCGTTCACCGGCTTTCGCCAGCTTCCGACGCGAGTGTCGATCTGTCGTAGGGAGGGCCCCTGCGCGACGAGTCAACTGAAGCCGGTGCAGTCCCAAGACCCTGGCGGCGCGTGTGCGGGAGCCGTGGCTGGCGCGGGTTGAGTCGTACGACGGAAGAGCGCCCAGAAGGCGGCTTCAGGGACACCAAGCGGTCGACAACGGGCTCACTATCGGCGGCCCCAGGGCCACCACCGACGGTGCGATCGAAGGCCAGCCAACTCCCGTGCGGCATCGATTGGCCGTGACGCCAGACCGGGGTCAAGTCCTACCGCCGGCAGAGCGCCGCGCAGCCGCCGTTCCAGCTCGTCCACGGACCGGTTCTCGGTGATGTGCAAGAACACGTCTTGTCCGAATCTTCCGCCTGAGCGGGCCTCGATTACCCGACCGTCGTCGGTAAAGAGGTCGTACGCACCGTCGTCAACGTCGACTGCCTCGATTTCCCCCCGCACCGCGTCCAGCGAGGGATACGCCTCCAGGCCACTTCCATCTGTGTAGAACAGGAAGACCGCCATCGGCCGGTCTGGGCTACCTACCACGGAGTGGGAAGCTACTGCCTCCTCGCCGTCTGCCCTGTCGTCGCCGGGTAAGGCGAGATTCTGGGCGGCTGTCCCTGAAGGGCCGCTCTGGGACAAGCGCCGGGTCGGGCAA
>JAOPYH010000156.1 GCA_025964715.1 Streptosporangiaceae bacterium | reverse complement strand
GGGCGGCGGAGGCCGTCACGGCGGCGGCCGCGGACACCGGGCGCTACGACGTCCGCGACCTCGCGCTACGCGCCCGCTCCGGAGGCAACCCGGTGATCCCGCTGGTCGCCGACCTGACGGCCGTGGTCAGGGAGCGCGACCCGGACGCGGCGCCGTACGTCCACCGCGGCGCCACCAGCCAGGACATCTGGGACACCGCCGCGATGCTGGTCGCGTCCCGCGCCATGGAACCGGCCCTGGCCGACCTGGCCCGCACGGCCGAGGCGCTGGCCCGGATCGCGGCCGAGCACCGCGACACCCCGATGCCCGGCCGCACACTCACCCAGCACGCGGTGCCCACCACGTTCGGCCTCAAGACGGCCGGCTGGCGCAGCCTGGTCCTGGACGCCCGGGACCGTCTTGCGGCCGTACGTTCGGCGCTCCCGGCCCAGCTGGGCGGCGCGGCAGGGACGTTGGCGGCGTTCCACGCCTTCGCGGAGGCGGACGGCACGGCGCCGCCGGCCGGCGCGCGGTCCGCCGGGCCGCCGGCCGAGACCGACCTGGGCCTGCGGCTGCTCGCCGCCTACGCCGCCGAGACCGGGCTCGCCGAGCCGGCGCTGCCGTGGCACACGCTGCGCACCCCTGTCGCGGATCTCGCCGGAGCGCTGGCGTTCGCCGCCGGGGCGCTGGGCAAGATCGCGGCGGACGTGCTGCTGCTGTCCCGTACGGAGATCGGTGAGGTCGCCGAGGGCGGTGGCGGCGGCTCCTCCGCCATGCCGCACAAGAGCAACCCGGTCCGGGCCACCCTCATCGCGGCCACCGCCCGCCAGGTCCCGGGGCTCGCGTCCGTGCTGTACGGAGCCCTCACCGCCGAGGACGAGCGCCCACCGGGGGCCTGGCACGCTGAATGGCAGCCGCTGCGCGAGGCCCTGCGCCTGGTCGGCGGTGCCGCTCGCGACGCGGCCGAACTCGCCGAGGGACTCCGCGTCCATCCGCACCGTATGCGGGGCAACCTCGGTGTGACCGACGGCCTGATCGTCACCGAGCACCTCGCCGCGGCGCTCGCCGCCCTGATCGACCGCGGCGAGGCCAAAAAGGCCCTGTCCCGGGCCGCTCGCCGCGCCACCGAGGAGGGCATCGACCTCGGCGAGGCCCTCCAGGAGGAGCCCGCAGTGGCGGGCGTCCTCCCCACGGAACGCCTGCGCGAACTGACCGACCCGACGAACTACCTCGGCTCCGCCGGCCCTCTCACGGACCGCGCGTTGCGCCGCCTCGGCACGGAGGAGACACCATGACCCTCAACCACCGTATCGACGGTCTCGACTCTGCGCCGCCGCTCATCCTGGGGCCCTCCCTCGGCACCTCGCTGGCCGTGTGGGACCCGCAGGTCCCCGCCCTCGCCCGCACGCACCGGGTGATCAGATGGGACCTGCCCGGTCACGGCGGGTCGCCCGCCGAGCTGCTGCCGAGCAGCGCACAGAGCCCGGCCACCGTCGGCGACCTCGGGCGGCTCGTTCTGGAGCTCGCCGACGCGCTCGGCCTCGAGCGGTTCGCGTACGCCGGGATCTCGCTCGGCGGGGCCGTCGGCACCTGGCTCGCCGTGCACCAGCCGGAGCGAGTGGAGTCGCTCGCGGTCATCTGCTCCTCCGCCCGCTTCGGCGAGCCGCAGGGCTGGCACGACCGGGCCACCCTGGTCCGGGCGAAGGGCAGCACCGATCCGGTCGCGGGCACCGCTGGCGGCCGCTGGTTCACCCAGGCCTTCCGGGGCGAACCGGGCGCCGAGGCGATGGTGGCCGCCATACGGGCCATCGATCCCGAGGGCTACGCCGCGTGCTGCGACGCGCTCGCCGGGTATGACCTGCGCGCCGAGCTGCCCGGCCTCACCGCCCCCACCCTGGTGATCGCGGGCCGCGACGACCCGGCCACCCCCGTCGCCCACGCCCGCGAACTCGCCGACGGTATCCCCGGCGCGAGCCTCACGGAGGTCGCCCACGCGGCGCACCTGGCCAACATCGAACAGCCGGGACCCGTACTGGCCGCGCTGCTCGGTCACCTGGCGGCCGCCGAAGCACCACCCGCCGACGCGTCACCCAACGACGACGGATCGCGCCACAGCGCGGGCATGGCCGTACGCCGCGCCGTACTCGGCGACGAGCACGTCAACCGTGCCGTCGCCCGCACCAGCGCCTTCACCTCGGTCTTCCAGGACTTCATCACCCGCTACGCATGGGGCGAGATCTGGACGCGCCCTGGCCTCAGCCGGCAGATTCGCAGCTGCATCACGCTCACGGCGCTCATCGCGCGCGGCCACCACGAAGAGCTGGCCATGCACGTGCGCGCCGCGCTGCGCAACGGCCTCACCCCCGAAGACATCCAGGAAGTCCTGCTGCAGTCAGCGATCTACTGCGGGGTGCCCGCGGCCAACTCCGCGTTCGCCATCGCCGACAAGATCCTCAGAGAGGATGAGGGCCACTAGGGAGGTCTCGGCCCGCCCCCTGCGTGATCCCGCCGGGAAATCCCAGGTCATCGCCTGAATCGGGACTTTCGAGGCCCGACATGCATGAGGACCTCCGGTCCATGGTTGTGAATCTTGGTCGACTCACAACCATGAACCGGAGGTCCTCCCTGGTTTCAAGCCCATCCAGCCGTGTCGCTGTCAGTAACGTCCGTGGTAGTACGGATAGCGCTCGGCGGAGATGGCGCTGGTCACGCCGTCTCAGGGCTGGGCACTCCTGCGGCAGGAGCGTCCTGCGTCTCCGGCGCCGGCGCGCTTGCCGTACGGCCGTAGCGCCGCCCGAGGACCAGCATGATCAGACCGGCCACCAGCATGGGTACCGCCATGGCGTAGAAAACCGCGCTCGCCGACCAGTTCAGGCCCAGCGCCGTACCGACCACGAGGGGCCCGATGATGCCGCCGACCCGCCCGATACCGAGCGCCCAGCCGACCCCGGTGGAGCGGATCTGCGCCGGGTAGAAGATCGCGGCGAACGCGATCAGGCTCTTCTGCCCGCCGCTGATGCAGCAGCCGGCGAGGAAGTTGGCCACGAGGAGGATCCACAGCGGCGCGTGGAAAGCGAGCCCGGTGGCCGCGACGAAAACGAAACCGAGCACGTAGACGGTGGCGAGTGTGCCGTAAGCGCCGAGCCGGTCCATCGCCGGGCCGCTGACGAGGGCGGCGGCGATTCCGCCGACCGCGGTCAGCGTGGTCGTGGTGACGACGATGTGCATCGGATAGTGGAGGCTCGTCATGATCGACGGCAACCAGCTCTGCAGCGCGTAGAACTCACCGAGATTGATCACGAAAACCAACCAGAGCAGGAGCGTGCCGAGTACCTGGTTGCGGGTGAACAGAGTCCGCAGCCTTGCCTGCTCGCCGCCTTCCTTCGCCTTGCCGCTGGTCGCCAGACCGGCTTGCTCCACGGTGAAGACCGGACGGTCCTGCGGGGGCAGCTTCCGGTCGATCTTGCGGAAGACCCGGTAGATCCGCTGCGGGTCGGCGCTGTGCTGGATCATGAACACCGGGGATTCCGGCAGCCACCGCAACAGCGCCGGGACCAGCACCAGAGGTGCCAGCGCGCCGACCCAGAACAGGGCGCGCCAGCCGAGTGCCGGAATCAGCCAGTCCGAAGCCATGCCGGCGACGATGAAGCCGAAGGAGAAGCCGCAATAAATCACCAGAACGAAGGAGGCTCGCAGGCGCTTGGGGCTGAACTCCGCGGTCAGCGCCACCGCACTCGGTGCCGCTGCGCCCAGGCCGATACCGGTGATGAAGCGCAGCGCCATCAGCTCGGTCAGGTCCTGCGACCAGACCGTGGTGAGCGTGCACAGACCGAAGGCGATGGAGCTGACGGTGATGAGGCGCTTGTGGCCGAAGCGTTCCGACAGCGGGGAGAGCACCAGGTAGCCGATCATCAGGCCGGCGAGTGCCGAGGAGAAGATCAGGCCGAGCTCCTGCTTGGACAATCCCCATTCCTTGGCGATATGGGGGGCGGCGTAGCTGATGGCCTGGGTATCGAATCCGTCCATGAACATGACGAATGCGCACAGTCCGACCACGACATACTGGAAGAGACCGACCCTGCGATCATCGATGAACTGCGGCAGGCGCAGTGGACTCGTTTCTGAAGGGGACATGTTTTCCTCGTTCTGACTGATTCCAGCCCGGTCCGTCTTGCTGAGATTCCCCCGAATCGATGACGCGTTATTGCGGCGACGCCGGCTCCAGATCGCCCGATGGGACGAAGGCATCGCAGTGGAAACTGTCCGGATCAAGCCCGCCTCGGGAGACGAAGTCCGCGCGCGCGGCCGATGTCATCATGGGGCTGCCACACGCGTAGACCTCGTAGCCGCTCAGGTCGGGCCGATCTTCGAGGACTGAGGCATGGACCCAGCCGGTCCGGCCGGACCATCCGTCCTCGGCTTCCGAGAGCACCGGGGTGAACGAGAACCACGGGGCCCGCGCCGCCCATTTCTCGGCGAGCTCGGCGAGATACAGATCCGCCCGCTTGCGCGCGCCCCAGTACAGGTGTATCGACCGCTCCGAACCACGCTTGAGCTGGTCCTCCACAATGGACTTGATCGGGGCGAAACCGGTGCCCGTGGCAATGAGGACGGCCGGCTTGTCGGAATCCTCGTTAAGTGAAAACTCCCCGTACGGCAGTTCGACGCGAACTGCATCGCCCTTCTGTATTGCCGCGAGGACGCTTTCGGAGAACCGGCCACCGGGGACGTGCCGGATATGCAGCTGGACCGAGTCGTTCTGGTGCGGCGGGTTGGCCATCGAGTAGTTCCGGCTGTCCCCGTCCGCCATGAAAACCTTGAGGTACTGGCCGGCCCGGAACCTGGCCCGTACCCCGGTCGGCAGGCGCAGCTGCAGGACCGCGACATCCTCGGCAGGCCACGCGATGCGTTGTACCTTCGCCGTCACGGTCTTGCGATCGGGCGGACCGCGCCGATCGATCCGTTTGGGGGCGATTTCGAGATCCGTGAGCGGCCGGGCCTGGCACAGCAGCACTTCCTCCGCCGGCCCGGTGCGGCCGCCCTGGCCGCGCACTTGGACCTGGCCGGTTCGCACCCCGGCCTCGCAGGTGGAACACACGCCCTTGCGGCAGGAATATGGGAGTGCGTATCCGGCGCGTTCGGCGGCATCGAGCACCGCCTCACCCGGTTCGCAGGTGAAACTGATGTCGGTCCCGGCGACCGTCACCTCGTAGGTCATGACGAGACCTCCACAGATTCGGGCCCCGGGGCCGGCAGGGACACTCCGCCGACGAGGCGAACCGCGCGGATCACCGCCTCCGGATCGGCCACGCCCTTGCCGGCGATATCGAATGCGGTGCCGTGGCCGACGCTGGAAAAGATCAGCCCGGCGCCGATCGACAACGCGGTGGAGTTCCGGCCGGCGAGCAGCTTGACCGGAATGTGCCCCTGGTCGTGGTACATGGCGACGAACGCGTCGAACCCTTGGCGGCCGAGCAGCAGATCCGCGCCCAGCGGTCCGTGAACGTCGACGCCCGCCTGTCGCAGCAGCTCCACGGCGGGCGCGGTGATCCGGTCGTCGTCCTCGCCGAACAGGCCGCCCTCGCCGGCATGCGGGTTCACCCCGAAGACCCCGATCCGGGGCGAGGCGATGCCGAGCGACCGCAAGACGTCCACGGTGGCCAGCCCGGCGGCCTCGACCAGCGCGGGAGTCAACCGGCCGAGGGCATCTGCGAGCCGTTCGTGCAGGGTGGCGTGCACGATCCGCAGCCCGCCGCCGATCAGGAACAGGAACACCCGGTCGGGATCGACCCCGGCCAGCCGGGCGAGCAGGCCGGGATAGCCGGAGAAGGGGATTCCCGCTGCGTTGATCGCGGTCTCCGAGTGCGGACAGGCAACGATCGCCCGTGCGTAGCCGCGGCGGAGCGCCTCGACGGCCATGGCGAGATAGGCGACCGTCGCCCGCCCCGCCTGGGCGTGGACCGTTCCAGGCTGGAAAGCCTGGTGCGACAACGAATCGGCCGGCAGGAGGTCCACCACACCGGGCTGCGGTTCGGCCGAGCCGACCGTCTCCCGGACCTCGAGCCCGGCCTGCTGGGCGTACGCCTCCACGACGAAACGGTCGCCGACGAGCACGGGGATCACACCGGGCTCGCCCTGCAGAGCGGCGACGGTCTTGACTGAGAGCTCCGGGCCCACGCCGTTCGGATCGCCGATGCTGAGCAGGACGCGGGGCCGTGGACCGGTCACAGCGGCAACGCCAGGAGCGTGTCGGTCCGGGAGCTGTCGCAGACCACGATCCGCTCTGCGAGCTTGGCCACGTCGCCGTCGATCCGCCAGCGGTCGAGGTAGCGGCCGGTGGCGAAGATGTCGGTGGGCCCGTCGTTGGTCACCCGGACCACGAAGAACGAAGTCTCCGAGCGGACCGCGTCACCGTTCTTCTCGAGGATCGCCGGCGCGTTCAACATGTGCCGGTAGGTGTGGCGCTCGTAGATGTTGGCGTCGCGTAGCGCCGAAACGCGGTCGGTCAGCATACGGCGCGTGTTGGCCCAGATGAGCCCGGCCGTCATGCCCTGGCGGTGGTTGTCGGCGGTCGTGACCTGATAGAAGCAGTCCTCGAGGAAAAAGCCGGGCCAATCCTCCAGCGCGCCGTCGTCGATGCAACGGGCATACTCGGCCTGCGTGCGGCTGATCAGCCGAAAGGTGTCCTGGGTCATTCTCCGGCCTCCTCGGGAAAAAGGTCCATTCCGTCGCGGTAGGCCTTCCAGAAGCCCCGGATGGAGGCTTCGGTGACCCGGCTTTCGCTGGATTCGGCCGTCTCACCGCCCATTTCGACGACGGCGTATTCACCGGAGGCACCCGCGACACCGCGTTGGACGAAGCCACCGACGCAGCCGTCCTCCATTGAGACGTAACCGGCCGGGCCGACCAGGTTGGACTGCTTGAGCCGCATCTCGCGCTGCTCGGTCGTGTCCTCCTCGAAGCCGAGGTAGGTCCAGTTGAGCTCGGTCTGCTCCACCCCCCGCGGCAGGATCTGGCGAACCGCCACGGAGTTCTGGATCTGCTGCAGGACGAAGCCGGGGAAGACGGAAAGGATCTGTAGAGTGATGTCGTCGCCGACCTCGCTGAACCCCTCGAGCAGGGACGGGTCGGCCAGCGTGTACTGGCTTTCGGACCGGATCTTCTGGGCCGCGTAGACCGCGTCGCGTTCCGCCTCGCGATCGATGGCGGAGTAGCTGACGTGATGGCCGCCACTCTCGTCGACGATAATCCCGCCACGCTGGGACAGGCGGTTGATCTGGAACGTGGTGAAAAACAGGTGAAGGATGCTGGCGTGGTAGGAGTCCTTCACATTCTCGAAGTAGAGCTTCCAGTTGTTGGGCAGCATCTGCGTGAACCGGCCGAGCACCACCGGCTTGCGGCCGCCCAGCACCCGTTCGATCCGGCTTGAGATCTCGTCGCCAAGGTATTCATCGATATCCGGCACGTCGTCGTCGAAACTGCCGAATATCAACCCGTGCAGCACGGCCAGTCGTAGCTTGCGAGGGCCGTGCTGCTCCAGGCAGAACGACGGCGGCATCCCACCCTTGCCCTTGATGCCGTCCTTGAACGCGACGCCCGTCAGGTCCCCCTGGAGGTTGTAGCTCCAGGCGTGGTACACGCAGGTGAAGTCCTTGGCCTTGCCCTGCTTGTCGAGCGCCAGTAGCGCGCCGCGGTGCGCGCAGCGGTTCTCGAAGGCGTACAGCTCTCCGTCGAGGTCCCGCGACACGATCACTGGCGTGTCGCCGACGAAAGACGTGCGGTAGTCGCCCGGTTCGGGCACTTCGACTTCCAGGCAGAGATAGCTCCAGTACGGCCCCTGGAACACCTTGTTCTGCTCGGCGGCGTAGACGTCCTCGCGCTGGAAGATCCAGTAGGGGACCCGGGTCAGGCTTTCCGGCCACGCCGGAAAGCTGAATTCGGTCCCCTCTGAGGTACTGCTCGTCAAGACTCCTCCTCGGTCCGCAGGTGTCCGAACCCAGCGGGTCGCTCGGACACTGCTTGACAGCCGGACAATTTGTTCGTATAACGAACTCGTGGCCGAATCGCGAACATCTAAGAGGGAAACCGCCGGTGCTGTCAAGGAAAATGAACCTGGTCGTGCGCCCGAGGGCATGGCGGGGCTGGCGAAGGGCCTCGCCGTCATCGAGGCCTTTGGGGAGTCATGTACGCAGCTCACGGTCGCCGACGCTGCTCGGGAGACCGGCGTCACGAGGGCGAGCGCGCGGCGCTGCCTGCTGACTCTCACCGACCTCGGCTACCTGACGTACGACGGCAAGTACTTCCGCCCCACGCCGCGCATGTTGCGGCTCGGCACGTCGTACCTGGAAAGCGCCCCCCTGCCGCTGCTCGCGCAACCCCATCTCATCGCAGCCCGGGAGGAGCTGGCGGAGTCGGTTTCCCTGGCGGTGCTGGAAGACGGCTGGTCGATGTTCGTCGCACGTGCCGAGGCCCCGCGGATCGTGTCGACCGGGGTTCGCCTCGGCGCCCGCCTTCCCGCGTACGCCTGTGCCACTGGACGGGTCCTCCTCATGGACCTCGACGAAGACGCGCTGAACGCCTACTTGGACAAATGTCGGCCCGAGCGCCGCACCCCGAAGACACTCATAGACGTTTCGGCGATCAAGGTGCGCATCGAGGAAGAACGCGTGGACGCGGTCGCATTCACCGACGAGGAACTCGAACTCGGGATGCGCTCCATGGCCGTTCCGGTGAGGAACGCCCAGGGGCGCACGATGGCGGCACTGAGCGTAAGCGTCTTCACCGCCCGTGCCACGCTCGAAGACATGCGCCGGGGCTTCCTTCCAGTCCTGCGGGACCACGCCGACAAAATCGGCAGACTGCTGTGACGGCCATCTCCCTTTCCGAAGGGACTGTCGACTTTTCGGGTTAACCGAGGTGGTCGACCACGGGTTCGGGCAGCGGCCGGTGCACGTCCGCAAGATCAGGGTTACGGGCGCTGGCGGGATCCAGGACTCGCTGCAGCGCCATGATCAGGTCGTTGCAGCCGGCTCGGGGCTCCCCCACGCCGTCCGAGTGGCTGACCGGGCGGCCGCGGTCCTGAAACCGTATGTGATCACGTGGAATACCCAGGTCAGACGGTGCGCGCCCGGAGGGATTCGAACCCCCGACGGTCGGATTGGAAGTCCGCTCGACATGGTGTCACCCGGTGTCGGCTGGTGAATCACAGTGCCGATTCATGTCGATTTCTGCGCGACTCGTCCGCTGTCGGCGCCCGCCGGTTGGTGACGTGCCGTTCCGCGACATACGAGCTAACGCCGAGCAAACATGAAGCCGATGGACCGGGGATTGGCCTTATGTACTGGGCGGCTAGAAGCCTGACCACGACCGTGTCAAGGTAGTCCCGATCATGCCCGGACCTGCCGGTTTTCAAGATGCGCAGATCAGCGCCGTCGGATGGTGTGCGTTGATGCTTGTTCGGGACGGTTCAGGAACCATGGGTGCTCCCGCCGCTCCCTGCTTCGGACGGGAGCGGCGGGAACGCGAACCGAGGCGGGTGTGTGGATCGGGTGCCTATGAAAGTGCCTAAGTTCACTCCTGCCTGAACCTGCAGGTGAGCGCCCCAAATCTAATATTCGAGCGGCACAGGCAGATGGGCTCGCGTCGGTGAGGACGTCGGGTCAGCTCAGCGCCTTCCGGCCGCGCTCTCACTCGGCAGCAGGTCTGGCTCCCCCGGTGGTGGCCCCCAGT
>JAOPYH010000147.1 GCA_025964715.1 Streptosporangiaceae bacterium | reverse complement strand
CGCGGCCTCTACAAGCTGATGGCCTACAAGGACGAGTACGAGGTCGCCCGACTGTCCCTCGACCCGGAGCTGACGCGGGAGCTGAAGGAGAAGTTCGGCGAGGACGTGCGGTACTCCTACCGGCTGCACCCGCCGGTCCTGCGGGCGGCCGGTATGACGAAGAAGATCAGTCTCGGCGCCTGGTTCCGGCCGGGGTTCAGGACGCTCTACGCCATGCGCGGCCTTCGCGGCACGCCGCTGGACCCGTTCGGCCGTGGCGAGGTGCGTGCCACCGAGCGCGCCCTCATCGACGAGTACGTCAGCGCGATCGACGCCGCACTCGCCGTGCTCGCGCCTTCTACGGCCGACCGGATCGTGGAGCTGGCCGAGCTGCCCGACACCGTGCGGGGGTACGAGCACGTGAAGCTCGCCAATGTGGGCCGCTTCCGGGAGCGGATGAGCGTGTTACGGCAGGAGCTGGGCATCTGAGCCCGGCCGCCGTCGCCGGCCGGGCTCAGCGGTAGGTGCCCACCAGCCTCGCGGCGGCCCGGTCCCAGTCTGGGCGCCTCCGGATCGTGCCTGCGCCCCAAGCGGGCACACCGGCCGCGGACAGCTGTACGAGCGCGGCGTCGGCGCCGTCTAAGGAGACGGGACCAGGCCGGACCTCGTACCCGGACACGCGAAGGTCGCGATCGCCGCGCACGGGATTGCTGTAGATGCCCGACTGGGTCGCCAGACGGCGACCTTGTCGATGACGAGACAGAAGCACCCGTGACGACGCGGTCCGGCGGCATAGCCGCGCGCTCACTCGACTCGTCGAGTGAACAAATTTGCCCCCACGACGAGGGGACTCGGGACGCTCCCGTCTTACCCATGGAACGACGCCGTGAGATGAGCGGCGCCCTCGCTGACCGACCGGCGGGGTGGACGCGCTGGAACGAGCCCGTCTCGGTAGGTCGCGACAGGGACATGGACTCTGACACTTGGATGACCGACGGCGATAGCCGGGACGGCCTTGCTCGCTCGCCGGGATCACGAGTGTCCGAGGGCGGGAGATCATGGGCGTGTGCGGACCGCGTCGGGCCCTGGGCAGGGCATGCTCCCGTTGAGCGGCCTGGACGACGAGCTCGCGGCGCTGCGCGAGGAGGTCGCCCGGCTGCAAGCGGACAACGCCCGCCTGCTGCGGCTGCTGGAGCTGTCCCCGCGGGAAGCGCGGCCACCGGGGCCGGTGCAGACCGGGATCTTCGACGCGACACCCGGCCCGGTGCACGCCGGCTCCCCCGCCGCGGCCAAGGTCGCCTTCTACGGGGCGCTGTTCGCGGCCCGCCGGGACGTGTACGCGCTGCGCTGGGAGAACGCCCGCTCGGGCCGGTCGGGCTGGGCGCCGGCGGTCCGCGGCGGCTGGCGTAAGGGCGTGCCGGCCGCTCAGCGGGAATACCTGCCGTTGACCGAGGAGGTGATCACCGCGCACCTGTCCGGGGAGCTGGAGCTGGGGCTCTACCCGATGCTGGACGGCGACCGCTGCTGGTGGCTGGCCGCCGACTTCGACGGACCCGCCGCGATGCTCGATGCGCTGGCCTACCTCAAGGCCGCCCGCGCCGCGGGTGCTCCGGCGGCGCTGGAGGTGTCCCGCTCCGGCCTGGGCGCGCACGCTTGGATCTTCTTCGCCGCCCCAGTGCCGGCCGCGACGGCCCGGCAGGTGGGCAGCGGGCTGCTGGGCGAGGCGATCGCCGTGCGCGGGCGGATGGACCTCGCCAGCTACGACCGTCTCTTTCCTTCCCAGGATGTGCTGGCCGTCGGCGGGCTGGGCAACCTGATCGCCGCGCCGCTAGCCGGGAGCGCCCGCCGCCGGGGCGCCACCGCCTTCCTCGACCTCGCCACGCTCGAGCCGCAGGAGGACCAGTGGGCCTACCTCTCGACCGTTGGCCGGATGACGCCCAAGGAGGTCACCCGGCTCGCGCAGCGGCTCGGCGAGGTACGGGTCGGCGCCGGGGTTGACCGGCTCCGCTCCCCCACCTCCACCAAGATCGCCGCGCAGCCGCCGGCCGTGGTCCGAGCGACCCTGGGTGCCGCCATCACCGTCAAGAGCGCGGACCTGCCACCGCCCCTGCTGGCCACCCTCAAGCACGCCGCGTCGATGCCCAACCCTGTCTTTTACGAGCGGCAGCGGCGCCGGGCCTCCACCTGGGACACCCCGCGCTTTCTGCGCAACTACGACGAGACCCTCACCGGTGACCTGCTCCTCCCGCGCGGCCTGCAGGACAGATTGACCGCGCTGATCGGCCAGGCCGGCAGCCGCGTCGAGCTCACCGATCAGCGCGACCCCGGCCAACCGCACGCCTTCGGCTTCGCCGCGGAGCTCGACCCCGAGCAGCGCGCCGCATACGACGCCCTCGCCGGACACGACCTCGGCGTCCTGGTCGCCCCGCCCGGCGCCGGCAAGACCGTGATCGCCTGCGCGCTGATCGCCTCGCACGCGGTCTCCACCCTTGTCCTCGTCGATCGCAAGGCCCTCGCCGACCAATGGCGAGCCCGCATCACCGAGCTGCTCGGGGTCAAGGCCGGCCAGCGCGGCGGTGGACGCAGCAAGACGACGGGCGTCATCGATGTCGCCACCCTGCAGAGCCTCGCGCGCGCCGAGGACGGCGCGGAACAGACGGCCGGATACGGGCTCGTGGTCGTCGACGAGTGCCACCACGTCCCGGCGGCTGCGTTCACTCAGGCCGTCGCCCAGATCCCCGCCCGCCGCTGGCTGGGACTGACCGCCACCCCCTACCGGCGCGATCAGCTCGACGACCTCATCGCGCTGCAACTCGGCCCGATCCGCCGCACGCTGGTCCCCGCGCCTGCAGGCACGCTAAGCACCCGTGTCCCCGACACGACGGCGCCGGAGCCGGTGCTGCATGTGCATACCACCGGTTACCGCTACTCCGGTGACGCCGACCCGTCCGCGCCCGGCGGGATAGCCGCGATCTACCGCGGCCTCGTCGCCGACGACACCCGCACCGCCCAAGTCGTGACCGACGTCGTCGCGGCGCTGGGCCGCGGACGGCACTGCCTCGTGCTCAGCCAGTGGACCGACCACCTCGACCGCCTCGTCGCAGCACTCCGCGAGCACGGGCACGATCCGGTCGTCCTCCGCGGCGGCATGGGCGCCAAGGCGCGCGCCGCGGCCCTCGCCAGACTCGAGCCGAGGCCCGACGGTCCGCCGCTGCTGGTCGTCGCCACTGGGCCCTACATCGGCGAAGGCTTCGACTGTCCCGCCCTGGACACCCTTTTCCTCGCCGCGCCCGTCGCCTTCAAGGGCCGCCTCGTGCAGTACGCGGGTCGCATCCTGCGCCCGCACCCGGGCAAGAGCACCGCCGAGGTCCACGACTACCACGACACCGCGACCGGCGTCCTCGCCTCATCCTTGGCCAAACGGGCACCCGGCTACATCAGCCTTGGCTTTCCCGATCCCCGACGCTGAAGACACCGTCCTGCCTTCGGCCGAGACGATCGGAAAGTGCATCGTTCCTGGTGACGTGCACAATGGACGTGAAGATCGTCCCCCGGTTTGCTGGGGCCTCGACAAACGGAGTGACGTGATAGTTGACCGGGCGCTTCGCGCGTTCGTCTCCCTCGGCGCCGGCGCGTTGGCAGGTCTCCTGCGACGGGGCTCTCAATACCTGTCCGACACGCTCTCCGGGGGACGACGACAGCCAGACCAGCCACAGACGGACAGTGCCGACGTCGTCCGCGACGAAACGCTCCCCGAGGGCCAGCAGACCATCGCATTCGGCCTCGACGGACAGACCTACGAAATCGACCTCGACGCCGAGGACGCGGGCGAACTCCGCTCGACCATCCAGCGCTACATCAACGCAGGCCGTCGGATCGGCGCCGCCGCGCCGACCACCACCGGTAACGCCCGGCCCCGACGCTCCGCCGCGACGACGCAGCGGAACGACACCGCCGCGATCCGCGCCTGGGCGCGAGACCACGGCCACCCGGTGTCCGACCGAGGCCGGATTCCCGCCGCAGTCATGCAGGCCTACGAAGCTGCCCGGCACGCGAGACGCCGCACCGGGTGAGCCGCTCTCTCGTCACAGCGACGCCGCCGCTCGGAGGCGGCCGCGTGCACCCCGAGCCAGAGTAGGAACGGAGCCGAACCGGAGCCGCCTGATGGATCGTGCCCGAAGGTGTCGGTGAATCGCGCGCCTCGTCGAGTGAGCAAATTTGCCCCCACGACGAAGGCCCCGCAGGGACCGGCTTCGTCCCGGCCGCGGCCGTCGTCGCAGAGCTGCCAGGCCGACTGACTGGCCGGCCACCACGAACCGTTGTGCTCGACTTCGGCGGCTCGTGGGGAGTCGTACATGCATCCGTCGAGACGTCGGACCGGGGTCGTCACGGGTGCTGGTCTACCCCGTCGCACGCTCGTCCTGGGTATCTGCTTAACTGCAGCCTCAGAGGTCCGCCGCCTCCGATGAGATCCTTCAACGGGTGTGGGTCGGCGTCGACCGCTTGCTGCAGTAGCCGGTAGAACAGCAGGCCGCGTTTGGCCGACCTTCTCCGGTTGAAGCGGAATGTGAACTCGTCGAGGTAGTAGTCCAGATGATCGCCGCTCACTGCGTAATGCAGGGTGCCGGTCAGCCATCGCTTGAGCAGTGATGAGACGAGATGGACTCCGGGCATAACGGTGTCGAGGTCCTCGACCTTGTAGCTGGTGACGTATTCGTGGTTGAAGCCCATCGCGGCGAGCTTGCGGAAAAGGCGGGTGCCGTCGGTGTAGACGGTGGAGCCTTCAGCGATGACGTCGTGCGCAAACTCGAGAATGGTTGCGGTGTTCGGGCGGTCGACGACCCGCATGCGCACGCGGCCCAGCTGGCGGCGGCCGCGGCGTTCGACGGCGACCATGATGGGCACCTTCGCGGTGCCGGCGCCGGGCCGACCGGTGGCCCGACCTCCGACGAAGATCTCGTCGAGTTCCACGTCGCCGCTCAACTGCTCGCGGTCGGGGCGGACCATGGCCCGACGCAGCTTGTGCATCCACGCCCACGCGGTCTCGTAGGAGCCGAATCCGAGCACGCGCTGCAATCCCTGTGCGGAGACGCCGTTCTTCTGCGATGTGATGAACCAAATGGCGGCGAACCACGTCGCCAATGGTGTTCGAGTGCGATGAAAAATCGTGCCTGCCGTCACCGAGGTCTTGCGACCACACGCTGAACACATCAGAAGGCCGCGGCTGGTTCGCCAGTACTCGGCACCACCGCAGGCGGGGCAGATGAACCCGTCCGGCCAGCGCAACTTCTCCAGATATGCGATGCACGCAGCATTGTCGGGGAACCAGGACAGCAGTTCTTGGAAGGTGCCCGGATAGTCAGTGCCGGCGACTGGGCGCTGCGCTTCCACAACCTCGATCGTACTGCAGTTAAGCAGATACGCAGGACGCTCGTTCGATTGGTAACTCCTCCGGTCGGGTGACGAGTCGTGACGCACTCGTAGCCAACCGGCAACTGTCGGCCACGCTGTAGGGGTGACCTTCACGGCGACGACCGCCCTGCCGTACCCGCACCTGGGGCGGGCGACGGCGGGTCTCCGTGGCGAGCTGCGGCAGCAGCTCCTCGCGGCCGGCGTCGTGGCCGCGCCCGATTGGTCCACGCTGGCCGTCACCGGGCCGCAAGAGTTCGCCGATGAGCGCGGCCAAGTCTGGTTCGGTTACTGGGCCACGCTCGACGCCACGCCGGAACGTTCGATGGGCGCTGATCAGCAGCCGGGGTAGAGCTTGGCTAACGCCACGTCCTGAGCCGCCCAGCTCCTCTGATTGTCCTCGCTCTGCTTATAGAGCTGGGCCGCCAGAGCCGTATTTCCGCTGTTGAGCGCCATGTTCCACTGGTTGTTGAGATTGGCCCCCTGAGCCTGGCGACTCGCCTGGTTCTGCGCCTTCTGGGCGTAGTAGGGGCTGCAATCGATCCGAGGGGGCGCGGGAGCCGGTGCCGGTGCCGGAGCGGGAGCCGGTGCCGGTGCGGGAGCCGGTGCGGGAGCCGGGGCGGGAGCCGGGGCGTTGACTTGCTGCGGAGCAGGAGCAGCGGCGGTGTGGCGCGGCGCTACGGAGGTGCGAGCGGCGGGAGGCGACGCCTCGATGGCTGCGACCGTAGATGTCGGCGCGACGGTAGATGTCGACGTCGAAGGAGTCGGGACCGACCCGGGGGGCATGGCGCTGGACGTGGCGCTGCTCGTGGCAGAGGACACCGAGGCCTTGAGGGCGGAGGTGTCTTGCCCGGTCGCCGCCCGCCCGATGCTTGCACCCAGTGCGCCTAGGCTCGCCGCCACGGCGAGCGCCGCGATGCCCAGGAGAACCATGAGGGTCCTGCGTGCAGCTATCCCCTTGAACAAGGCCACGCTCCTGCGCCTGGAGGTCGCGGACACACAAGCCCGCCGGATCTACATCGTCCGGAAACGTTCCGTATCGAGTCGAGCCCAGGCACCGGAACGGGTGACCCTCGTTAGCGTGGCCACGCGCATGGCCCACTCCAAGGAGTGTGAATTGCTCCGACGGTGGCACGACACGACACGGTGGCATAGCCGCGCGCTCACTCGACTTGTCGACGAGAAGCTCAGCAGCCCCACGACCGCCAGAGGACCCCTGGGACTCCTGGCTGCATGTGACCCCAAAGGGGGGTCTTCCTCACCCCATTGGAGGTAGGTGGCTTGCACATCTTGTGCGGCAGCCCGGAGCCTGTTAACCGTGACGGTCGCCGTAGCGCTCCTGGTCCTCGTGGGCCTCCTGATTATCGTGCTGGCCGTCCTCCGGCAGCTGAAGCCGACGAAGTTCCGGCTCAGTCTCAAGCTGACGAGTTGGTGTCACTTCGAGTTGGAGTCGGAGAGGCAGGTAACTCTCGCTCCTCACCATCCAGATCGAAACGTCGGACGACACCGATCAGTCGACCGCACCTTGAGCAGTCCACCCTGATCGTCCTGCCTGGTCCCGTCACCCACTGCTGTCGACGCTTCGCCTCGTGATCTGGGTCAGACGCGGCACGGCGGCATTGGGCTTCCCCTCGTAGCGTGGAGACATCGCCTTTGAGGAGTGGCGATGACGAGGTCGTATCGGAAGTTCGATGAGGACTTCAAGCAGGGTGCGGTCCGGCTGGTGTTCGAGACCGGCAAGCCGATCGCGCAGGTGGCCCGGGAGCTGGGGGTCAACGAGGGCACCCTGGGCAACTGGGTGGGGAAGGCCCGCCGGGACCGCGACGGCGGCAACGCGGCGCTGACCGAGGACGAGCGGGCGGAGCTGGCCCGGCTGCGGCGGGAGAACAGCGAGCTGCGGATGCAGCGTGATGTTCTCAAGCGCTCGGTGGCCCTCTGGGTCGACGAGGCGATGGGCCGGTAGCCGTGGCCGCCTTCATTGCCGCCCAGGGGGAGCAACACGGCATCCCGTACGCGACCGCGTGCCGGGCACTGCAGGTCAGCCCGGCGTGGTTCTACAAGTGGCGGCACGGTGATCCCTCTGCTCGGCATGCCCGGCGGATCGGCCTGGCCGCCGAGGTCGCCCGGCTGTTCGCCAAGCATCACGGCAAGTACGGCTCTCCGCGGATCACCGCCGATCTGCGCGCGGCCGGCTGGCGGGTCAGTGAGAACACCGTCGCCACGCTGATGCGCGAGCAACAGCTGGTCGCCCGGGCTCCGCGGCGGCGCAAGCAGACCACCCGCCAGGGTCGAGGGCGGTGGCGGGCGCCGGACCTGATCGGCCGCGACTTCGCCGCCGAGCAGGTCAATCGCAAGTGGTACGGCGACGGCACCGAGATCCCCACCGACGAGGGCAGGCTCTTTCTGGACAGCGTGCTGGACAGGGGCTCGCGGCGGATCGTCGGGTTCGCCCTCGGCGAGCACCACGACGCCGAGCTGGCCTACGCGGCGCTGACGATGGCGGTGGCCGTGCGCGGCGGGAAGGAGGCCGTCGCCGGCGTGGTCTTCCACACCGACCAGGGCAGCGAGTACACCGCCGGGGCCTTCCGCACCGCCTGCACTCGGGTCGGGGTCACTCAGTCGATGGGCCGGGTCGGCTCGGCGCTGGACAATGCCGTGATCGAGTCCTGGCACTCCACCCTGGAGTTCGAGCTCCGTCGCCTCGAGCATTTCGCCACCAGAGCCCAGGGGCGCCGGGCGGTGGCCGCCTGGATCGAGGACTACAACCGGGACCGGCGGCACTCCGCACTCGGCATGGCCTCTCCGATCGACCACGAGCGGGCGCTGCGCACCCGCGCCGAGGCCGGGCCGGAGCAAGCAGCATGAACCGGCTGGCTCCTGCTCCCGGACAATCTGGCACCGTCCTCGCCGGGGTCAAGGCCAGGCCCTCCGGGTGGCCTCCGGCCAGCCTTGACCCCGGCTGCGGGCGGCGCTCATTCGCCGCGGACGGGAGCAAGCCCGAGGCCAAGATCCACAAATTTCAGGTCTCTACGGTCCGAGGGGATTGCCGGCGTGCCGGCCGACGTGGTCGCGGCGGTGCTGGTGCTGCAAGCGCTGCAGGGCCGCTCGGATCGGGAGGCGGTCGAGGCGCTGACGTTCGATCTGCGGTGGAAGGCCGCCTGCGGGCTGCCGATCGC
>JAOPYH010000125.1 GCA_025964715.1 Streptosporangiaceae bacterium | reverse complement strand
GTGCCCGCACCCTGATCGCTGGTGCCCGCACCCTGATCGCTGGTGCCCGCACCCTGATCGCTGGTGCCCGCACCCTGATCGCTGGTGCCCGCACCCTTCGAGGATGCCGCCGTCCGGGCGTCCGACGAGGAGGTTCGGACCTCCGTCGTCTCGGTCCGCGTCTCCGTCGTCTCCGAGGCAGAAGCCGACCCGGCGTCTGTCGTACGAGACTCCTCGTGAGGCTCATGTGCCATGAGTCACGGTACCGCTGCCAGAGCCCCACCACAGCCCTTCGCTACTCCCGGCACCGGCACGGTCCGGCCGGGTGGAACCTCGCTCTCGACCCGGGCTACTGCTTCGGCGCCCTCGACTCCCCGACCTGGAAAACGTTGCTGGACGACGTTCTGGGCGAAGGGGACTGCCCCACTTCGGTTGACTCGCTGGTCCGCCGCTGCGAGGCCCAACGGCGGCGGCAGCAACGACCCGTGGTGCCTTTCCCTCCTTGCCGGTGGCCCGTCCTGCCGGTAGCCCCTCCCTGGAATCCGGGGGCCCGTTCCGGCCCGGCGGGACGTGGCCGATCTAAGTGTGTCTTAACCGTTACTTTGACCTGTCGAGGGCGCTGGCCCGCGTACTTACGCGCGCCGTGCCTCCGACGCTGAGGCGGACAACGCGGATGAGGTCCCGTTGACTGGCGGACGTAGTCCTCACCCTGTTCGCCAGCGGGGCTGACTATGACGGCATAGGGGCTGGCTACGCCAGCTTCCCCGTCGGTCTGCTTCGGTAGGTTGAGCAGGGCCAGGGAGCCCTCGGAGAATAGCGGCGGCCGGAGACCTGCCAGTCGTCGTGGCCTTCACCCAGGACGGCGCCGCCGAAGCGAGCCATGTCTCGAGGTTGAGAAGACGCCTCTTGTCCGTTCCCCATAACCAGGTGCGTGCCCAGCTCGCGGAAGGCGTGCAGCAGGGCGGCCAGCGGTCCCCCGCCGTCGCGCAGCCCAGGGGGAACTGCAGGCTCAGTCGGATCCTCAGAAGGTGATGGACCAGATCGTGGCCATGGCGGCTTGTTCTTGCACACCTCGCCGCTCCTCACAACCGCCTCGGTCCGGGTGCAGCGGGTCGCGGGAAGGGTGGGCCGCAGGCCCATCCCGGAGGGACGCGCAGCGCCCTCCCGGCGACCCGATGCAGCCGGCAGGCTGGCCGGGTGCGGACGGCCGAGCGCGCACCGACGCCGCGCCGGGTAAGTGATCTCAGTCCGCAGCCAGTCCGCAAGACGTCCAATCCGGGCCACGATCGGCCAACGAGTACACATCATGAAACCCCAGGTCAGGGTACGTTTTCGTGGGTTTTCACAAACAGCAACACGCCGAGGATCAGTACGACAACCACCGCTCGAGGCCCATCTCCAAGCAGGCGTGGTTCGGGTCGCGGTGGTCCCTCAAGTAGGACCGGCTCCGATGACGACCCGCGCAGTGCCCGAGGCCGCGACCGGTGGATGCAGTGAACACTGTCGGCGTGCGCCAGCTGCGTGACGTGGCGGGCGGGCTGAGCCGCTCGTATCTGTTCGAGGACCTCACGGCCGAGGACCTGGAGCCGCTGGCGGAGGTCGTCACGAGCCGGCAGTTGGTCCGGGGGGAGTCGCTGCTGCGCGTCGGCGAGCCGGCCCACGAGATCTACGTAGTCGAAAGCGGTGAGCTGAAGGACGGCATCGTCGGGCTCCAGGGTGAGGAAGTTGTGCACTTCCTGCACGGTCCGGGCATGACGATCGGGGAGCCCGGCTTCTTCGCGGTGGATCATCGCCGCCTCCTCGAGGTCGTCGCGGTCGCGCCGTCGGTGGTGATCCGGCTCGGCCGACGAGAGCTCGAACCGTTCATGGCTCGCCATCCGTCGATCAAGGACCGGGTAATCGAGAAGCTCGCGTCCAACACCCGGTGGCAGACGACGATGATCTCGGCCCTGCTGAGTCGCTCGCTCACCGACCGGCTGGTGCTGCGCCTGTTGGAACTCGTCGACTCCAGTCAGGACCGTCGCGCGGGGCTGGCGGTGACGCCGAAGATCTCCCAGTCGACGTTGGCGGCCATGGTGGGGGTCAGTCGGGAGAACGTGAACCGCGCGCTCTCGGCGCTGGCCGCGAAGGGGCTTATCCGGCAGGAGCAGGGCCGGTACGTCCTCTTGGACGAGGTCCGGCTGCGTCGCGAACTGGCCACGGACTGGCCGTTGGCCGCTCGCCGTGACCAGCGGCTGCTCGGGTCGTCGGTCGACCTTGTGCCGGGGCGACACAGCGCTGGAGTGTCGCCACGACACAGCCCTCCAAGAGTGCCGCCCCCACCCTTCCCCTGACCCGACCACCGAGGGGGAGACCGTGACCACCACACACGAACCGCTCGCCGCTTCGTTCGACGCCGCATTCGCCGGCTCGATCAGCACGCCCGGCGATCCCGACTACGACACGGCCCGCGCGATCTGGAACGGCGTCATCGACGGGCATCCCGCGGTGATCGCCCGCTGCTCGAGCACCGCCGACGTCGTCGCCGCGGTGAACCTGACCCGCACAGCGGGCGTTCCCCTGGCGATCCGGGCCGGCGGGCACAGCCTGCCCGGCTTCTCTTCCTGCGACGACGGCGTGGTCATCGATCTCACGCGGCTTCGCACGGTCACCGTCGACCCGGACCGCGGCCTGGCATTCGTCGAACCCGGCGCGACCTGGGCAGACTTCGACGCGGCCACCGCAAACCACGGGCTGGCCAGCACGGGAGGGCTGATCTCCTCGACCGGCGTGGCCGGCCTGACGCTGGGCGGCGGCATCGGCTGGCTGCAGCGCAAGTACGGCCTCGCCTGCGACAACCTGCGCTCGGCACAGGTGGTGACCGCGGACGGCGACCTGATCGAGGCCGACGACGAGTTGCTGTGGGGGCTGCGAGGAGGCGGCGGCAACTTCGGCGTCGTCACGCGGTTCGTCTTCGACCTGCACCCGGTCTCCACCGTGCTCGGGGGCCTGCTGATGTTCCCGTTCGACCGCGCCGGGGAGGTCCTGCACGCCTTCCGCGCCTGGGCCGCAGACGCGCCGGACGAGGCGTCGCTGCTGGCTGCGGTCAACTTCGCCCCGCCCGAGCCTTTCGTTCCTCTGGAGCTGGTGGGGCAGCGCGTCGTCGCGCTGGTGGGCTGCTGGTGCGGCGACCTGGCCGACGGCGAGCGGGCGCTCCAGCCGCTGCGCGCCCTCGGGCCGGCGGTCGACCTGTTCGGACCGATGCCCTACGTGGCGCTGCAGGGCATGCTCGACGGCGGGGCACCGCACGGCCTGCGCAACTACTTCCGCGGCGGGTTCGTCGCCGATCTCAGCGACGAGGTCATCGCCGTCGTGCTCGAGCACGGTGCGGTCATGCCGGCGCCGATGTCCCAGATCCACCTGCACCAGATGGGGGGCGCGGCCGGCCGGGTCGGCGCCAGTACGTCCTCCTTCAGCGGCCGGGCGGCCGCGTACACCTACAACCTGATCGGAACGTGGACCGATCCCGCCGAGGACGCCGAGCGCATCGCCGGCGTCCGCGCCGCCGCGGCAGCGATGAGCCCTCTGTCGCTGGGCAGCTACGTCAACTTCGAGGGCGAGACCGGTGCCGGCCGAGCCCGTGCCACCTACGGTCCGGAGATCTACAACCGGCTGAGCCGGCTCAAGGGCCAGTACGACCCGGCCAACCTGTTCCGCCGCAACCAGAACGTGCAGCCCACGCCATGAGCCGCATCCTGATCCTGTCGTGGGACGGCGGAGGCAATACGCCGTCGGCGTTCAACCTGGGCGCGCGGCTGGTCCGCCGCGGACACCGGGTGCGGATGTTGGGCTGGGAGACGATGGCGGTGCGCGCCGCCGCCAGCGGCCTGGAGTTCACCACCTATCCCTCCGTCCCGCCATGGCCGGCGCATCGTCGGCACGAGGATGGCTGGCACGAGATCCAGCAGGCGCTGTTCAGCGAGGCCACCGAGGCCGACGTCACCGCGGAGATCGGGTCGTTCGGCGCCGATGCGGTGGTGATCGACTGCATGCTGACCGCCGGGCACGCCGCCGCGCGCAGGCTCGATGTGCCGGTCGCCTCGCTGGTCCACGTCCGCTACGCGCCCTTCGTCCACCAGTGGGGCAGTGAGGTTCTCCAGACCGACGTCGTCGCCATGCTCGACGCCGCACAGTGCGTGCTCGCCGTCCAGCCGCCGGGCTTCGACCCGCCAGAGGCATTCAGGAGTGGTGCGACGGCCGTCGGCGCGGTGCTCCGGCCCGGCGTCCTTGAGCAGCTCGACCGGGGCACGGCTGCCCGCCTGGCCGAACCGGGCGACCCGTGGGTGCTGCTCAGCCTCAGCACGACGATGCAGGGGCAGGCCGACGTGCTCCCGACCTATCTACAAGCGCTGGGATCACTGCCGGTCCGCGTCCTGCTGACGCTGGGCGGCGTGCTCTCACCGGACGCCGTCGCCGCACCGCCGAACGTCACCGTCCGAGGGTTCCTTCCGCACAGCGGGGTGCTGCCGCACATGGACGCCGTCGTGACCCACGCCGGAATGAGCACGGTCGCGACCACCCTCGCGGCGGGCCTGCCGATGGTCTGTCTCCCGCAGGGCCGCGACCAGCCGCTCAACGCCGCACGCGTGGAAGAGCTCGGGGCCGGACTCATGCTCACCGAGGAGTCCGTCCCGGAAGGGCTGGCCTCCGCCGTGCGGACGGTCCTCGGCGATCACAGCTACCGGACCGCCGCTCAAGAACTCGCCACGAAAGCTCTTGCAGTCGGGAACGGAGAATTAGCGACCGATCTCGTCGATGCCCTCAGCCGGGCCGCCATATCGCGCCGGTGAGGCGCGGACCGAGGCCGGCCGTTCCCTGAGCGACACGACGAATACGCCTACACCAGACCGGCAAGAGTGGAATCGCCCTTCGGTGCTTAGCGATGCTAATGCGAGCCGTCTCGGGCAACGCTGGGGCAACACGAGGTCCAACTGCGGCCGATCGCGCCCATTAGTTCCCAACCACCACTCAGGCCACTGACCTGCACGAATGCACCTTAATCGGCAACAGCCAGGAACAGTCATTTCTCGTCTTCCCGCCCTCCGGAGGCGGGTGCGCAGGTTCGAATCCTGCCGGGGGCACTTCGCACAATCGCTGGTCGGGGCGGGGATACGGTCGACCGGCAGCCTCTCGCGAGGCTCCCGTGAGGGCTCGGGCAACCGACGGGCCGTTCACGCACCGTCCGATCGGTATCGGGCACGCGCCTCGCCGAGGACGCGGAGAGCGGCATCCCGGCCCTCCGGCCCTTCATCTGTCGTGTTGCTCCGCTCGTCGAGCTGCTTGTAGACGGCGAAGAACTGTCCGATCTCTTGGAGCATGTGTCGCGGCAGCTGCTCGATATCGGTCACGTCGTCATAAGCCGGATCGCCCATCGGCACGCACAACAGCTTGGCCTCGCGGCCCGCCTCGGTGCCGATCCACGACACGCCGATCGCTCGGGCGGCCACCCAGATGCCGGGATAGGTCGGCTCGTCGAGCAGGACCAGTGCATCCAATGGCTCCCCGTCCTCACCGCGTGTCTCCGGGACGAACCCGTAGTCGGCAGGAAAGACGACCGCGCCTACGAGTCGCCGGTCCAGGCGCATCACGCCGCGCTCCTCGTCGAACTCGTACTTGTTGCGGCTACCGCGTGGAATCTCCACGACGACGTCCAACCGGTCGGGCTCACCCATGAACCCGGGCTACCCGTCCAGGGCGCGACAACGCAAGTCGTCGGGGTTGGGGGCGGCCGGGCTCGTCAGCCGTCGTGCCGGCCCTTCCGACGACCGGGCGACAGCTGATCGGTGAGGCGTTTCCGCTACACGTCTGCGAGGCCGATCCACATGTGCCGGACGCCTCCGGGAGGCCACCGCTCTGGGTGTGTCGCGGGTGCCCGGCCGAAGCGGGCGGCCGGCTCACCCTCCCGGGGTTGGGATCTCCTGGGGAAGGCACCGCACGGCCAGCATGGCGATGTCGTCGTCGGCCCGGCCAGGGGCGATGCCGTCGAGCAGCTGGTCGCAGACCTTCTCCAGGGGCAGGTCCACCAGCTCTGCCAATGCGTCGGCGAGGCGGACGGTGCCCTCGTCGATCCCGGTGCGGCCGTACTCGATGAGGCCGTCGGTGTAGAAGACCACGGTGTCGCCGGGATACAGCCGGATCTCGTGATCGACGCGCCCGCCCGTCCATTCCGCACCGAGCAGCCGCTCGGGTTCGCTGTCGAGCAGCGTCACGGTGCCGTCGGCGCGCTGGAGCAGGGGCGCCGGGTGCCCGGCCGACGACCAGCGCAGCCGGCGCAGCCCGGCAGCGGCCAGCTCCGGCGAGTGCTCCATCCGGGCGA
>JAOPYH010000072.1 GCA_025964715.1 Streptosporangiaceae bacterium | reverse complement strand
GCGGCAGCTTCAGGCCTCCCGGAACGAGCCGTAGGGCCGATCCCTGGATGAAGACGAGTATGGAGGCGTGGCTGCAGGAGCTTGCCGATCGGACCCCGACGCCCGGCGGTGGTGGCGCGGCGGGGTTGACGGCAGCGATCAGCGCGGCCCTCGTCGGGATGGTCACGGCGTACACGACGGGGGAGCGCTGGCAGGACCGCGAAGCACGTATGAGGGAGCTGAACGCCCAGGCGGCCGAGTTGCGTGCTGCTGCGCTCGCGCTCGTTGGCGAAGATGAAGCGGCCTTTGCGGCAGTCGGAGCGGCGTACCGGATGCCAAGAAGCACGGAGGCCGAGAAGTCGGAGCGGGCAACGGCCATCCAGGTCGCCCTGGTCGAGGCGGCGCAACCACCGGTCGGTGTGGCTCGGGTCGCCAGGCGGCTCGTCGACATTGCCGGGGAACTGGTGGAGAGCGGCAATCGCAACGTCGTGTCCGATGTGGGGGTCGCCTCGGCAGCGGCGCACGCAGCTCTCCAGGCGGCGGTCCTCAATATCGAAATCAACCTCCGCCAGATCACCGATCCACAGGTCGGTAGGGATCTTCGGGCCGAGGTGGCAGCGGCGTCCGAGTACGTCGAGCGAGCCGGCGCGGTCACCGAACGCGTCCGCAAGGCGATCGCGCAGTGACCGAGACGCTTGACGGCAGGGTGGTCTCCGCCGGGATTCGGGGTCGCGTGACCGAGGTTGCCTCGCTCCTGCGACACCGGGGAATCACGCCGACCCTCGCCGTGGTCGTTGCAACCGACGAAGAGGCCTCGCACGCGTACGTGCGCGCCATCACCCGGGCAGCACAGGCGTGCGGCATCGAGGCCCACGTCTGCGATGTCGGACGGTCCGCAACGTCAGCCGGCGTCAGTGCGACGGTCCGTGACCTGGCCGCCGACGACGGCGTCCACGGCATCATCGTCCAGACCCCGCTGCCGCAGGGAATTGTCCCCGCGGAAGTGACCTCGTTCCTTCCCGTGGACAAAGACGTCGACGGCGCGGGTGTTCTCAGCGTCGGAAGGCTCTTCCGGGGGCTCCCGGCGTTCGCTCCGGCCACGGCCCAAGCCGTGATGGAGATCCTGGGCCACTACTCGGTGCCGCTCAGGGGAGCGAATGCGGTGGTGATCGGCCGGAGCGAGGTGGTCGGCAGGCCGGCAGCAGAGCTCCTCCTGCGCGCCGACGCGACGGTGACCGTCTGCCATTCCAAGACCGTCGACCTGGCGGCCGTCGCCCGGGGGGCCGATGTGCTCGTGGTGGCGATCGGAAGACCTCGCTTCGTGGGCCGAATCTTCGTCAAGCCCGGCGCGGTGGTCATCGACGTCGGGACGAACTTCGACGTGGACGGCTCCATGATGGGCGATGTCGACGCCGTTGCCGTCGACGGGGTTGCCGGCGGCCTGACGCCGGTTCCGGGCGGGGTCGGACCGGTCACCACCGCCGTCCTGCTGCGGAACACGCTGGCAGCAGCCGCCGGCCTACAGGCTGGCTGACGCAGTCGAGAGCCTCATGGAAAGGTCATCGCTGAGTTCGAGGTGGTAGCGGTTGTTGCTGAGAACCCAGCCCTGCTTCGAGAGATAGTCTTCGGCAGATCCTGGTCCACGTGAGGAGGCAGACTCCATTGCCTTCACAATCCCGAGTTCGTGAAGAAGGCGTGGGAGCGCTCGGTCAAGCCGGAGTTCGTACCCCTCGGCGACGGGATGGAACGCTCCTCCGTCGCGCAGCAGCAGGAGTTGCCGGGCAGCAACGCTGTTGACCTGGGAACGAGCCCGCGGGAGCCATGCTTCCCTGGCAATCCTGTCGAGGACCAGGCAGTCGGCGGTGGCCGTCGCTTCATTCGTCGACTGGCGCGCCAGCATGTCGATCGCCGCGAGATCGGCGTGAAGCTCGCCGATGATTGCCATGGGACGGCGGGAGGCCCGAACCGTCAATCCGTAGGGCATCGGCTCGTTGAGATGGCCCCACTCGTGGGCCATGAACGCCACCTGGCGACGGCGGCGAAGGATGGCGTGATCGCCTTCGAGGCCGTCAGCGTGCAGGTTGACGGCGATGCGGACGGGAACGACGCGCTGCAGGTACAGACCGGTCAGCCGGTCGATGAACACGAGCCCGAACGCCTGTTTGTCGATCGGCTCCGTCCTTGAAAGAAGCTCCGGGAACATGACCCCGCCCTGGCCCTTCAAGAAACCGTTGGTCGCCGCGAGGACCTCGCAGAAGTGGAGTGGAAACGGCATGGTGGTGGGAGGGAACCACTCTGGCATGCAGGCTTGCGAGGCCCTGAAGAGGATCGCCTCCAGACCGAAGTGTCCCGGCCACGGACCGCCCGGTACGGTCAGCCGGGCCACCAGCAGGTTGACGGCCGGTGTCACCTGCGTGGTGAAGCGCTGTGCGACGCGGTCCGAGCGAAGGCCGGTCAGTGGCGCCGGTCCTGCCAGGGCGAAGTCGGCGAGGGCGAGCGCCGCCCCGTGGCTCACCTCCTGAGGGTGTGCGGCGAGGATCCCGATGCGAGGCCGAGGTGTCACAACGAGGATCTGTTTCGTTGTCTGCATTGACGGCATCGATCAACCGCTGTGCCCAGGGCATCAGCAGCTCCTGGTCAGCTCCCGCCCGTGTTGCGGCATTCATGACAGAGATACTATTCCCGCCCCCCGCCTCCCCAGCGAGGTGGTCGGAAAAGTAGTCGGTAGGCGGGCAAGGTCCCGACCACCCCCGCCCCTGCCACCCTCCGAGGTCGGCCCAGGCCCCGATGCGCTCGGGCTCGCGCACCTTGTGGA
>JAOPYH010000045.1 GCA_025964715.1 Streptosporangiaceae bacterium | reverse complement strand
GCAGCAGCTGCCGGTGCGGTAGTCGTGGGCGTGCTCGTTGAGGTCGCGGCAGTCCTGGAATGCGGCGTCGGCGGTGTTGTAGATCTCGGTGTCGAGGTCGCCGTTGGTGGTCGTCATGGCTGGGTGGGCTCCTCGGTGGTGGCGGTGGCTGCCGCTCGGTCTTTGGTGCGCCAGCGGACGATGGTGCGTGTGCTGACGCCGAGGTGGCGGGCGATGTTGTGGGCGCTGTCGCCGCGGGCGGTGAGGCGGCGGGCGGTGGCGCGTTGTTCGTCGCGGAGGAGCTGCTCGGGGGTCACGGGGCGAGGCCGGCGGCTGTGGGGTATTGGCGGACCTGGAGGTCTGCGCGCCGGCTCGGAACCGTGGCGTACTGGCCGTTTCGGCTGCGAAGGATGCTCGCGAGGGGGCAGGTCGGCTGAAGCGGTGACGGCGTCCAGGCGAGGGCCTTGGCGAACTCGGGGAAGCGGTCGTTGACGACGGGCAGCTGGTACCAGTCGAGAGGCTCACCGTTGATGGCGTCGACGGGCCAGGTGTAGCGGGCGAGGAAGTTGCCCCATGAGACGCCGTCGCCCCAGGCCGTGAACGGGGCCGCTTCGAATACGCCGCCGGTCCAGCCGCTGTGTACCGACCAGATGACGGGAACGGCATCGGCCGTCAGCCATTCGGGGTGGCGTCGTTCGAGGTACTGCACGTACTCCTCGAACTGGCCTTGGGCGTCGAGTTCGTAGACGTCGTCGACCATGCCCGAGCAGTCGAGTTCCGGGTAGAGCACGAGGTCGCAGCGCGTCTCGCTGGCGGTGAGGCGGGACTGGAATGTCCAACGCCCGGAGCCTTCCTGCACCTTGGTCCGGTAGGCGGCGCGGTTGTGCTGGATGTTGTACTTCGGGCGCTCGGCTTTGATGGCGTTCTTCTCGGCTCGCAAGGCGGCGTGCCGGTCGGGGTGGTGCTCGACGTCGACGCGGGCGATTTCGAGGTACCAGGGCTTGTCGTCGCCGTGCTCGTCGAGGCGGCGGGGGACGCGGTTGCTGATGCCGATGTAGATCAGTTCGGCGGCGGTGTTGAAGAAGCGGTAGAGGCTGACGGTCTGGTTCACGGGGGATTCCTGGGGCTCGGCGGGCGGGTGTTCTGGTGCTCCTGGTGGTCGCACCCCCCTCCCTCTCCGAAGGAGAGGGGGGTGCGTGAGTTTCTTGCGTGAGTTCGTCGTGAGTTTTTGACCTGCGGATTCCTTGATCACCGTGAGTGGCGTGAGTTTCCGCGTGAGATTCGACCGTGAGTTTCGGCCCGTGAGTTTCTGACCTGCGCAGATAACCGGATCGTGAGTTTCGTGAGGTGCCGTGAGTTTCCGCGTGAGAATGACCGTGAGTTTCCGCGTGAGTTTCCGTGAGGTCGTCATGAGGGCAGCTCTCCGTCCGGGCTGAAGGAGGCCACGTAGCCGCTCTCCTTGCCCCTGCCGCCACCACCGGAGACCTTCCGGGCCAGCCCCCGCTCCGCGAGCTGGTCGAGCTTCCTGCGGGCCTTCTCGACCTCGCTCGGCGTCGGCTTGCCCTTGTCCGGGGAGTAGATCTGCGCGGCCAGCTGCTGCGCCGTGAGCATGCCGCGGGCGTGCACCAGGACGTCCAGGACGTCGACCTCGTGCCAGACCTCCGTGTAGCCGTTCGGGTGGTCGTGCTTGAGGCGCCACGGGCCGCACTCCCCAGCGGGCTGCTTCAGGTGCTTCATGGAGACGATCGGGTCGCCGGCCGCGCCCCACAGGGAGACGACGGAACCGGCGCCCGCGGTGATCCAGGTGGAGCCGTACAGCTCGTCCAGTGAGGTGGGTTCGCGGCCGCCGTCCTTGCCGCCGCCCTGCTTGCGGTGGTGGTGCAGGGCGATGACTTCGATGTCCTCGACGAGGGTGCGTTGGATGGCGGAGTTGATGGCCTGGCCGCCTTCTTCGGAGGCGAGTTCTCCGGCCATGTCCTTGAGGCTGTCGAGGCAGACCATGTCGGCGCCTGCTTTCTGGCACAGGCGGACGAGGATGCTGGGGTCTTTGATGAAGTCGGAGGGTGGGGGGCCGGGCCAGAAGACGAGTTGGGCGTCGAGGATGTCGCGGTGTTCGTGGTTGACCATGCGGGCCATGGAGCGGGCGGCTTGCTGGGGGCGGTCGGAGGCGAGGTAGAGGACGCGTTTGGCGGGGCGTACGGCGAAGCCGAGGGCGTGGGAGCGGATGCCGATGGCGGCGAGGAGGACCTGTTGGCCGACGGTGGTTTTCCCGACGCCTGCGGGTCCGGCGATGATCAGGCCTTCGCCTTCGGCCCAGAGGACTTGGTCGTCTTCGCCCCAGACGGCGGGGATCTGCTCGGGGCGGTCGAGGATGAAGGCGCCGCCGGCCACGAGGCGGGAGGTGATGGGGTCGCTGGTCGTGATGTTGGCGCGTCGCTGCTGGTATTCGGTGATGAGCCGGTCGATCTCGTCCGGCCCGGCCTGCTTGATGACGGCGGTCTTGATGCGGGTGGCGAGGGCGTCGCCGTCGCGTTCGCGGGTCTTGTCGCGGAGGAGGCGGGCGAAGTAGTCGACGCTGCCGCCGCCGAAGGCGCCTGAGATTTCCCAGAGGTAGTCGCCGCCGTTGACGCGGCGGAGTTGGTCGAGGCGCTCTATCTCGGCGCGGAGAGCGATGGGGCTGGTCGGTTCGCCGTTGCGGACTTGCTGGCCGAGGACGTCCCAGACGAGCTGGTGTGCGGGGTGGGTGAAGTCGCCGCGGCCGATGATGGCTTCGGCTTCGGTGTAGGCCTCGGGTTTGTGGATGCATTCGGCGAGGACGGCGAGTTCCGCGTGGATGTCGGCGGGGGGATGCCGGCTGAGGCCGTCGTCGTCCGCCATGGGGCCGGTGCTGCTGGGGTGGCGGAGGACGTTGTCCACGGTGCTCCTTGCGGTAAAGAACTAGGTCAGCTGGGTGGGTGGGAGATGAGGCGTTACGACGGCTGACTTAGGGCGGCTCCGATTGGGGTCCCGGGCATGGGTCTAGTGTATCTCTTGTGCCCATACACTCAACCGACACGAGAGGTACAGTGGCCTTCAGGTGGTGTACCGCTAGTGCCCAGCCACCCGTTACGCTGGTGCCATGGCAGGAAGAGGAACCCCCCAGCGCGTGATCCGTGTCGACAAGGAGACGTGGGACGCCTACGGCGTGGTGTGCAAGGCGAAGGGCACTGACCGTGCCGACGATCTGCGCCGGCACATGCACACCCAGATCAAGGCGTACGAGGCTGAGCAGCGCCGCATCGCTGCTGAGGAGCGCGCCGCCACCTCCTGATCTGCCGCGTACGCCGAGCACCGCATGCAGCTGCTGCACGCGGTGCTTTCTGCTGTGGTCCATCCGGGCTCCGGTTAGAAGAGGGCGGTGGGCGGGCAGCGGTGGTCAGTGACGTGGTCGTGGGGGCAGTCGGGCGGTTGTACGGACGGGCTGATCCA